>DASRHM010000051.1:0-52746 GCA_035650575.1 Dehalococcoidia bacterium | reverse complement strand
GCCGCCGCCCCGACCGCGACCCCTCCCCTGAACCCACGATCCCCTGACGCCGCCCCCGCGACGGGCAGACGCGCAGAGAACCGCCACCAGGCGCGCAGGCGTGAGACCTCAGCAGACCTGTCCGCAACGCACCGCCGATGCACGGACCACCTGCAACGCGTCACCGTTTGAAACGAGAGCCGAAGGCCGCCGTCAGACATCCGCGTGCCAGCGCGCGCTCGGCGACGACAACCTGAGGCCGGGGTGAGTCCCCCGGCCTCCGGCTTCCGACCTCCGACGTCCGGTTCTCCGACCGCCGCTACGCGGCCTTCACCTCGACCTTCGTGGGCGTCGCGCCGGCGCGCTTCGCCACGACCACCTCCAGCACACCGTCGTGCACCGTCGCCTTCGCCGTCGATGCGTCGATGCCCTCCGGCAGCGTCAGGGTCCGGAAGATCCGCCCGTACGTGCGCTCGCTGCGGTAGTAATTCTCCTCGCGCACCTCGTGCTCTTCCTCGCGCTCGCCGCTGATCTTCAGCTCCCCGTCCGCGATCGACACCTCGATCTTCTCCGGCGCAATGCCCGGCATCTCCGCCTTCACGACGACGTTGCCCTCGCGCTCGAACATGTCGACCGCCGGCGCCGGGGCCGGCGCCTCCGCCTCGCGCAGCGCCCACGGGATCCGCAGCCGGAACGGGTCTGCGAGCCACGCCCGGAACATCTCGTCCACGTCGCGCAGCCCGCGCGTCCGCACCGGCAGCTCCGTCTTGCCATTCGTTGCCATCGCTCACCTCCGTCCGGGCGGCGTTATCACCGCCGCCGCCGCCATACCCGGGCGCCCCCAGCGCGCCCGCATCCACCTCGAGCCTACGCCGAAGCCCGCGGCTCGATGAGTGCCGCCTGTCCCGATCCCGCCCGCCATTCGTCGCAATCGATGTCACGCGCGAAGACCGCGCAACGGCGCCCCCCTTCGCTCACCGCCTGACGAAGCTCCCCAGTGCGCCGGACGTGGCGAGTTGCGCGGAACCGCGTCCGCCGCCCGCAAGGACAGGTCTTCCGACCTGTCGGCCGCACGGCGCCCGACGCACCATCACCATGCACCATGCGAACGCACGAGCGCCCAACCCTGCCGAACGCAAGGGCGAGGGCCAACCGTCATGCCAGCGGGCTGATCACCCGTGCCGGGAACCCGGCACACCGGGGAGAGGAGACGGCCGGAGGCCGGGGGCGGAGTCTCCCACCCCCGCGCGCGCAACAAGGCGCGCACCCCGTGGAGTGCGCGCCCGTGCGCGTCGCTGCCTCGCCGCCGCTACGCCTGCGGCGGCCGCTCTCCGTCGAGCATGATGTTCGACTGGCTGCCCCATGCGAGCCCCGGCTTCCCGAAGTCGGGACGCGGCGCCGGCGTGTCGTCGGGCTGCCGCAGCTCCTCGGGCGTCGATGGCGCGGGCGGCGGCTCCTCCGGCGCGGCCGGCGGCTCGTCCTTGTCGAGCCCGTCCAGCACCCGCCGCAGGTCGTCGCCCTCGATCGTCTCCTCGTCGAGCAGGATCCCCACCAGCTTCTCCAGCCGGTCGCGGTTCTCCAGCACGATGCTCCGCGCCGTCTGGTATGCGTGGTCCACCAGCCGCCGCACTTCCTCGTCGATCTCCTCGGCGACCTTCTCGCTGTAGTTCCGCTGCTCGCCGATCTCGCGGCCCAGGAACACCAGCTCCTGCTTGTGCCCGAACGTCCGCGGGCCGAGCCGCTCGCTCATGCCCCACTGCGTCACCATGTTCCGCGCGATGTTCGTCGCCCGGTTCAGGTCGTCCGACGGGCCCGTCGTCGACTCGCCGTCCAGCACCAGCTCTTCCGCGACCAGCCCGCCCAGGCTCGTCGCCAGCATGTCCTTGAACTGCGAGCGCGCCATCAGGTGCCGGTCCTCCTCCGGGAGGAAGCGCGTGAACCCGCCCGCCATGCCGCGCGAGACGATGCTGATCTTGTACGGCGGGTCCGCGTTCGGCAGCAGGTGCCCCACCAGCGCGTGCCCCGCCTCGTGGTAGGCGATGATTTTCTTTTCCTTCGGCGTGATGACGCGGCTCTTCCGCTCCGGGCCCGCGATCACGCGGTCCACGGCCTCGTTGAACTCGTTCATCGAGATCTTCTTCTTGTTCCGCCGCGCCGCCAGGATCGCCGCCTCGTTCACGAGGTTCGCCAGGTCCGCGCCCGAGAACCCCGGCGTCTGCTTCGCCAGCGTCGACAGCTCCACGTCCTTCTCGAACGGCTTCCCCTTCGTGTGCACTTCCAGGATCATCTGCCGCCCGCGGCTGTCCGGCCGGTCGAGGATCACCTGCCGGTCGAAGCGTCCCGGCCGCAACAGCGCCGGGTCGAGGATGTCCGGGCGGTTCGTCGCCGCGATCACGATCACGTTCGTGTTCGTGTCGAAGCCGTCCATCTCCACCAGGATCTGGTTCAGCGTCTGCTCGCGCTCGTCGTGCGACCCGCCGAGCCCCGCGCCGCGCTGCCGCCCCACCGCGTCGATCTCGTCGACGAACACGATGCATGGCGAGTTGCGCTTCGCCTGGTCGAACAGGTCGCGCACGCGGCTCGCGCCGACGCCCACGAACATCTCGACGAACTCCGAGCCGCTGATCGAGAAGAACGGCACCCCCGCCTCCCCCGCGACCGCGCGCGAGAGCAGCGTCTTGCCGGTGCCCGGAGGGCCGACGAGCAGCACGCCGCGCGGGATGCGCGCGCCGAGCGACGCGAACTTCTCCGGGTACTTCAGGAACTCGACGACCTCCGCCAGTTCCTCCTTCGCCTCATCGACCCCGGCCACGTCCTGGAACGTCACCGTCGGCTTGTTGCCGGTGAACATCCGCGCCCGGCTCTTGCCGAAATTCATCGCCTGGCTGTTCGATCCCTGCGCCTGCCGCATCATGAAGATCAGCAGCGCACCGATCGCCAGCAGCGGCAGGAAGTTGATCAGCAGCCCGATCCAGTTCCCGAAGGCCGCCGGCTCCTTGTACTTGATGTCGATCGCGTTGTCGCCCGAGCCGCCGATCTGGACGTTGTTGTCCTGCAGCACCTGCTCGACGTCCGTGTTGTCGCCGATGCGCGACTTGAACTTCGTATCCGGGTCGCTCTTCTTGACGACCGTCAGGCTCTTCCCGGAGATCTCGATGCTCTTGACGTCGCCGGACCGCGCCGACGCCACCACGTCGCTGAACGTCATGCTCTTCGTCGAGCTGCCGTTGCGCAGGAACGCGAGCACGATCGCGATGACCGCGACCAGGATCAGCAGGTAGATGAAGCTGTTTCGCAGCCAGCGAGAACTCATTGTCGCTCGTACCCTAACCTAGCCGCCCGGGATTCGAAGAGAGGGGCGTCTACCCGGCCAGTATAACAGAGGCGTGTACCGCCCGAGCCGCCGCAGATGTTCCCTTCCCGTGGTCCCGACCGGCGTCAAGCTCCCCCGCCAGCCGCATGCGCATCGATCATACGCCGGCGCCCCGCGCCGCGATCGCCGCAGTATCCGCCCGCGGCGCGAGCAACCCCATCGGCAGTCCCCCTACTCCCGGCCCCGCATGTGCTCCTGAGCGAGCGCACGATCTCTCCGCTTCGGCATGGATCGCCATGTGCCCCGCGCGCTACTCGTCGTCCGACGCGAGCTTCCCCGCTTCCGCCCAGTTTTCGCGCTCGATGTCCTCGAAGATCACGATCGTCGCGTCCGGCGTCGTATGCGCGATGTTCGCCACCGCCTCCGTGATGGCGCGCGCCAGCTCCTGCTTCTGCGCGTGCGTCCGCCCGCTGAACATCGACACCCGCACGATGGGCATCCGCTGCCTCCTTTGCTGCGCTCCCCGCAACCCCGGTACGATCGATGTAACGCCGCGCCGCGCATCGCATCGCGCGGCGCCCGCGATCTTTACACGGGATCCGGCATGGTGCTAGCATCGCCGCCGATGGGCCTGTTCGACGCCGTGCCCTCCCTCGGCGCCGAGATCGCCGCCTGGCGGCGCGGCTTCCGGCACGTCGCCGGCGTCGATGAAGCCGGCCGCGGCCCGCTCGCCGGCCCCGTCGTCGCCGCCGCCGTCATCCTCGACCCCGCCCGCGTCCGCGACTGGTGGGCCGACCTCCGCGACAGCAAGATGCTTTCCGAACCCGAGCGCGAACGCCTCTTCGAGCGCATCCGCGATGACTGCGCCTGGGGCGCCGGCGTCGTCTCGCACGAGGAGATCGACGCGATGGGCCTCCTCGCCGCAACCAAGCTGGCGATGCGCATCGCCCTCGCCGCGCTCCCCTGCCGTCCCGACCTGCTGCTGATCGACGCGGAGTCGCTGCCCGAGTACCGGCATCGCTCGCTCGTCCACGGCGACGCGCTCGCCGCGTCCATCGCAGCCGGATCGATCGTCGCCAAGGTCACGCGCGACCGCATCATGGCCGACTACCACCCCGCCTATCCGATGTACGGCTTCGACCACAACCGCGGCTACTCGACGCCGGAGCACCTGCAGGCACTCGAAGTGCATGGCCCCTGCGCCATCCATCGCCGCCGCTTCGCCCCCGTCCGCGCCGCCCTCGAATCCCGCGAGCCAGAATCCGCCGCCCTCGCCGTCTAACGCCGCCCCACCACAAACGAGCCGTTACCCCTCGCACCTCCAACATCGCCCCTTCCCCAGCCGGGCGTCGCCAGGCCGCCCATCCATTCCCCGCCGTCCATCCTCTCGTCCTCCGCTGCCCGGCCGCCGCACACGGTTCGCGTCCAAGCACGGTCCGGGATGCGCGCGCACAACGGCGGGCGCGCAGTGTGCGCCGCGCCGTGACGGGGCTCCGGGGGGTGTCCCGCCCCGGCACAGTCCTTCTCCCCCGGCGCGGGCCGGGTGGGGCTCACCTGCAGGTGAATGCCACTGCTACGCTGATCGCATGAGCGCCCCGCAAGCCCCGACGACCGTCCTCGCGACCTGCAGGGACATGGCGCACGCCCGCGCGGTCATCGACGCCCTGCAGTACGCCGGCGTCGAAGCCTCGCTGATCTCGATGCACGGCGAAGGCGTGGATGCCGCCCGCCGCGCCGACGCGCGCGCCAACAGCAGCCACACCGATGTCCCGCTCGTCTGGCGCGTCTTCTGGCGCGGCGCCCTCTGGAGCGTTATCGCGACGCCGCTCGGCGGCCTCTTCGGCCTCGCGCTCGGCCTGGCCGGCTTCGTCGCGATCAACCTCGTCGTGACCGCGCTGCTCTGGGCGCTCGTCGCGCACCTCGTCGGCGGCATGGTCGGCGCCTACATGGCGCTCGGCATGGGCGATGCCTGGGCGCTCACCTTCCACCGCACGGACGGCGGTGCCGTCACGGTCACCGTCGCCTGCCCCGACGCGGCCGCCGCCGCCCGCGCCGAGCGCATCATCCGCGCGAAAGACCCGCTGGCGATCGCCACCACCGCGTAGCGGCGGCCGCCGTTCGGACAGTTCGTCGGCAACCCGCCGCCGAAGCACAACCGTGCATGCGACGAAGACGACGCGTGGTGCAGGGGCGACGGCCGGTGACAGGGGCTCCGCCCCGTCCGCCGGTCCGCCCACGCGTCCTCGAGCGTGGACGGCTCGGCCAGCGACCCTCGCGGGCGAAACGCCATTGCGCACACGCCGCCCGCCATGCACCATCGCCCCATGCCATCCCCCCGGCAGCGGCTCGGTGACTTCGGCGAGCGCGTCGCCGCCGCCCACCTCGAGGCCAAGGGCTACCGCATCGTCGGCCGCAAGTTCCGCGTGCGCGACTGCGAGATCGACCTCATCGCCGTCGACGGCGACCAGCTCGTCTTCGTCGAGGCGCGCACCCGCCGCGGCGCCTATCCCGGCATGGCCGCGCTCAGCGTCACGCGACGCAAGGCCGCCAAGCTGCTCTTCGCGCTCGACCGCTACGTCGAGGCGCATCCCGAGGCCGCCGACATGCCCCTGCGCGTCGACGTCGTCGCCGTCGAGCTCGACGCAGCCGGCAAGATGCGCGACGTCATCCACATCGAGGACGCCGTCCGCGGCTGAACCATCGCGGGTTGCCGCACGCCGCCGTCCTCTGCTATCCCGTTCCCCGATGCCGATCTACGAGTACCGCTGCGCCGCCTGCAACCGCCGCACCTCCGTCTTCGTGCGCAGCATGACCGCGACCGTGCGTCCCGCCTGCGAGCACTGCGGCGGCCGCAAGCTCACGCGCCTCATGTCGAAGTTCGCCGTCCGCCGCGGCGGCAGCGCCGACGACATCGACGACGCCGCGCTCGATGACGTGGACGAAAACGACCCGCGCTCCGTCGCCCGCTGGGCCCGGCGGATGCAGGACGAAGCCGGCGAGGACCTCGGCCCCGAATTCGGCGAGATGCTCGACCGCATCGAGTCCGGCGAAGACCCCGACGCCGTCATGTCCGACATCGACGATGGCGACGGCGACTTCGGCGCCGACGACGACTTCTAGCCCCGCGTCCAGCGCGCCCCCGCCGGCGGGCACCGGCGCGGCCCGGTCCACGACCAGTGACCAAGCACCCATCACCCCCACCCACTGGCCACCTGCGACCTGCGACCTGCGACCGGTTACACTGACCGCGATGCCGATCTACGAGTACAAGTGCAAGTCCTGCGGGCGCCTCACCAGCCAGCTCGTGCGCAACACCTCCGCCGAGACGGCCCCCGCCTGCCAGCACTGCGGCGGCAAGACCGCCCGCGCCCTCTCCCGCTTCGCGCTCGGCAAGAGCGCCTCGCAGGTGCGCGAGGAGTTCGGCACGCCGCCGCGCTCGCTCGATGAATACCGCGACCCGCGCCAGATCGGCCGCTGGGTCGAGAAGAAGTTCGACGAGTACGGCATGGAGCTGCCCGGCGAGGCGCGCCAGATGATCGACGCCGCCCGCGAAGGCGACCTCCCCGACGCGGTCAAGGACCTCTAGCCCGCGCGCGGGCGCGCGAAAAAGCGAGAGAATGACAACACGCGCGCCGCACTGCACCCCGTTGCTTCCCCCGTTCCACGGTGCGGAGCCGCGGCCCGGGGGTGAGGTCCCCTGCCGATGATCGCCTCGATCGACGCCTTCCTCCGTTACTTCGAGGCCGTGCATCGCCGCGCGATGCGCGACATCGGGGCGCTGCCGCCCGAAGCCGACGGCTGGGCGCCGCCCGCCGGCTCCGGCGAAGGCGCCTGGTCGATCAACACGCTCGTCGGCCACATGGCCGGCTCTCGCCTCTACTTCGCGAACGCCTACTTGGGCCACGGCTGGATCTCGCCCGACCCGCCGGACGTAAGCCGCCGCGACCGCTGGTTGCCCGCGCTCGACGAGAGCGCCCGGGCGCTCCGCGCGCAGCTCGAAGGCACGCCCGACGCATGGCTCCAGCGCAGGGTTGCGATGATCGACAGCGACGGCGCGCTCTCGGGCTGGCGCGTGCTGCTGATGATGATCGAGCACGACATCCACCACCGCAGCCAGATCGATACATACGCCGGGCTCAACGGCTGGCCCGTGCCCGACATCTACGGCCGCAGCGCCGAGCAGATCGGCGCCCTCCAGCCGGCGCAGCGCGCGCGGCACGAATCACAGCGGGAGCGCCCGACATGAGCGACATCTCCGGCCAGCTCGATGCCGTCATGGAGTCCGTGCGCGAGCGCTTCGCCTCCAAGAACGCCGCGCGCGAGCAGGCGCTGCCGCTCTGCCGGGAGGCGATCCGCTACTCCGCGAACGCGATCCGCGCCGTGCACCGCGACGAGTTCCCGCTCGCCGAGGAGCTCGCCGCGAAGGCCGGCGCCCAGGTGCGCGCCGCCGCGCAGGCGCTCGCCGATCACCCGGACGTGCTCTACGCCGGCTTCGTGCACGACGCCCAGAAGGAGTTCGCCGAGGCTTCGATCACGCTCGCGCTCGTCTCCGGCAGGCCGCTCCCCGCACCCGCGGAGCTCGGCGTCGAGCTGCCCGCCTACCTCAACGGCATGGGCGAAGCCGTCGGCGAACTGCGCCGCCATCTGCTCGACACGCTGCGCACCGGCGACGTCGCCCGCTGCGAGGAGTGGCTGCGCGCGATGGACGAGATCTACTCCGTGCTCGTCACCGTCGACTACCCCGACGCGATGACCGGCGGCCTCCGCCGCACGACCGATGCCGTGCGCGGCATCCTCGAGAAGACGCGCGGCGACCTCACGCTCTCCGTGCAGCAGCGCCGCCTCGAGCAGCGCCTCGACGACTTCGGCGGCAAGCTCGGCTAGCCCGCGCCCGAAGGCTCGGCCGCGCGCGGCGCTTGCACGTCCGGCCCCGCGCTCTCCGGCTCCAGCGCCGTCGCCACTTCGTCGCGCAGCCGGTCGATGAACTGGAACACCGGCATTGACTTCAGGTCCTCGCCCGCCCGCGTGCGCACGCTCACCGCCTCCGCCTCCGCCTCGCGGTCACCGACGACGAGCATGTACGGGATCTTCTGCAGCTGCGCGTCGCGGATCTTCGCGTTCATCCGCTCGTTCCGCGTGTCCACCTCCGCCCGCAGCCCTGCCGCCCGCAGGTCGTCGCGCACCTTGTGCGCGTAGTCGCTGTGCCGGTCCGCGATCGGGATCACGATCGCCTGCACCGGCGCCAGCCACGTCGGGAACGCGCCCGCGTACAGCTCGATCAGGTACGCCATCATCCGCTCCAGCGTGCCGATGATGCCGCGATGCACGATTACCGGCCGTTGCCGGTTGCTCTCCTCGTCGACGTACTCCAGCCGGAACTGCTCCGGCAGGTGGAAGTCGATCTGGATCGTCGAGATCGTCTCCTCGCGTCCCAGCGTGTCGCGCAGCTGCACATCGAGCTTCGGGCCGTAGAACGCCGCCTCACCGACGCCCTCCACGTACGGCAAACCCAGCTCGTCCATCGTCTCGCGCAGGATCCGCTCGCCCAGCTCCCACATCGCGTCGTTCTGCACGTACTTCTCGGTGTCCGCCGGGTCGCGCAGCGAGAGCCGGTACGCGTAGTCCGTGATCCCCAGCGTCGCGTACGCCCGCTCGATGAGCCGCATGACGCCCGCGAACTCCCCCTTGATCTGGTCCACGCGGCAGAAGATGTGCGCGTCGTTCAGCGCCATCACGCGCACGCGGCTCAGCCCGCCGACGACGCCCGAGCGCTCGTACCGGTACATCTTGCCGATCTCGGCGATGCGCACCGGCAGGTCGCGGTAGCTGTGCAGCTTCTGCTGGAACACCAGGATGTGGTGCGGGCAGTTCATCGGCCGCAGCACGACCTCTTCGTGCTCGAGCGCCATCGGCGGATACATGTTCTCCTGGTAGTGGTCCCAGTGCCCGGACGTCTTGTACAGCTCGACCTTTCCCAGGTCCGGCGTGTAGACGTGCTGGTACCCCGCCTCGCGCTCCTGCGCGAGGATGTACTCCTCCAGCAGCCGTCGCACCGTCGCGCCCTTTGGCAGCAGCATCGGCAGCCCGGACCCGAGCAGCTCGCTCGTCGCGTACAGCTCCAGCTCGCGCCCCAGCTTGCGATGGTCGCGCCGTTGCGCCTCCTCGAGCCGGTGCAGGTAGTCGTCGAGTTCCTCCTGCGTCTCGAAGAGCGCCCCGTAGATGCGCTGCAACATCGGCCGCTTTTCGTCGCCGCGCCAGTACGCGCCGGCGACGCTCGTCAGCTTGAACGCCGGCACCTGCCCCGTCCGCTCGACGTGCGGCCCCTCACACAGGTCCAGGAAGTCGCCCTGCCGGTACAGCGACACGCGGTCGCCGGCGATGCCCTCGATCAGCTCGACCTTGAACGGCTGGTCGCGGAACTGCCGCAGCGCGTCGCCCTTCGACATCTCGCCGTGCTCGAACGGCACGTCCGATGCCATGCGCGCGCGCATCCGCCGCTCGATCTCCGGCAGGTCCTCCGGCGTCAGGGCCCGCGGCAGGTCGAAGTCGTAGTAGAACCCGTTGTCGATCGGGGGCCCGATGGCGAACTTCGCCTCCGGGAACATCTCCAGCACCGCCTCCGCCATGATGTGCGCGGCGGAGTGGCGCATGCGGTACAGCCGGTCTTCTTTCGGGAGCTGGTCGAGGGCCATGGCGTCACCTCCGGGATCGAAAAACGCGCCTCCGCCCGCAAGGGACGGGAGACGCGCTCCGTGGTTCCACCCTCGTTCAGCGCCGCCACTCGCGGCGCCCTCGTTGTGCCCGTAACGCAGGACTGCGGCGCCGCCTACTGGCCCCGCGGCGTTCGGCGGGCGGCTCGCGGGCGGTCTTCGCGGTCACGTCGCGGGCGCTCGCACCAACCGCGCCCTCTCTTGGCGATCGAGGACCGCTACTCGTCCCGTTCGTCGCCGTTGCAGCGGTTATAGCAGCCGCGCGGCAGCGGTCACAAGCGCCAAGAGCGAGATCCTACGCTCCGGCCGCCGCCGATGGCTCGACGGCCGCTTTCGGCGCTCCGAGCGACGTGAGGTACGCATGCATCGCGCGGGCGGCGATCTTCGCATCGCGGATCGCCGTTACGACCAGGTCCGCACCGTTGATGCAGTCGCCGCCGGCGTACACGCCCGGCCGGTCCGTCGCGCCCGTCTCCCGGTCCACGAGCACGACGCCGTACTTGTCCGTCAGCACGCCGGGCGCCGACGCCACCGCCCGCTCGTCGACGCTGTAACCGATCGCGAGCACGACGGTGTCGGCTTCGAGCGTAAACTCCGAGGCCGGCACGGGCTGCGGGCGCCGCCGCCCGCTCTCGTCCGGCGGCCCCAGCTCCATGCGCTCGAGCTGCACGGCGCGCACGCGCCCGGCCGCGGTGCCGAGAAAGCGCACCGGCGACGCGAGGAACTCGAACCGCACGCCCTCTTCGCGCGCGTGCTGCCGCTCTTCCTCGCGGCCGACCATCTCGCGCTCCGTGCGGCGGTACACGAGCGTGACCTCGCGCGCGCCCAGCCGCACCGCCGTCCGCGCGCAGTCCATCGATGTGTCGCCGCCGCCGATGATCACCACGCGCCGCCCCACGTGCAGCGGCTCGCGCATCGGCGCGGGCAGCTGCTCGGGCGGCAGGTTGCCGCGCGAAAGGAACTCTGTCGCCTGGATCACGCCGTTCAGCCCGGCGCCCTCGATCGCCAGCGGGTTTCCCGCGCTCGCGCCGTGCGCCAGGAAGACGGCATCGTAGCCGGCGCAGAGCAGGTCATCGACCCCGGTCGCCGCTCCCCGTCCCACGTACGTGTCCTGCACGAACGCGACGCCCAGGTGCCGCAGCACGTCGAGCTTCTCATCGAGCACGCGCTTCTCGAGCTTGAAATCGGGGATGCCGTAGCGCAGCACGCCGCCCGCCGCCGGCCACGCGTCGAACACCGTTACCGCATGCCCGAGTCGCGCGAGGTCTTCCGCTACCGTGAGCCCCGCCGGCCCCGCGCCGACCACCGCGACCCGCCGCCCCGTCGCGGCCGCGCGCAACGGCGTCTCCGGCGCCTTGTGCCGCTTCCAGTCGGCGACGAACGCCTCGAGCCTCCCGATCGCCACCGGCTTGTTGTTCTTCCCGACCACGCAGTGCCCCTCGCAGAGCCGCTCCTGCGGGCAGAGGCGGCCGCACATCTCGGGCATCGTGCTGGTCTCGTGGAAGACGTCCGCCGCCGCGTTCGGGTCGCCCTGCTCGAGCAGCCAGAGCGCTCCGGGAATGTCGTTGTGCACCGGGCACGCGACCTGGCACGGCGCCGCCGGACACTGGATGCAGCGCTCCGCCTCCACCTTCGCCGTCTCGATATCGAGCGGCAGGTAGACCTCGCTCCAGTTCAGCACGCGGACGTTCGGGTCCTGCTTGCGGATCTTTTGCGGTGGGATGCGCAACCGCGCCTTGCGGTCGACGGGCGGACGCGGACGGGGCGGCTGTGCCATCAGCTTCGTTCCCTTCGCTGTATGTTCGTCACCCCGCGCATCCATCTTAGCTTAGCAACCGCTCGACTCCGGTTCGCGGGCCGATCGGCCCCATCCGGTCCGGCCGCACCGGCGCACCGCGCCGTCCCAATTCCGCGCTGCTTGACCGCGCGCCGGTCACGCCCGATCCTGTAGCATCCGCGAGCGAGCGCCCAGGAGCCGCCCCTGCACCTCACCCCGCGCTCCCTTTCTCCGCGAGGCGCCCCATGAGCGCCGAGTTCGGCGTCGCCCGCAGCGTCGATGCCCAGTCGTTCGGGCAGCCGGGCCAGCGCACCTTCCGCCTCCGCATCATCGGCGAGGCGCAGCAATCGGCGTCCCTCTGGATGGAAAAGGAACAGCTCCAGGCCCTGAGCCTGGCGCTCAAGCAGGCGCTCGGCCAGCTCGAGTACGACCGCGAGATGCCGCCCCGCACGATCGACGACTTCCCGGTCGTCGCCGACCACGACTTCCGCATCGGCCGCATGGGCATGGGCGTCAACCCCGGCGACACCACGGTCGTCCTCTATCTCTACGAGCTGGGGACCGAGGATGAGGACGAGCCGACGTTGCGCGTGCGCTTCACGCCGGACGATTCCGCCGCCCTCGCCGCCCGCCTCGACGAGATCATCGCCGGCGGCCGCCCCGTGTGCCCCCTCTGCGGCCTCGCCATCGACCCGGGCGGCCATGCCTGCGTCCGCTCGAACGGCCACTCCAAGCAGCCGATCCCCGAGGAAGAGGACGGCGAAGAAGAATCCTGACCGGCGCCCGCATTCCGACGCGTCGGATGAATCCTGCGCGCACGCGTAACGAAGCTGCGATCCGAGCGTTACTTTTCTGCCCCGCCCGCGGTTACTCCTCGCGAGACGGCGTGCCCGTCTCGTAACCCGCCAGGCAACACGGACAAGGAGCGGAAATGAGACAGAAGATCATCGCGGCAGTCGTTGGCACGGGCCTCGTCGGGCTCGCCGCCGTCGGCGCCTTCGCCTCGCAGGACGCCGTCGACCTCGGCGGCGGCCACATCAGCGCGCTCGAAGTCACCGAGACCGCGACGGACACGGCGACGGCCACGGACACCCTCACCGTCGATGAGACCGCGACGGACACGCCCACGGCGACGGAGACGCCGACGCCGGAAGCGACCGAGACCGCCACGCCCGAAGCGACGGCGACCGGCGAGGGCGACGACGACGGCGAGCGCGAGATCAAGGGCATCCCGACGACCAACCCGAGCCACCACCCGGAGGACGGCGACGGCGAGTGCGAGAAGGGCGAGACGGTCGTCAAGACGACGCCGAGCGGCGTGCAGGTCAACGTGCCCTGCCAGGCCGCGGGCGACCACGGCGAGAGCAAGGACCACAACCCGCATGCGGACGACGAAGGCGGAGAGACGGAGGAGGCTGACTAAGCGCCGCGCGCGCAATCTCCCATCGCGAGAGGCCCCGCTCCCCGGCGGGGCCTCTGCACGTCCTTCGCCGACCGCGCTTACGCCGCCAGGAGCACGGCGTCCGCAGAGCCCGGCGGCGCCGGGCCGGGCGCCCCGTCGCGCGCCACCGCGACCGCGCGCGGGGCGCGCTCGGGTCCAGGCGGGACGCCGGCCGGAGCGGACGCCGCGACGGACGGCGGCACCGGTGCCGCGCCGTGCGCCGCAACCGCAGGCACGCCCGCCCGCAGCGTCGCCGCCGGGCCGCCGCCGTTCGCACCGTCGCCCCTCTTCTGGAGCCGGTCGCCCAGCAGCAGCGCCCAACCCGTGAGCCCGCCGACGATGCCGACGATGAACGCGCACAGCATCCAGAGCGACGCCAGGCGGAGGAACAGGTTCCGCGACGACGGGTCGATGCGGAACGGCAACAGGCTCGCCGGCGTGTCATCGTGGATCCCCGCGCGGTCCGCGAGCACGCGCGCCCGCAGTCCCGCGCGCACGTCCGCGCGCGGCGACGCGTCCTCGAGCTGCGCCGGCAGAGCCGCGAGCAGCGCGCGCGTCGACGCGAGCTCGGCCGCGCAGCTCGCGCAGCGCTCCAGGTGCGCCCGCACCGCCGCCGCCTCGCGTTCGCGCATCAAGCCGATCGCGTACGCCGGCAGGTCGTCGATCACGTGCGCCGTCACGTCGCCAGCTCCTCGTCGAGCATGTCCCGCAGCTTCCGCAGCCCCAGGCGCACGCGGCTCTTCACGGTGCCCGCCGGCGCGCCCGTCCGCTCCGCGATCTCCGCGAACGTCATGCCGCCGAAGTACAGCATCTCCACCGCCGCGCGCTGCTCCTCCGGCAGCGCCTGCATCGCCGCCCGCACCTGCTCCCGCTGCACGTTGCGATAGGCATCGCCGAACACATCCGCGTCCGAAGCGCGCATCCAGGCGTCATCGAGCGCCGTCGTCGCGCCATCCCCCCGCGCACGGCGGATTCGGTCGATCGCCCGGTGGTGCACGATCGCGAACAGCCACGGCCGCACGCGTCCGGATCGCTCCCGGTATGTCCCCGCCTGCCGCCACACCGAGACGAATGCGTCCTGCGTCACTTCCTCCGCCGCCTCGCGCTCGTGCAGCATCCGCAGCGCCAGCGCGAACGCCTGCCGGCTGTACCGGTCGTACAGCGCTTCCAGCGCCTCGACGTCCCCCGCCGCGACGTCGCGCAGCAGGTCTTCGTCGCTGAGGGCCGGCGTCGTCGCCGCGGTCATGGCGCCTCGCACGTGCCTACGCAGCAGGGGTAGGCTGAGATCAACCCGCCATCTCTCGCTATGTGAACCATGTCACAATACCTCGCATTGTGCAATCACTCACAAGGGTTCCGCTTCGCCCCGATGCGCGACGGGCATCGAGTTATGTCGCTCTCGCCCCAGACATCCGGGAAGTCCCTCCCCTGCGCCCGCCCCGTCCCGGCCGATACTCCATCAGGCGCGAGGGAGCTGTGATATCCTCGAAATCGAGGCAGGACGCCCTTCCCCCGAAAGAGCTGGCCGACGTGGTATCCCGCTGTACCGTCCTCCGGCCTGGACTCCTCGACTACCAGCAGGCCTGGCAGCTCCAGCAGCGCATCGCCGCCTCCGTCCGCGACGGCGGGCCCGAGGCGCTGGTCCTGCTCCAGCACCCGCCCGTCTACACCCTGGGCATGCGCGGCCGCGAGGAGCACCTCCTCGCCGCGCGCGATGATCTCGGCGCGGAGGTCGTCCGCACCGACCGCGGCGGCGATGTCACGTTCCATGGCCCCGGCCAGGTCGTGGGCTACCCGATCCTCGACCTGCGGCGCCGGGGCATGGGCCCCGCCACCTACGTCCACACGCTCGAAGCGGCTCTGGTCGAGACGCTCGCCCGCTTCGGCATCGCCGCCGGCCGCGCCCAGGGGCGCCCCGGCGCCTGGGTCGGCGATGCGAAGATCGCCGCCATCGGCGTCCGCGTCTCCCGCGGCGCGACGACGCACGGCTTCGCGCTCAACGTCAGCACCGACCTCTCGTACTTCGGGCGCATCATCCCCTGCGGCCTCGCCGGCGCCGGCGTCACGTCGATGCACGCGCTCGGCGTGCCGGCACAGGTCGCCGAAGTCGAGGACGAGTTGTGCGCGGTGCTCTGCGAGCTCTTCGCCCTCGAGCCCGCGCCGCAGGCGGAGGCCGCCGGTGTCCGCTGAGGCCGCCGTCCTGCGAAAGCCGGAGTGGCTGAAGGTGCGGTTCCCGGCCGGCGAGCGGTACCAGCAGCTCAAGTCGCTCATGCGCGACCAGCGGCTCAACACCGTCTGCGAGGACGCGCGCTGCCCGAATATCGGCGAGTGCTGGAACGCCGGCACCGCCACGTTCATGATCCTCGGCGATGTCTGCACGCGCTCGTGCGGCTTCTGCGCCGTGACGACCGGCCGCCCCGGCGCGATCGACCCCGTCGAGCCGTTCCGCCTCGCGAGCGCCGTCCGCGCGCTCGGCCTCGACTACGTCGTCATCACCTCCGTGAACCGCGACGACGTCGAGTCCGGCGGCGCGGAGGTCTTCGCCGCGTGCATCAAGGCCATCCGCCGGCAGGACCCCGCCGTCCGGGTGGAAGTGCTGATCCCCGACTTCAAGGGCAACTGGGAGGCGCTCGCGCAGGTCGTCCGGGCGCGGCCGTATGTGCTCAACCACAACATCGAGACCGTGCCGCGCCTGTACCGGCGCGTGCGGCCGCAGGCACAGTACGAGCGCTCGCTCGAGCTGCTCGCGCGCGCGAAGGCGCTCGCGCCGGAGATGCTCACGAAGTCCGGCTTCATGGTCGGCCTCGGCGAGACGTCCGAGGAGCTGCACGACGTCATGCGCGACCTGCGCGCGCACGGATGCGACATCGTCACCATCGGCCAGTACCTGCGGCCGACGCGCGACCACCTGCCCGTCGAGCGCTACTACGAGCCCGACGAGTACGAGCTGTTCCGCCGCTGGGGCATCGAGCTGGGCTTCGCGCACGTCGAGGCTGGCCCGCTCGTCCGCAGCTCGTATCACGCCGAGAAGCAGTCGCGCATCTCCGCCGCCCGCGAAGGCCTGATCCCCCTCGAGCAGGTGTCCCGTGCCTGAGTGCGACATCGCCATCGTCGGCGGCGGGCCGGGCGGTTATGTCGCGGCCATCCGCGCCGCGCAGCTCGGCAAGCGCGTCGTGCTCGTCGAGAAGGAGCGCGTCGGCGGCCTCTGCCTCAACTGGGGCTGCATCCCCAGCAAGGCGCTGCTCTGGAACGCCGAGGTGCTCCACCTCCTCCGCGACGCCGCGACCTACGGCTTCTCGTTCGACAATCTGCGCGTCGACGTCGGCGTCGCGATCGACCGCAGCCGCGCCGTCGTCGACCAGATGGTGAAGGGCGTCGAGTTCCTGCTCAACAAGCACGGCGTCCGCGTGATCAGCGGCGAAGCCGCGTTCGCATCGCCCAACCAGCTCCGCGTGCGCGGCATGGACGAGCCCATCGATGCGGCGGCCGTGGTCGTCGCGACCGGCGCCCGCCCCCGCCGCCTCCCGGGCCTGGAGCCCGACGGCGAGGTCGTGTTCGGCAGCCGCGAGGCGCTCGCGCTCCGCGAGCTGCCCGAGCGCGTCGTGATCGTCGGCGGCGGTCCCATCGGCGTCGAGTTCGCCTACTTCTGGCGGGCCTACGGCGTCGACGTGACCGTCCTCGAGCTGCTCGACCACCTCCTCCCGCTCGAGGACGAGGAGATCAGCGTCCAGGTCGAGCGCGCGTTCAAGAAGCAGGGCATCAATTTCTTCACCGGCGCGCAGGTCGCCGGCGCCGAGGTCCGCAACGGCCGCGCGACCGTGCGCTTCACCGCGAAGGGCCAAGAGCAGGAGCTCGATGCCGAGCGCGTGCTCGTCGGCGTCGGCTTCGAGGCGGCCGTCGACGCGCTCGCGCTCGACCGCGCCGGCGTGCAGCTCGAGCGCGGCTGGATCAAGACCGATGCCTCCCTGCAGACGACGGCGCCGGGCGTGTACGCCGTCGGCGACGTCACCGGCATCATGAACCTCGCGCACGTCGCGTCGGCCCAGGGCGTGATGGTCGTCGAGCGCCTGGCGGGCCTCGACAGCCCGCCGCTCGACTATCGCCGCCTGCCGCGCGCGACGTACTGCCAGCCGGAGGTCGGCAGCGTCGGCCTCACCGAGAAGCAGGCGCGCGAAGCCGGCTACGAGGTCAAGGCCGGGAAGTTCCCCGTGCGCGCCAACGGCCGCGCCAAGGCGGTGAACCAGCCCGACGGCCTGATGAAGATCGTCGCCGATGCGGCGACCGGTGAGACGCTCGGCATCCACATGGTCGGCCCGATGGTCACCGAGCTGCTCGCCGAGGCGTCGCTCGGTATGACCCTGGAGGCGACGCCGCGCGAGCTCGGCTGGACCGTCGCCGCGCATCCGACGCTCGGCGAGGCGGTGAAGGAAGCGGCGTTGGCCGTCGACGGCGAAGCGATCCACTTCTGGACGGAGTGAGCATGGCGAGGGCGACGAAGGGCGGCACGAAGGCAGGCGGCGCGGCGCGCAATGGCGCGCTCACCCGCGACGACCGCATCGACATGCTGCGCCGCATGATCGAGATCCGCCGGTTCGAGGAGAAAGCCGCGGAGTCGTACGCGCGCGGCAAGATCCACGGCTTCCTGCATCTCTACATCGGCCAGGAGGCGGTCGCGGTCGGCGCCATCTCGGCGCTGCGGCCCGACGACTATATCGTCAGTCACTACCGGGAGCACGGCCACGCCATCGCCCGCGGGCTCGACCCGAAGCGCGTCATGGCCGAGCTGTACGGCCGGGAGACCGGCGTCAGCGGCGGCCGCGGCGGCTCCATGCACCTGTTCGACCCCGCGCATTCGTTCATGGGCGGCTACGCCATCGTCGCCGGCCACATGCCGCTCGCCTGCGGCCTCGCGCTCGCCGAGCAGTACAAGGGCAGCGACCGCATCGCCGCGAACTTCCTCGGCGACGGCGCCGTCAACGAAGGCGAGTTCCACGAGTCGCTCAACCTCGCCGCCGTCTGGAAGCTTCCCGTGCTCTTCATCGTCGAGAACAACTTCTACGGCATGGGCACGGACGTGCGCCGCGTCTCGGCCGTGATCGAGGTGTACAAGCGTGCCGAGGCCTACGGCATCCCCTCCGAGCAGGTGGACGGCATGGACGCCCTCGCGATGCACGAGGCCGTATCGCGCTGCGCCGCGCGCGTCCGCGCCGGCGACGGGCCGATGTTCCTCGAAGCCATCTGCTACCGCTACCGCGGCCACTCGATGGCCGACCCGGAGTTCTATCGCAAGAAGGAAGAGGTCGAGCGCTGGCGCCGGCTCGACCCCATCGCCCGGCTCGAGCGCACGCTTCGCGACGAGGGCGCCATCGACGACCGCACGGTCGAGGAGCTCCGCGCCAGCGCCGACCGCGTCGCGCGTGAGGCGGCGGACTTCGCGGAGCAGAGCGCGCCGCCACCGCCCGAGTCGCTGACGCGCTTCGTGTACAAGGAGCGCGACGGTGCCTGAGATCACATACCGCGAGGCGCTGCGGCAGGCGCTGCGCTACCAGCTGCAGAACGACGACCGCGTCTTCCTCATGGGCGAGGACATCGGCGCCTACGGCGGTTCGTACGCCGTGACGAAGGGCTTCCTGCAAGAGTTCGGCGAGAAGCGCGTGAAGGACACGCCGATCTCCGAGTCCGTCGTCGTCGGCGCCGGCATCGGCGCCGCCATGGCCGGGCTCAAGCCGATGGTCGAGCTGATGACGATCAACTTCTCCCTGCTCGCCATCGACCAGATCGTGAACAACGCGTCCAAGCTCTATTACATGTCCAACGGCCAGATCAACGTCCCGCTCGTCATCCGCATGGCCGGCGGCGCCGGCAGCCAGCTCGGCGCGCAGCATTCGCACAGCCTCGAGGGCTGGTACGCGCACGTGCCCGGGATCAAGGTCGTCGTCCCCGCCACCCCCTACGACGCTAAGGGCCTGCTGATGACCGCGTTTGACGACGACAACCCCGTCATCTTCATCGAGCACACCGCGCTCTACGCCTCGAAGGGCGACGTGCCCGAGGAGCCCTACCGCCTGCCGTTCGGACAGGCCGAGGTGTTCCGGCAGGGCAAGGACCTCACGCTCATCGGTTACTCCGGCAGCGTGCACCAGGCCTATCGCGCCGCCGGCCACCTCGCCGACGAAGGGATCGATGCGGAGGTCCTCAACCTCCGGACCCTCCGCCCGCTCGACGTCGACGCCATCATCGCCTCCGTGAAGAAGACGAGCCGCGCCATCGTCATCGAGGACGACTGGAAGTTCGGCGGCTTCGGCGGCGAGATCGTCGCGCTGATCCAGGAGCGCGCCTTCGACTACCTCGACGCACCCGTCGAGCGCTGCTCCGGCGCCGACGTCCCCATGCCCTACGCCGGCGCGCTCGAGCAGGCGGCGCTCCCGCAGGAACCGGCGATCGTCGAGACGGCGCTCCGCATGTTCGAGGGGGTGGCGCGATGATCTCCGAGGTCGTCATGCCCCAGATGGGCGCCGACATGACCGAGGGCACGCTCCTCCGCTGGCTCAAGCGCGAGGGCGACGCGGTCGAGCGCGGCGAGATCATCGCCGAGATCGAGACGGACAAGGCGAACATCGAGATCGAGGCGTTCGAGGGCGGCACGTTCCGCAAGACGCTGGCCGATGAGGGCGACGTCGTGAAAGTCGGCGAGGTGATCGCCGTGATCGCTGACCCGTCCGATGACATCTCGCACTACGGCGAGGGCGCCACGCCGCCGAAGGCGACCGCCGCTGCCGCCGGCGCATCGCCCCCGGCGCAGCAGCCGGGCGCCGCCGGCGCGCCGACAGAGACGCCGCAAGTGCAGGCCACGCCGGTCGGCGAGGCGCCCCCCGCGCCGGCGCCGCCCGCCGAAGTCCGCGCTCCGCAGCCCACCGCAGGCGCGACGCAGCGCCCCGCAGCGGCGCCCGCGCCCTCGGCCAACGGCCGCGTGCGGGCCTCCCCGCTCGCCCGGCGCATCGCCCGCGAGCGCGGCATCGACCTGCGCCAGGTGCCGGGCAGCGGCCCCGATGGCCGCATCCTGCGCAGCGACGTCGAACGGTTCACCGGCGCTCCCCCCGCCGCCGCGGCGCCCGCGCGCGAGCCCGCCGGCTTGGTCCAGCGCGAGCAACCCGCCGCGCCGCCGCCGGCGGTCGAGGCGGTGCCGATGTCACGCATGCGGCAGGCGATCGCCCGCCGGATGGCCCAGAGCAAGCGCGAGGCGCCGCACTACTACCTGCTCCTCGACATCGACATGACCGAAGCGATGGCCTTCCGCCGCCAGGTGAACGACGCCCTCCCCGAGGACGGGCGCATCAGCATCAACGACCTCATCGTCAAGGCCTGCGCGATCGCCCTCCAGCGCCACCCGATGTTCAACACGACCATCGAGGGCGACGAGGTGCGCCGCCACGAAGCGCAGAACGTCTGCATCGCCGTCGCGCTCGACAATGGCCTCATCGCGCCGGCGCTGCTCGACGCCGGACGCAAGCCGCTCGCGCAGATCGCCCGCGAGGCGAGAGACCTCGCGCAGCGCGCCCGCGGTGGCGCGCTCTCGCCCGCCGAGGTGAGCGACGGCACCTTCTCGATCACCAACCTCGGCGCCTACGGCGTCGAGACGCTGATCGGCATCATCCAGCCGCCGCAGACCGCGATCCTCGGCGTCGGCACCGTGATGGAGCAACCCGCCGCGCGCGACGGCGCGGTCGTCGTCCGCAACATGATGAAGGTGGCGCTGTCCGCCGACCACCGCGTGACCGATGGCGCGCAGGGAGCCCGGTTCCTCGCCGAGATCAAGCGCCTGCTCGAGACGCCGATGCTCCTCGTCCTCTGAGCGCTACTGCTGCACGAGCACCAGCCGGTTGCCCTCCGGGTCCGCGATCGACGCGATCGTCGGCCCGCCCGGCACCTGGAAGGGGTCGCTGAGCTTCTTCCCGCCCAGTTCCCCCGCGCGCATCAGCGACGCGGACAGGTCCTTCACCTGGATGTAGAGCGAGATGCCCGGGTGCTCCGACTGCAGGATGTTGCCCGACAACGCTTCCGGCGGCGGCCCGCCGATCCCTGCCGGCACGCCGCCCAGCGGGCCATCGGCGATCGCCCAGTTGAACATCTTCGCGTAGAAGTCCTTGATCCGCGCCGGGTCCTTCGCCTGGATGTCCCAGTGCACGACCGGCCGCGCCCAGTCCTCCGCCACCACGCCTCCTCGGCCGGGCGCTAGGCGCCGGCCATGCTCCCCGCCTTCAGCATCCCGAACACGTTCCCAGCCGGGTCGCGGAACATGGCGATCGTCGGCCCGCCCGGCACGTCCGTCGGCGGCATCATCGTCGTGGCGCCCAGCGACTCCGCCTTCCGGAGCGCCGCGCCCAGGTCATCGACCTCGACATACACCGTCACGTACGACTCGCCGCCCTGCGAAGCGGTGATGCCGCCGCCCACCCCGGCCTGCGCGGGGGCGACCATCCCGTACTGCATCGGGTTGCTCGCGTCGACGTTCCACCCGAACAGCGCCCCGTGGAAGTCCTGGAGCTTCTTCCCGTCCTTCCCGGCGATCTCGAAGTGCACGACCTTGTTCGGCATGCGGCCTCCCTCCCTGGTGCGTTTCGTGGCCGATCGCGCGACGCTTGCTTGCGTGCGCCGCGCATGCACGCGCCGGCGCTAGTGCGTCGACGTCGCCTTCGCGAGCTTCGCTTCGACGTCGCGCAGTCGCTTGCTGATGATCGGCAGCATCCCGACGGCGATGTGCGGGTTCGTCCGCAGCTCCGCGACGAAATCCCACCGCGACAGCACGAGGCACTCCGTATCCTCGAGCGCGCGGATCGTCGCCACGCGCAACCCGCCGTCCAGCAGCGCCATCTCCCCGAAGCAGTCGCCCGGCCCCAGCTCGTTGAGCTTCTGCGAGCGCGACCCGGCCTTCTGCACGACCTCGACCCGGCCGCTCACGATGATGAAGAACGCCACCGCCTGCTCGCCTTCCTTGACGATGGTCTCGCCCTTCTTGTACTTCCGCTGCACCACCGCGCGCCCGAGCCGTGTCAGGTCCTTGCGGCTCAGCTGCGAAAACAGCGGCGCCGCGGCCAGAGCCTCTTCGTGCGCCATTTCGCTTCTCCTCTTTCGATGCACCCGGTGGCCCGCGGGAAACGGGTGAATTCTACGTGCCGCCCCTCGCACCGGCAACACGCCCGGTTCTCCTGCCGGGCCCGATCGCTATAGTGGGGTGCCGAAAGAAGGCCGCGATGCCAGTGTCCCCCGTGCTGCACGTCGCCCAGTCCGCCGCCCACGCCCCGGTCGATGCGCGCATCATCGCCGCCGGCGCCTGCGCCCTCGCCGCCGTCGTCGGCGCCACCTTCGCCCCGCGGTGCCGGTTGTGCGTCACCCCGCGCGCGCTGCGCCTCCTCGTCTCGCTCGCGCTCCTGCTCGCCGTCCTCCCCTCGGTCGTCCCGTTCGACCACCTGCTGCCGGGCGCCGCGGCGCACGACATCGGCGATGACGCCGTCCACGCCGCGCATTGCCACATCGCCCCGGGCTCCTGCGCCGATGCGCCGCTGACCGCCGGGCCGGGCCAGTTGCTCGCCGCCACGCCGCTCGTCTCCCTGCCGGCGATGATCGCGGTGCTCATCGTCATCTCACTGCCGTCAATCGCCGGCTCCTCCCCTCGGCCCGAGACCCCGCCACCCGTCGCCTAATCTCCCGCCAATCTCTCGCCCAATACAATCAGGGGAGGTTTACCGTGACCAACCTCGGACGTCCGGCGCTGTTCGCCGCCGTCGTGCTCGCGGCCGCCGCAGCCGCTCTCGCCGGCCCCAGCGGCGCCTCGGCGCACGCGCGCCTCAAGTCCTCCACGCCGGCCGCCGGCGAGGTGCTCCAGGACTCGCCACCGTCCGTCGTCATCACCTTCACCCAGGACATCCAGAAGATCGCCGGGACGTACGACCTCACCGTCGTGCGCGACCGCGGCGCCAGCGTCACCGCGGGCCCGCCGGCCGTCGACGACGCCGACCGCTCGAAGCTCTCCGTCCCCCTCGAAGCGAACTTGCAGCCGGGTCGCTACGTCGTCGAGTGGAAGAACGTCTCCGACGACGATGGAGATCCGGCGGAGGGCGCATTCTCGTTCTATGTGAGGACGCAGCCGACGGCCGTCGACCTCGACAACGACCGCCAGCTCGCGCAGATCGGCGCGGAGGAAGAGGAGACACCGGCCACCACGGCGGAAGCATCGCCCGCCACGACGGCGGTGCTCACGCCGCGCCCCGGTGGCACCGCCACGCCGTCGCCGTCGGCGACGTCCGGCGGCTCCTCAGGCGGCGGCACGAGCCCCTGGGTCTGGGTCGGCATCGGCGCCGTGGTGGCCGCGGTGGTGGTCGCCGCCGGCGGCTATATGGTGTTCGCGCGCAATCGCGGATAGGGAGGTCGATGCGGGGGCGGGCGGCGTGACGAACAGGAGTTCACTCGGGCGCGTGCTGGGCATCGCGCTCGTCGCGGCGTTGCTCGCGCTTGCCGGCGGCCTTGCGTTGCCGGGTGCGCGCACCGCCCAGGCGCACGCGTCCCTCGTGTCGTCGCAGCCGAAGAACAACGAGCAGGTCCGCCGCCCGCCCGCCCGCGTCGTCCTCCAGTTCAGCGAGGCCGTCGAGCCGAAGCTCACGAGCATCCAGGTCCTCGACAAGGACAACAAGCGCGCCGACACCAACGACATGGCGTTCGACCCGAACGACGCGGCGTCCGCCTCGGTCGGCGTGAAGCCGCTGCAGCCCGGCCTCTACTTCGTCAAGTGGTCCAACGTTTCCGCCGTCGACGGCCACAACTACAGCGGCATGTATCCGTTCATCGTGCTCAATCCGGACGGCACCGTACCGGCCGGCGTCTCGCTCGAGGGCGCGCAGGCGTCGACGAGCGGCGGCGGCCTGCTGCCGAACAAGCTCGACTCCGCGCTCAAGTGGCTCGCCCTGCTCTCGCTCGCCACGACCGTCGGCGCGGCGTTCTTCATCGTCGCCGTCATCCGTCCCGCCGCCGCATTCCTCGAAGACGACGATTACATCAACACAACCGACGCCGCCGAGCGCTGGGCTATCGCCCTCGCGCACGTCCTCCTCCCCGTCGCCTTCATCGCCTTCGCGTTCCTCGTGCTGCTCACCGTCCATCGCTTCGCCACGTCCACGAGCATCTGGTCGTACCTGACGACGGTCGGCACGGGCCGCGACCGCGGCATCCAGCTCGCGCTCATCGCCGTGACCCTCGCCGGTGCCGACGTGCTCTTCCTCGGCAACTCCAAGTTGCGGCGCAACGTCGGGCTCGCGCTCGTCATCCTCGCCGGCGCCGCCGCGTTGCTGATGAGCTCGCTCGTCAGTCACGGCGCCGGCAGCGACGGAAAGTTCTGGTCCGTCGCCTCCGACTACGTGCACCTCCTGGCGTCGGCGGCCTGGCTCGGCGCCCTCGTGATGCTCTTCCTCTTCGTCCGCTGGCGACGCCACGCCCTCAGCGACGAGCAAGGCTTCCTGCTCACCGCCAACGTCTACGACCGCTTCTCGGTCGTCGCCGGGCTCAGCGTCGCCGCGATCCTCGCGACGGGGACGTTCAACGGTCTCGCCGAAATCCCGAACGCCGGCGCCATGGTCCACACCACCTACGGGCGCGTGCTGCTGACGAAGCTCATCCTGCTGGCCCCGCTGCTCGCCGTCGCCGGGCTCAACGCCTTCGTGCTCAAGCCGCGCCTCGTCGCCACGATCGATGGTCTGTACCAGCAGGGCGGCACGGTCAGCGCCGCCGCGCGCGATGCCTGGCACCGCCGTCTCGACCTCCTGCGCCGCACGCTGCCGATGACGATCGCCGCCGAGATCGCGCTCGTCGTCGCGATCTTCGCCGCCGTCGCCGTCCTCACCCAGACCGCCACCGCGAAGGGCGAGGTCGCCCAGCAGCAGGCCGCGACCGCCGGCCCGCTGCAGTTCGAGCAGACGCGCGAGGAAGGCGGCCTGAAGCTCACGCTGCAGGTGTCGCCGGACCGCGTCGGCACGAACGAATACATCCTCACCGCCGTCGATGCGTCCGGCGCGTCCGCTTCGACCATCACGCAAGCGCGCCTGCGATTCCAGTACGACGACCCATCGCTCGCCATCCCGCCGTCCGAGGTGATCATGAACTCGACCGCGCCCGGCGAGTACCGCACGTCCGGCGCGTACTTCACGCAGACCGGCAACTGGCGCGTGACGCTCGGCATCCGCCGCACCGACGGCGATGACATCAACACCGCGTTCGTCCTCCCGGTGCAGCGGCCGCTCACCGCGGCCACCGGGAACGGCGGCGCCTTCTCCCTGCCGTTCGATGTCTTCAACTGGAACGAAGTGCTCGGCGCCGCGTTCGCGCTCGCCGGCGGTCTCGCGCTCGTCTACCGCCGCGAGATCGGCCGCCTTGCCGCCTGGGGCTACCGCGCGGCCGTGACGGGCGCCGCCGCCGGTGTCATCGCGGGTGCGGTGCTCATCTTCGGCGTGCACACGCACACCAGGGCGGCCGACCCGACCGCCGGCAACCCGGTCAAGCCCACCCAGCAGTCCGTCGACGCCGGCCGTGCGCTCTTCCAGCAGAATTGCACGGTCTGCCACGGCGTCGACGGCCGCGGAGACGGCCCCCAGGCGGCGTCGCTCGACCCCGCGCCCTCTGATTTCCGGCTCCACACGCCCTATCACACCGACCAGCAGTTCTTCGGCTTCATCGCCAACGGCTACCCGGGCTCGGCGATGCCCGCGTGGCGCGCGCAGTTCAGCGATGAGGACATCTGGAACCTCGTCAATTTCCTCCGCGCCGCCTTCCCCGGCGAGGCCTCGACGCAGTAGACCCCGCCCTCGCGGCCGCGTGTACAATTGCCCACACGGCCATGCGCCGTCTGTCGAGGCGATAGAGGACGGGACGCGTTATGCCGAACGACGCCGAGGTCCAGCGCAGGCTCGCCATCTCGCGCGTGCCGATCCGCAAGCAGGACCCGCAGGAACGCCGCAAGAACTGGGACGAGGTCTTCCTCGGCTTCGATGAGGAGAGCGCGAAGGTCGAGGCCATGCGCTGCCTCCACTGCCCCACCGCGCCCTGCCAGGAAGCTTGCCCCGTGCACAACGACATCCCGGGCGCGCTATCGCTGCTCGAGCAGGGCGACGTCATCGGCGCCGCCAACAAGTTCCGCGAGACCAGCAACCTCCCCGAGCTGTGCGGGCGCCTCTGCCCGCAGGAGCGCCTGTGCGAGGGCGAGTGCGTCGTCGCCTTCGCCATCCGCCCCGACATGCACCAGGAGCCGCCGGTCTCCATCGGCAAGCTCGAGGCCTTCGTCACCGACTATCAGCGCCGCACCACCGGCATCCCGATCCCGCTGCTGCCCGAGCCCAGCGGCTTCCGCGTCGCCATCGTCGGCGCCGGCCCCGCCGGGCTCGCCGTCGCGGAGGAGCTGGCCAAGCAGGGCCATGCCTGCACGATGTACGACGCCTGGCCCGAGCCGGGCGGCATCCTCCTCTACGGCATCCCCAACTTCAAGCTCAGCAAGACGGTGCTGTCCGACAAGCTCAAGTACCTCGACCGCCTCGGCGTGCGCTTCATCGGCAACACCTGGGTGGGCAAGGACATCACCGTCGATGAGCTGTTCGCCGAGGGCTACGACGCGGTCTTCGTCGGCACCGGCGCCGGCGTCGGCGGGCGGCTCGCGATCCCCGGCGAGGAGGAGAACGCCGGCATCTACGCAGCGACGGAGTTCCTCGTCCGCGGCAACCTGCGCCAAGACCAGCTACCGGAGGACATGCGGGAGCCGCTCGAGATTGGCCGCAACGTCGTCGTCATCGGCGGCGGCGACACGTCGATGGACTGTGTGCGCACCGCCGTGCGCCTCGGCGCCGAGCACGTCACCTGCGTCTACCGCCGGACCGAGGCGGAGATGCTCGGCCGCCAGGAGGAGCGCCAGCACGCGCGCGATGAGGGCGTGCGCTTCGAGTTCCTGACGATCCCGCTGCGCTTCCTTGGCGAGAACGGCCACGTCACCGGCGTCGAGTGCCAGCGCATGAAGCTCGGCGAGCCGGACGAGTCTGGACGCCGCCGCCCGATCCCGGTGCCCCACTCGGAGTTCGTCATCCCGGCCGAGACCGTGGCCATCGCCATCGGCTACAACGCCGACCCGTTGATCAAGGAAGCGGCGCCAGGCATCGCGACGAACCGCTGGAACCTCGTCGAGGTGCACCCCGAGACGTACATGACGAGCCGCCCCGGCGTCTTCGCCGGCGGCGACAACGTGAACGGCGCCGACCTCGTCGTCACCGCGCTCGCCGACGGCCGCCGCGCCGCGCAGGCGATCCACGACTACCTCGAGTCCCTGCCGCCGAAGAAGCGTCGGTAACCGCGTGCCCGCCGACCCGGGCCACCCGGCCCGCAACGATGCCTCGCGCGGGGAGCTGCGGAAGCTCATCGAGGCGCTCGACCCCGGCGAGCTCGGTCGGGACGTGGCTGACGGCTGGACCCTCGGCTCCCTGCTCGCCCACCTCGCCTGGTGGGACCGCTACGCGGCCGCGCTGCTCACCAGCTTCATCGAGAGCGGCGGCGCATTCGACATCGAGACCCCCGCCCAGGTCGGCGGCCGCGTCGTCTCCGAGTACGTGAACGCCGCGAGCGCCGGCCAGTGGCGCGCGCTCCCCGCGGACCACGTGCGGCGCGAGGCCATCGACGCGGCCGAAGCGGCGGACCGCGTCGCGGCGCGCTTTCCCCATCCGCAGGGCGGCCCGTCGCTCGATGTCATCCCGCGCATCGCCGACCGCGCCCGCCATCGCAACGAGCACCTGCAACAGATCGCCGCGGTCGTCCGCCGTCCCTGACCCGCGGCGCATGCGGCGCCCGAGCCGGCCCCCGGGCCTCAGTACCCCGTACCCGGAGAATAGATTTGGCCCGGCCATGTGCTGGCCGGGCCAAAATCGTGTCTGTTGCCAGGCCTGCGCCCGGCGCCTCCGCCCCCGGAGGACTCCCTAGCGGGCAGCCCCCGAGGTGGTGCGGATCGTGCTCGGCGCACAGGCCTCGCAACTACTCAAGTCCATCCGCATCACCTCCTTTCCTGGGCGGCAGGATACACCGGGCATCTTCGGCCGGTCAATAACTGATCACCCGCGCTAGCGGGATCCGGCGCCTACGTGATGAAGCCGAACACGCCGTCGCTGCGGTGCACCAGGCGCCGCACCCCGAACGCGACGCCCAGGCCGAGCATCGCCGTGAAGGCGCCCGCAGCCGCATCGAGGAAGTAGTGGTTCGCCGTCAGCACGATGCCGCTCAGCATGACGAACGGCATCACGATCGAGGCCAGCTTCAGCGGCCGCACCCGCGCGTTCACGCCGATGGCGATCGCCACCAGCAGATCCCAGCCGAAGTGCAGGCTCGGCATCGCCGCGTACTGGTTCACGATCTTCGGGTTCTGGAACGCGTAGTACGACTGCGCGTGCACGATCGTGTCCGTGAAGCCGAACTCCGGCATGTAGCGCGGCGGCGCCAGCGGCACCATGGTGAAGCCGATGAGCGCGATCAGCCCCGAGATGAGGAAGGCGTTGCGGAAGAGCGCGTAGTTCCCGCGATGGAACACGTACAGCCACACCGCCACGCACACGATGACCGGCAGGTGGCCCCAGATGTAGAGGTAGTTGAACAGGTCGACCATCCACGCCTTCGGCAGGATGAGCTGCTGGAGGAACGCCTCGTGGAAGATGCCGAGGCGCTGCTCGACGTGGATCAGGCGCGACGCGTTGTCGAACGCATCGCCCGCCTTCCCGTGCACCGCCCCCCGCACGTACTGGTACGCCGTGTACGCGGGCACGATGAACAGCAACTCGGCGACGTGACGCCAGTTCTTCTCGATGAGGCTGTGCAGTCTGCCCGGCCGGGCGACGACTACGGCGGCGGGTGCCGACATCTCCGCTCCTTGCATCGCAGTATATCGGCCCGGCGGCGGCGCCATGCCTACGGCTTCCCGCCCGTCACCGCCTCGATCGCCTCCGCCGTCACCTCCACCATGCGGTCGACCTGCGCCTCCGTCGTCACCAGCGGCGGCGCGAACAGGATGCTCTCGCCCTTCACGCGCGTCACCACCCCGCGGTCGCGCATCGCCCGGGCGATCCTGGGCCCGACCGCGTCGGAGGCCGGAAACGGCGCGCGCGTGGCGGTGTCCGCCACGACCTCGACCGCCGCCATCAGCCCCAGCCCGCGGACGTTGCCGACGTGCGGCATCTCGCGCAGCCGCCCCAGGCCGTCGTTCAGCCGACGGCCCAGCGCCGCCGCCCGCTCCACCAGGCCCTCGTCGTCGAAGATCTGCAGGTTCCGCAGCGCCACCGCGCAGGCCGTCGGGTGGCCCGCGTTCGTGCAGCCGATCATGAACTTCGCGTCCGCCGGCGCATCGAGGATCGCCCCGTGCACGCGCGCCGAGACGATGAACGCCGAGAGCGGCACGTACGCGCTCGTCACCGCCTTCGCGATCGTCATGACGTCCGGCTGCACGCCCCAGTGCTCGAGCGCGAACCACCTTCCCGTGCGGCCGAAGCCCGTGATCACCTCGTCCGCGATGAGCAACACGTCGTGGCGGTCGCAGATCTCGCGCAGCCGCGGGAAGTAGCCCGGGTCCGGCGGGATCACGCCGCCCGCGCCGTGCACCGGTTCCGCGATCACCGCCGCGACGGTCTCCGCGCCCTCGCGCTCGATCGTCGCCTCGATGTTGTCCGCGCACGCGAGCGTGCAGCCCGGCTTGTCGGCGCACCACTGGCAGCGGTACGCGTAGCACGTCGGCACCTGCACGATGTCCGGCGGCTCCGGGCCGAAATGCTTGTGGAACGGCGCCATCCCGGTGACGGCCGTCGCCGCCATCGTGCTGCCGTGATAGGCCTCCTGCCGCGAGATGATCTTCGTCTTCGCCGGCTTGCCGCTGACCGACCAGAAGTAGCGCACGGCCTTGATCGCCATCTCGTTCGCCTCGGACCCGCTGTTGGCGTAGAACACGCCGGACATGTTCGGGTAGACGAGCGAGAGGAGCCGCTCGGCGAGCCGGATCGACGGCACGTTCGCGTAGCCGGTGTAGCCGTTGGCGAACGCCAGCTCGCGCATCTGCGCCGCGGCGGCGTCCGCCAGCTCCGCGCGGCCATGCCCCACCGCGACGTTCCACAGCGACGACAGGCCGTCGATATACGCGTTGCCCTGCACGTCGTAGAGCACCGCGCCTTCGCCGCGCGCGTAGATCACGGCATCGCGGTGGTCCGCCACGTGAAACTGCGGATGAATGATGTGCCGGATGTCGAATTCGGCGAGCCGGCGGATCTCGGCTTCGTTCAATTGCGTATGCACCTGAGCGGCATCTCGCCGGGGATTATACGCCGAACTTCTCCTGCAGCAACTCCCTCGCGATCCGCCGCTCGTCCCACGGCCAGTGGACGCCGCCGATCACGATCGACTGCTCGGTGCCCTTCCCGGCCAGCAGCACCGTGTCACCGCGCCCCGCGCGGTTGAACGCCATCTCCAGCGCCTGCCGGCGGTCCAGCTCGCGCTCGAACCGCCGCCCCTCGCGCCAGCCTTCCGCCTTCAACGCGCTCGCGATCTCATCGATGATCCGCTGCGGGTCCTCGCCGCGCGGGTCCTCGTTCGTCACGACTGCGTAGTCCGCGGCGTCCGCGACGGCGCGCGCGATCGTGCGGCGCCGGGCCACGTCGCGCTCGCCCGCGGCCCCGAAGACGACGATCAGCCGCCCCGCCGTCAGCGGCTTCAGCATGCGCAGCACGTTGCGCATCGCCTGCTCCGTCGACGCGATGTCGACGACTACGCGGAACGGTTGCCCCTCGTCGATCAGCTCCATGCGCCCCGGCACCCCGGGGAAGCTCTCGAGCGCGTGCACCGCCGCTGCGAACTCGACCCCCTGCGAGACGGCCACCCCGACCGCGGCCAGGCAGTTCGCGACGTTGTAATCCCCCAGCAACCCCGTGCGCACCGCGATGCTCTCGCCAAACATGCGCACCAGGAACCGCGTCCCGAAGCCGTCGCGCTTGATGTCGGCGCCCGTCACGTCGCCCGGCGTCCGGATGCCGTAGGAGATCACCGGCACGATCGTCGCCGCGCGCATCTCCGCGGACGCCGCGTCGTCGGCGTTCAGCACCGCCGCCTTGCCGACGCCCTTCTCCGCCGAGTCCCCGAGCATGCGGAAGAGGATCATCTTCGCGTCCCGGTACGCCTGCATGTTCCCGTGGTAGTCCAGGTGGTCCGGCGTCAGGTTCGTGAACACGCCGACATCGAACTCGCACTGGTCGAGGCGATGGAGGTCGAGGCCGATCGAGGACGCCTCGAGCACCGCGTAGCGCGCGCCCGCCTGCCGCATCCGGTCGAGGTGGCGCTGGATCTCCGGCGATTCCACCGTCGTCAGGTGCGTCGCGTTCATCTCCGCCACGCCGCCCGCGGCGAACTCGACGCTGCTCAGGTGGCCGGCGCGCTGTCCCGTCGCGTTGAGCACGTGCGCGATCAGGTGGGTCGTCGTCGTCTTGCCGTCCGTCCCCGTGACGCCGATCACGCCCATCGAACGCGCCGGGTGCTCGTAGAAGCCGGCTGCGGCTTCCGCCAGGGCGACGCGCGCCTGCGGCACCGCGACGAAGGTCACGTCTTCGTTCACGTACGGCGCCCACCGCTCGTGCTGGTCCTCCTGCACGATGACGAAGCGGGCGCCACGCGCGATCGCGTCGGGGATGAAGTCGTTGCCGTCGAGCTGGAGCCCCGGGATGGCGACGAACAGGCCGTCCCGCTGGACCGTCCGGCTGTCCTGCGTGACCCCCGTCGCCTCGCCCGGCTCGCCGCTCACGACACGCGCCAGCGTGAGGCCCCGGTACCACGTCGGCAGGCCGGATGACGTGCGGGTCGTCACGAGACGATTGTAGCGCGAACCGGATTCGGTTCAGACGCCCGCACGGCCCGCCGATGATCCCGGTAGGGCCCAGGGAGTAGACAGGATCGGTATGCCATGGTCGCGCTCCGGGCGCTCGTAGACGCCGACGAGGATCTGCACGAGCCGCGCGCGCCGCGGGCCACAGACCCCGCGGACTGGCTCACGCTCGAGCAGGCGGCCTGCGAACTCGGCATCTCCGTCAGCACCGTCCGTCGTCGCATCCGCAAGGGTGAGCTCCGCAACCGCATCGTCCCGCGCCGGGGCGGGTTCTCCTACCGGATCTACGTGCCGGGTGCCCGCCACGGACGCGACCCCGGGCTGCACGGGCATCCCGACCCGTCGGGCCGGATCGACCTCGAGCCCGGGAACGTCGTCTCGCTCGACGTGTGGCGCGCGCGCGGCGCCGCCGCGGCCGAAGCGGACGCCGGCCCGCCGTCACAGGCGCAGGAGGTGCGCCGGCTCGAGCAGCAGGTCGAAAAGCTCTCGGCCGCGCTCGCCACCGCGCTCCGCACGAAGCAGCGCACCCCGCCGCCCCGGCATCCACGCAAGATCAATCGCGAGGACCCCTACGCCCGTTACCGTTCGCTCGTCCGCAAGCGGCGCTGGTGGCAGTTTTGAGCGCCCGGACATGAACGAGGGCCGGTCGAACGACCGGCCCTCGCCGCATCTTGCCTGCCGCCGGCTCAGCGCCTGCGGATCCCGGCCGCCACCGCGCCGGCCCCACCCGTCGCGAGCACCGCGCCCGCGATGATCAGCCAGAGCGAGACGCCGCCGCCGCCCGTCGCGTCGCCCGTGCCCGTGTTCGGGCCCGTCACCTGGCCGCCCGCGCCCCCGCCCGCCTTCGTCGCCGTCGCCGCAGGCGGCACCGGCGTGTTCGCCGCCGCCGTGACCACCGCCGTGTTCGTCGCCGGCTTCTCGGTCGCCGTCACCGAAGGCGTCGCCGAGCGCACGATCACCGGCGTGCTCGTGCACAGCGGCTGCGCTTGCTGCGCCGCGATGTCGAGTTGGACCTGCGCCGTCGGCGTCACGCACGCCACGCTGGTCGACGTCGCGGTCGACGTGGATGTCGGCGCCGGAGCCCCCGCGAGCGCGCTCCCCGGCGCCGTCGCGAGCACCACCATCGCCGCCGCCGCGGCGATTGCCGCCGTCCCGATCATGATCAGTCGATTCGGTAACACAGCATCTCCTCCTGTTGTGCCCTCTGGATCGCGATTCGGCGCAGAGCATAGCAGATGCGAGATCGCCATGATGTATCGCGATCCGTGCATGCCGTGTTATGTCGTGCGGGATCCTGCGGGCACGCGCAGGCCGCGATTCTTGACCGCGCGGGGGCCGCTGTTATGATCGTCCGCGTCCGGCCCGCACATCTCGGAGGCTCAGCATGCGCGTGCTCGCCGAAGGCAAGGCGGAGTACTTGCCCGTCGACCCCGACGCCTTCCGCGCATACGTCCGCGAGCACAAGCAGCGTGCGCTGACGCCCCGCCTGATGTCCGCCCGCGAGGCCGTCGAGCGCTTCGTCGCGGACGGCGACTACCTGGTCTACGACTGCAACTACTTCCAGCGCGGCCCGTCGACCCTGATCCGCGAGGTGATCCGCCAGCGGAAGCGCGACCTCTGGATCTGCGGCAAGTTCACGTACGTCGACGTCGGCCTGCTCGTCGGCGCCGGCTGCGCCTCGAAGGTCGACTGCGGCTTCTTCTGGCCCGGCGCCACGATCGACAACGCGCTCCGCGAGGGCCGGCTGCAGGCGTTCGAGTACAGCAACGTCGTGATGACGCTGCGGCTCCAGGCCGGGGCGATGGGCCTGCCGTTCCTCCCGGTGCGCTCCTTCGGCGGCACCGATGGCTTCGACTATTCCGGCGCGAAGCTCGTCGAGGACCCGTTCACCGCCAGGCCGATCACCGTCGTCCCCGCCCTCAACCCGGACGTCGCGATCGTGCACGTGCAGCAGGCGGACCAGTACGGCAACGCGCGGGTGTTCGGCACCGGCATCGCGCACCAGGAATCCGCCCTCGCCTCGAAGAAGGTGATCATCTCGGCCGAGGAGATCATCGATACCGAGGAGATCCGCCGCGATCCCGGGCGCACGAGCATCCCCTACTACGTGGTCGATGCGGTCGTGCACGCGCCCTTCGGCGCCTGGCCCGGGAACTGCGGCGGCTACTACGGGTCCGACACGCCCGCCGTCATCGAGACGTTCGGCGCCATCGCGTCCGACCGCGTGCCGGCGTATGTCGAGAAGTACGTCACGCCCTTCGCCGACGACCAGGAGATGTTCGCCCGCCTGATCGGCGACGAGCGGCTGCAGCGGCTCCGCCAGAACGAGACGATCCACGAGGGGTACCACGCATGAGCGCGCCGACGAAGGCATCGGTGCTCGCGGTACTGCGCGCGAGCGGAGACGAGGCGCTGCGCGACCTGCGGGCGACGCCCGAGGCGACCTACGCGCAGGGGCGCTATGAGAACGGCTGGAACGCCCGCCAGATCCTCGCGCACGTCGCGACGATCGAATGGACGTACCCCAGGCTGATCGACCTCGCGCAGGCGTCGGGCGAAACGTCCGATTCCCCCGCCCCCGCCGCACGGCCGGCGCAGCCGCAGCAGACGTCGCCCGACCGGCCCGCGGACCCGCGCATCCTCAGCTACAACGAGCGGCAGGTGGCGAAGCGCGCCGGCGCCTCGATCGCCGAGTTGATCGACGAGTTCGCGCGCAACCGCGCCGCGACGGTCGCCGCGGTCGAGGCCGCGGACGAAGCGCTGTTCTCGCGCGTCATCCGCTCCGCCGGCGGCATGACCGGCACCCTCGCCGCCGTGCTCGACATGGTGGCGGTGCAGCACGTGCGCATGCACGTCGCCGACATCACCGGCGCGCCGTGGACGGGAGCGCGCATCTAACGCGCGGGAGGTTCCATGCCCATCGACCTCGGCCTGAAGCCGCGCACGGGCACGCCGGCGACGTCCTTCAACGAGCGCGAGATGCAGATCTGCACCGTCGCGCGGATGGTCGAGGACGGCCGCACCTACTGGGTCGCCGGCGGCGGCGGGCCGATGTACGCCGTGCTGATGGCGATCCGGCTCTACGCGCACGGCGCGCAGTACATCACCGAGGACGGCGTCATCGCCCCGGAGCCGATGCTCCCCTTCGAGCCCGTGATGACGATGGTCAGCTCGCGCGCCGGCTATCGTGCGCTCGCCTGGGGCACGATGAACACCGCCGGCAACCACGCACAGCTCGGCCTCATGGACTACGGCATCCTCAACACGCTGCAGGTCGACCAGTACGGCAACATCAACTCGACGGCGATCGGCGAGTACAGCGCGGGCGCACGGCGCTTCGGCGGGCCCGGCGGCGCCGACTCCATCGCCGCGCTCTGCTGGCGCACGATCCTGATGACCGACCAGGAGAAGCGCAAGTTCGTCGAGCGCGTCGACTTCATCTCCTCGCCCGGCTTCCTCGACGGCAGCGAGGGCGCGCGCGAGCGCGCCGGCCTGCCGCCGGGCACCGGCCCGTGGCGCGTCGTCACCCCGTGGGCGATGTACGACTACACCGAGCAGCGCCGCCTCCGGCTCGTCGCGCGCGCGCCGTGGGTGACCGTCGACGAGATCCTCGCCGAGTGCCAGCATCCGCCGGTCGTCGCCGACGAGGTCGCCCTGCTCGAGGGCCCGACGGAAGAGGAGCTGCAGATCCTCCGCGCCGAACTCGACCCGCGCGGCCAGAACACCGCCGAGCGCAGCGCGTGGGTCGTCTTCGAGCCGGAGTCCGGCGCCTACACCCGCGCGGCGGAGGCGTAGGCCCGAAGCATCAGCGAGCCCCGGGCTCGCCCAACTCCACGCTCGGCGCTCGACGGTTTCGCAGCACGCCGTCTCGGCGTAGAGAACGAGGCATGCGGGCGCCGCTCACGGACGGAACATCGAGCGACCCGGCCCATCGGAGCGATCTCTGGAATCTGCGGATTGGTCCCGGGCTACAGCGGCGGCCGGCGGGACGCCCAGTCCGCGCTCGCCTCGTACGCGCGCGCGACCCGCAGCACCGTCGCCTCGTCGAACGGCTTGCCGATGACCTGCAGCCCGACCGGGAGGCCATCGACGAAGCCGCAGGGCACGGAGATCCCCGGCAGGCCGGCGATGTTCACCGGCAGCGTGAACACATCGTTCAGGTACATCTCGTAGGGGTCGCCCGTCTTCTCACCCAGCCGGAACGCCGGCGTGGGCGTCACCGGCGCGACGAGTGCGTCGTAGCGGGCGAACGCGTCGTCGAACTCGCGCCGGATCACCGTCCGCACCTTCTGCGCCTTCAGGTAGTACGCGTCGTAATAGCCCGATGACAGCGCGTAGTGCCGATCATGATGCGGCGCTTCACCTCGGCGCCGAAGCCCAGCCCCCGCGTCTTCTCCATGTTCTCCCACATCGACGCGCCCTGCTGGTACGAGAACCCGTACTTCACCCCGTCGTAGCGCGCGAGGTTCGCCGACGCCTCGCTCGGCGCGATGACGTAGTACACGGCAAGCGCCGCCTCGGTGCTCGGCAGCGTCACCTCGCGGTCGACCTCCGCGCCCGCATCGACGAGCGCCGCGAGCGCCGCGTTAATCGCGTCGCGGACGCCCGGATGCAGGTTCTCCGGCATGTACTCCTTCGGCACGCCGATGCGCATGCCGCGCACCCCGCCCTCGAGCCCCGCGGCGAAGTCCGGGACGGGGACCGGCGCCGACGTCGAGTCGCACGCGTCGTGCCCGCAGATCGCGTTGAGCACCGTCGCCATGTCGCGCACGTCGCGCGTGAACGGCCCGATCTGATCGAGCGAGCTGGCGAAGGCGACGAGCCCGTAGCGGCTCACGCGCCCGTACGTCGGCTTCATGCCGACCACGCCGCACAGCGCCGCCGGCTGGCGGATGCTGCCACCGGTGTCGGAGCCGAGCGCGTACGGCGCCTCGCCCGCCGCCACGGCCGCCGCCGACCCGCCCGAAGAGCCCCCCGGCACGCGCTCGAGGTCCCACGGGTTGCGCGTCGGGAAGAACGCCGAGTTCTCCGTCGAAGAGCCCATCGCGAACTCGTCCATGTTCGTCTTGCCGACCATCACGGCGCCCGCGTCGAACAGCCGCCGCACGACCGTCGCCTCGTACGGCGCGACGAAGTGCTCGAGCATCTTCGAGCCGCAGGTCGTCGGCGCGCCGCGCGTCACCATCAGGTCCTTGATCGCGACCGGCACGCCCAGCAGTGGCCCGCGCTCGCCGGCCCCGAGCCGGCGGTCCGCGTCGTCCGCCTGGGCCAGCGCTTGCTCGCCCGTCACGGTGATGAACGCCCGCACGCGCGCATCGACCGCGGCGATGCGGTCGAGCGCGGCCTGCGTCAGCTCCCGCGAGCTGACCTGCCTCCCGGCCAGCAGCTCCGCGCACTCGTGGATCGTCAGGAAATCGAGGTCCGGCATGCTACTCGAGCACCGCGCGCACGCGAAGGTAGCCCTCCTCGGTCAGCGGCGCCATCTCGAGCACCGTCTCGCGCGGCAGCGAGGGGCGCGCGGTGTCGTCCGCGAAGACGTTTTGGAGCGCCAGCGTATGCGCCGTCGGCTCGACGCCTTCGGTGTCCACGCGTCCGAGCACGTCGAAGTGCCCGATGATCTCGTCGAGCTGCGCGCGGAACGTCTCGATCTCGTCGTCCGTCAGGTCGACGCGCGCCAGGCGCGCGATGTGGAGCACGGTCTCGCGCTCGATGCTCATGCGCGAAGGCTACCGGGTGCCCGCCCGCCGTGGTAGCGCGCCGCTCGCGCCCGCCCGCGGCGTGGCGCTTCACCGCATCGGCGCTGGCCGGCACGGTGGCGTGCGCGCCGGAGGCCCTGGGCCGCATGCGCCGCCGGCTGCTATCCCGGGCGGCGGCGCAACACACGTTACGTTGAGCGCAGCGCCGGGGCGCCGCGCCACCCGCGCGTGCTACCCTGTGCGGCGGCGGGGTATACGGAAGGCAACATGGTCAAGGCGCCCGACCGGGCCGAAGTGGCCCTCGGGAATCCCAGCTTCGTATGGCGGTTCGGACAGGACCGCCGTCTCAACCTCATCCGGCACTACGCACCGCTCGAGGGAGCGCGCATCCTCGACATCGGATGCGGGCTCGGCGTGTACGTGCGCAAGTTCCGCGAGTTCAGCGACCGCGTCTGCGGCATCGACGTCGACCCGAAGCGGCTCCGCGACGGCGCGCGCACCACCCCGGGCCTCATGCTGGCCGTCGGAGAGCACCTGCCCTTTCGGCAGGACGCCTTCGACCTCGTCGTGCTCAACGAGGTCATCGAGCACGTGCGCGACGACGCCGCGACGCTGCGCGAGGCGATGCGCATCCTCCGCCCCGGCGGACACGCCGTCGTCTACGCCCCCAACCGCCTCTATCCGTTCGAGACGCACGGCATCTACCTGGGACGCCGCTTCGTCTTCGGCAACATCCCCTTCGTGAACTGGCTGCCGACGCCGCTCCGCGACCGCCTGGTGCCGCACGCGCGCGCCTACACGAAGGGCGGCATCCGCCGCACCTACGCCGGCCTCGGCGCCGAGGTGCGCGCCGAGACGTACGTCTTCCCCGGCTTCGACAACATCATCGCCCGGCGCAGGCGGCTCGGCGCGTTCCTGCGCGCCGTGCTCTACCGCGCCGAGCGCACGCCGCTGCGGGTGTTCGGGCTCTCGCACTTCGTCGTGCTGCGCAAGCCGCAGCCGGCGCGCGCGGCCCAGGCAGGAGGCTGAGGGGTGGCACGGAACGCGACGCGCAGGGTGATCCGCGAGCGCCTGCATCTCGGGCGCGGGGGCAACGGCGGCGGCCGCGCGCCGCGCTGGGTGCAGGTGTTCGGCCTGCTGGCGGGCCTCGGCGTCGTCGGCATGGCGATCATGGGCATCGCCGGCTTCGGCGTGTACCGCGCCTACGCCAACGACATCAAGCCGCCGGACGAGGTGATCGCGCAGCAGCCGTCCGGCGGCGCCCAGATCTTCGACCGGCACGGCAACCTCCTGTACGAGTACGTCGACGACCGTTCCGGCCTGCGCTCGCCGGTCAAGCTCGAAGACATCTCGCCCTACATGATCGCCGCGACGATCTCCACCGAGGACGCGAGCTTCTGGAACAACCCCGGCATCAACCCCAAGGGCCTCGCGCGCGCCGGCCTCGAGTACTTCCACCTGCGCAACGCCGACGCCGCCTCCAGCACCGGCGGCAGTTCGATCACGCAGCAGCTCGTGAAGAACATCTACATCTCGCCCGAGGAGCGCGCGCAGCGCTCGCTGAAGCGCAAGCTCAAGGAGACCATCTACTCCGTCGAGCTGACGAACCAGTACTCGAAGGACCAGATCCTCGAGTGGTACCTGAACCAGATCTCCTACGGCGGGCTCTACAACGGCGTCGAGGCCGCGTCGCTCGGCTACTTCGGCAAGCACGCGAAGGACCTCACGCTGCCGGAGGCCGCGATGCTCGCCGGCATCCCCGCCTGCCCGTCCTGCTACGACCCGATCAGCCACCCCGACGCCGCCGCCGCGCGCCGCAACGAGGTGTTGCGCATCATGCACACGCGCGACCAGACGACCGTGAAGGACGACGCCGGCAACGAGCTGCAAGCCACGCAGATCCAGGTCGACGACGACGGCACGAAGGTGAAGATCACCGACGCCGCGTTCTACCTCTCGACGCTCGCACCCGTGAACATCGTGCCGCAGCGCTTCCCCGTGCAGGCGCCGCACTTCGTCTTCGACGTCATCCAGCCGGAGCTGGAGGCGCGCTTCGGCAAGGAGGCGCTCTACAGCGGCGGCCTGCGCGTCACCACATCCCTCGACCTCGACCTGCAGCAGAAGGGCCAGGAGGCGCTCGAGCACTGGATCAGTGAGTTCGAGCAGACCGCGCAGGGCCACAACGGCGCCATGGTGGCCATCGACCCGCGCACGTCCGAGGTCCTCGTCTACATCGGCTCGCGCGACTACTTCAACCAGGACATCCAGGGCCAGAACGACAACGCCCAGGCACTCAACTCCCCCGGCTCGACGCTCAAACCCTTCACCTACGCGACCACGTTCGAGCAGCTCGGCTGGGGGCCGGACACCGAACTGCTCGACACGCCGATCAGCTACCCCGACGGCGATAAGGTGTTCACGCCCCGCAACCCGAGCGGCGACTTCCACGGGCCGATCACCGTGCGCAACGCGCTCGGCAACTCGCTCAACATCCCCGCCTTCAAGGCCGTCCTCTACGCCGGCGTGAACAACGTCGTCGCCGAGTACAAGAAGTTCGGCATGACGACCCTCGACAACCACACCTACGGCCCCTCCGTGACCATCGGCGGCGTCGATATCAAGCTCTACGACGTCACGTACGCCTACACCGTGCTCGCGAGCGGCGGCGTCATGCGCGGCGTCGACCGCGCCGCTGGCTCGAACGAGGCCGGCAACCGCACGCTCGACCCCGTGACCATCCTCCAGATCACCCGCCAGGACGGCAGCGTCCTCTATCCCACCACCGAGGACCACCGCGTCAAGGTCAAGGAAGACCGCGTGATCGACCCCGGCTACGCCTACATGATCAACAACATCCTCTCCGACCCCAACGCCTTCTGCCTGACCTACGGCTGCGGCGCCCTGAGCATCGGCCGCCCCTGGGGCGTGAAGACCGGCACCAGCGAGCCGTACGAGAACTCGCGCGCCATCGGCGAAACGTGGACCTACGGCTACACGCCCGACCTCGTCACCGGCGTCTGGGCCGGCAACTCCGATAACTCGCCGATGTACAACATCACCTCGACCTCGATCTCGTATCGCGCCGTGCGCGACTTCATGCAGGCCGCCCTCGCCGATACGCCCCCGAGCAACTTCGAACGCCCGCCGGACATCACCGACGTCGACATCTGCGAGCCGTCGATGCTCAAGCCCACGCCGGCGTGCGGTCGCGTGGTCAAGACGATCATGCCGAAGGACCACACGCCGAAGAAGGACGACGACTGGTGGCGCACCGCGAAGGTCGACATCCGCAACGGCCTGCTCGCGACGGAGCTGACCCCGCCGCAGTTCGTGCAGGAGCGCCGCGCCCTCGTCGTGCCCGACGGCCTCAGCGACTTCGCGAAGGGCCAGGCGAGCGAGTGGGCGCGCATCCTCAACGTCGGCGTCGTGCCCACTGAGAAGAGCACCGGCGACGCGCCCGTGCGCCTCGACTCGCCGAAGGACAACGCGAACATCAAGGGCGTCGTGCAGATCACCGGCAAGGCGGACTCGCCGGACTTCGTCGCCTACCGGCTGGAGTTCGGCGCCGGCAACCCGCCGTACGCCTGGACGGTGCTGCTGCGCTCCACCGACCGCCAGCCCGGCGGCGGGCTCGGGCTGTGGAACACGGCGGACCTGCCGGCGGGCATCTACACGCTGCGGCTCGTCGTCGAGGACGCGCAGCGCGGCGAGCTTTCGACGTTCGTGACGGTGACCGTCGGCGAGAACGTGCGCCACAGCCCCTCGCCGACGCCGGAGCCGCAGCCGACGGAGCCCGCGCCCGACGGCGACCTGCCGCCGTAGCTTCGGCGCGGCCGCCGCGCGGCTTGGCCGCTCCCAAGGGGAGCCCGTATAATAGGGCGGCCTCGCCGAGGTGGTGGAATAGGCAGACACGCGGTCTTGAGGGGGCCGTGCCGCAAGGCGTAGGAGTTCAAATCTCCTCCTCGGCACCAACATGTGAGCAGCGTAGCGTCCGCCCTGGTCCCGCCGGGCGGATGCTGTTTCGTCGGGAAGGCGGGCACCCGGGCGACGTAGCCAAGTGGTAAGGCAGGGGTCTGCAAAACCCCCATCACCGGTTCGAATCCGGTCGTCGCCTCCAACACGTCAGATTCGAAACCCGCTCATTCACCAGCGGGTTTCTGCTTCTTCCCGCGGACCCGCCCGGTTCGCTCCTCCCGCTGTGCGCCTCTATGAAGCCACGACGTACAGGATGAGCGCCGTGCTTGCGCAGGCGCCGAGGAACGAACCGAAGATCACGTCCTCGAACTTCCGGTCGTCTTCGACCTTCATGAGCAGCGCCAGCAGTGCGAGTCCGAACACATTGAGCGAAAGCCCGACGACGAACCCGAGCCCGACCGCCGTCGTGTTGCGCCGTCGTTTGCGTCGCGACCCCGCCGGCGCCGGAACCGCCGGCAGCCTCGCCCCGCATGCCTCGCAGAACCTTCCGGCCTTGCGCCCGACGACCGCGCCACACTGCGGACAGTACTTCGCAGCAGCCACCTTCGTCTCCGCCGGCGATGACCCCTGTTCACGCTCGAGCGCCATCGCCCGCACCGACCCGCGCGTCGTCCACTGCCCGCCGGCGCCGCAACCAAGCATATTCCGGGCGCCCACACCCGGGATAACGCCTCCCGCGCGCCGGACGCGCTACCCCTACAGAACCGCGCGTCCCGGCCGAATCTCTAGCCGACGGCAACGCCCGGCCGCTCGTCACGGAGATCGGCCGGAGGGGAGCGGGCCGCGGCGCGACGTCGCCGCGCGGGGCACGAGGGCCGCGCGGCGCCAGCACGGATTCCCGGCGCACCTCGGACCGGGGCAACGCATTTGGTCAGGGGGATTCTTCATGCTCAACGGACTGGCTCTGCGCGTGCTCGTCACCATCCAGGGCATCGGCCACGCGATCGAGAGCAAGCTGCGCGACGAGGACGGCCAGACGCTCGCCGAGTACGGCCTGATCATGGCGGTGATCGCCGTCGCCGTGATCGTCACGGCGGGCTTCCTCTTCCGCAACGCCATCGTCAACGCGTTCAACGGGGCCACCGACTGCCTCAACAACGCGCCGAGCAGCTCGACCTGCAGCTAGGCGGCCGGGCGCGGCAAGCTTCGACGGGCACGGCCGGCCGCCGTGCCCGTCGTGCGTCTCCCGCATGGCGCCCCTGTGGCCTCCCGGCGACGCGCGACACGACGCCTGGTTCGTGGATCGACGCTGAGTGCGCTCGCGTGCGCGTGAGGCGGCTCGCCGCTACCGGCACTCCGGCGAGCGCCGCGCGTGGCAGCGATGGCTGGCGGCGCGTCTGCTAGCCGGGGTCGTCCCGGAACAGTTGCAGCGCGAAGCCGAACTCGCTCCCGCCGCCTTCGCGCGGCGAAGCCCACACCCGGCCGCCCATCGCCTCGATCAGCCGCCGGCACACCGCCAGCCCGATCCCCAGCCCGCCAACACTCGGCTGGTGCTGCGCCGAGCGGTAGAACGGCTCGAACAGCGCGTCGACTTCCTCCGCGTCCACGCCGATACCGCGGTCGAGCACGCGCACGAGCGCCTCGTCGCGCCGCCGCTCGATCCGCACCTCGACCGGTGACCCCTCCGCGCTGTACTTGCAGGCGTTGTTGACGTAGTTCCGCAGCACCTGCCCGACCAGGTTCTCGCTCGCGAAGGCGATCGCGTTGCGCGCCTCCGGCTCCACCGTCGCGGTCACCTCGCGCCCCGGCGCGATGTCCTTCAGCAGGCTCCGCACCACCGGCGTCAGCGCCACCGGCTCGCGCTCCAGCCGCCCGCGCTCCAACCGCGCCAGCGTCAGCAGGTCGTCGACCACCCGGTCCAGCCGCGACGCCTCGTGCAGCACGTCGCGGGCCGCGCTCCGGCGGTCTTCCTCCGTCAGCAGGCCATAGCGCCGGTCGAGCAGGTACGCGTTGCCGAGGATCGCCGTCACCGGCGTCTTCAATTCGTGCGAGACGAGCCCCAGGAACTCGTCCTTCGCCGCGTTCGCCGCCACCAGGTCCTGGCGCGCCCGCTCGTTCTGCTCGAATAGCCGCGCCGCCGTCAGCGACGCCGACGCCAGGTGCGCGAGCGAGATCCCCACCCGCACCTCCAGCTCCGAGAAGCGGTGCGGCGCGTGGTAGTAGAACACCAGCGTCCCGCTCGCCCCGTCGCCGCGCGTGATCGGCGCCACGAACATCGACCGCACGCCCTCCGCCGTGTATCGCTCCCGCAGCAACGCGAGCTGTGGCTCCGCCTCCACGTCCTCGACCACCAGCGGCCGCGCGAGCTCCCGCCGCCCGCTCGGGTCGCGGATCGCGGCCGATGCCACGTACTCGTCCGACAGCCCCTGCCAGAAGACGATCTCCCACTGCCCCCGCTCGTCGACGTACTCCCACAGCGCGTACGCGTCCGCGCCCAGCAGTTCTCGCGCGATGCCGAGGATCTTCGCGACCGCCCCCTCCTTGCCCTGCGGGCCGATGAGCGCGCGAGAAGCCTCGATGAGGAGCGCGAGCTGCGCCTGCGTCGCCTCGTTGATGCCGATCGTCCGGTCCCGCTCGGCGAGCAGCGCTTCCTTCTCCGCCAGCGTCGCCTCGAGCTTCACCTGGTTCACCGCGAGCGCCGCCTCCGCGTCCTTGCGCGCGCTGATGTCCATGAGCACGTTTACCGCCCCCGTGAGGTTGCCCTCACGGTCGGCGATCGGCGTCGGAAACGGCACGAAGTGCACTCGCGTCCCGTCGGGCCGTTCGCAGATCAGCTCATAGCCGCGCACCGCCCGCCGCTCCTTGATCGTGAGCGCCATGGGGCATTCCTCGTGCGGCATCGGCGAGCCGTCCGCGTGGTACAGCCGCCATGCGCCGACCCAGCGCTCCACGCCGACCGCCGGCGCGCGCCCCCAGAGCTTCGCCGCTTCGTCGTTGTAGTACGTGATCAGGCCCGTCGCGTCCGTCGTGTAGACCGCGACGCCGACCGAGTCCAGAAGCTGGCGGTAGCGCGCCTCGCTGTCACGGTGCGCCCGCTGGTCGATCGCGAAGGCGACGTGCGACGCCACCGTCTGCGCGATCAGCACCTCGCGCTCGTCGAAGAGGTGCGGCTCCGCGTAGTACAGCATGAACTTGCCCAGCAGCCGCGTGCCGATCGCCAGCGGGATGAACGCGAGCGCGCGGATCCGCTCGCCCTCGATGACGCCGCGCAGGCCCGCGAGTCCCGCGTCTTCGCGCACATCCGGCACCAGCACCGGCGCCGCGTCCGTCGTCTCCGGTGTCCACGGCGAGTGTCCGTCGACCGCCGCGCGGTACCCGTCCGAGAGCCCGCGCCAGGCGCGGAACCGCATCACCCCCGCATGGTCGAACAACAGCACGGACGACCGCTCGACGCCCAGCGTCGCCGCCAGGCATGCCAGCGCCGCGTCGAAAATCTCCTCCGGCTCCCGCGCGGCCGCGACCGCCTGCGTGAGCTGGTACAGGGGATAGAGCTCCCCGACCGGGTCCGCCTCGAACCGCGTCAGTGTTGTCATGGCGTCGAGGCGGATTGTACTCCGGCAGGGCATTGCATTTCTCTATCAATCGGCCGAAGCGCCTTGCGGCGGCATCGCCCTGCCCGCCTGGTGCCCGCGTACACCCGCTCAGGCGCGCGGCTCGCCGTGCCCGGGGTTCATGATGCGCTGATAGCCCTGCACGAACGGGTTGCTCGTCCAGGCGCGCAGATCCTCGTCGTCCTGCAGTTCCGGCAGCGCCCGCAGCATGTCGGCGGCGTGGATCGGGTCGTGCTGCGCCCAGCCCGCCAGGAACAACGCGAACGGCCACGTGCCGGGCGCCCGCTTCGCGTCTCCCGCGAAGCGCATCTCCTGCTTGACCGCATCCTCGCCCAGCTCCGAAAGCGCCGCGATCAGCCGCGCGCGGTTCTGCGCCGCCTCCGCAAGGACCTGCTCGATCGGCCACGTCCGCCGCGCCAGCACCTGCGCCTCGTTGAAGTCGTCGATGTCGAACCGCCCGCCGTCCTCCCCGAGCCCGTTGTCGAAGCGCTCGCCCGCCGCCGCGCGTTCGAACCACCTCTCGAGCGCCGGGTCGAGCGTCCCCAGGTGCGCCACGAAGTCTCGCACCGACCACGTGCTGTCCGGCACCTGCCGCGAGAGCTGCTCCTCCGAGAGCGAGCGCACGAACGCCTCGAACCGCTCGCGGTTCCGCCGGATCTCGTCGATCGTCTTCTCCGCCGTATCACCCATGTCGCCTCCTGTCGCGCGCGCAACAACCTACCCGACACGGAAATCGCCAACCACCGGCGACCGACCGATCACGGACGAACGCCCGAGCCCCAACAACCAACCACCACGGTCCCCGGACAACCGACGGCCCAGTCGCAGGAAAACCCAATCATCGACGACCAGCCCCCGATGACCAAGGACCAATTACCACCAGCCAATCACCAAGCCGGCGACCCCCGGCCTCCGCCCCTTGACGCCCCGCCTCTCCCGCATCGCGCCACGCAGCCCTATACTCGCTTCGTCAGTTCCCCGCATCGACGGGGCCCCCGAAGCTGGCTCTCCCGGTACCCGCGCGGCTCACGCGCAGGCGCCGCCGCCCGCCACCGCGGTCCGGCAGCCTGCGCTCTCGCGGACAATGCATCCCCGAGGTGGGGCATGCGCTCCATCGCCCTCCGCGCGGCGCTCGTCGCCCTCGGCCTCGCGCTCGTCGCGGCCGCCGCGATCCGCTCCGCGCCCGCCCCTCGCGCCGACGCCGCGGCCGGAAGCTGGACCGGCGTCTACTACAACAACATGTCGCTCTCGGGCACCGCCGTGCTCACCCGCGACGACGGCCCGAACCTCGACTTCACCTGGACCGGCTCGCCCGGCGGCAGCGTCAACGGCGACCAGTGGAGCGCCCGCTGGACGAAGACCGACACGCTCTCGGCCGGCACCTATCACTTCGCCGCGACCTCCGACGACGGCGTGCGCGTCTACGTCGATGGCACGAAGATCATCGATGCCTGGAAGGACCAGCCCGCGACGAGCTACAGCGCCGACTACGCGATCACGGCCGGCTCGCACACGCTGGTGTACGAGTTCTACGACAACTGCTGCGACGCCGTCGCGAAGCTCACCTACAGCGCGGCCGCGCCGCCCCCACCCTCCTCCGCGACGTGGCAGGGCAGCTACTTCAACAACATGACCCTCAGCGGCACCGCGGCCCTCACCCGCGATGACGGCGCGAACCTGGACTTCACCTGGCCCGGCGCGCCGGGGCAGGGCGTCAACGCCGACCAGTGGAGCGCGCGCTGGACGAAGACGGACACCTTCGCGGCCGGCACGTATCGCTTTACCGCGACCTCCGACGACAGCGTGCGCGTCTACGTCGACGGCACGAAGATCATCGACGCCTGGGTCGACCAGCCCGCGACGACCTACACCGCGGACAAGGCGCTCGCCGCCGGCTCCCACACGATTCGCTTCGAGTTCTACGACAACTGCTGCGACGCCGTCGCCAGGCTGACGATGCAGAATCTCTCCGACCTCAGCGGGTTCGTCACCGATACGATCGTCGGCGGCCTCAACCTCCCCACCGTCTTCGCGATGTCTCCCGACGGACGCATCTTCATCGGGCTCAAGAGCGGCACGATCAAGGTGCTCTCCGGCGGCGTGCTCAAGACCTTCTACACCGTCTCGCCCGTGAACGACTTCCACGATCGCGGCCTCCTCGGCATCGCGCTCGACCCCAACTTCCCCGCGACTCCCTACGTCTACGTGTCCTACACCTACGACAACAACCCGTCCGACATCGCCGGCCCGAAGACGGTGCAGGTGATCCGCCTCACGGCCACCGGCGATACCGGCGGCGGCAAGCTCGTGCTGCTCGGCAGCGTCACCGGGTCGCCCTCCCAGCCCTCCTGCGAGAACTTCGCGACCACCGCGGACTGCATCGCCTCCGACTCCGATACGCACACCGTGGGCAACCTCAAGTTCGGGCCCGACGGCATGCTCTACGTCGCGACCGGCGACGGCGCCGATGCCGGCTCCGTCGACCCGCTGGCCCTCCGCGCGCAGGACATCAACCGCCTCAACGGCAAGATCCTGCGCGTCAACCCCGCGAACGGCCGTGGCCTCGCCGACAACCCCTTCTACAACGGCGACCTCACGGCCACGCGCGCGAAGGTCTGGGCGCGCGGCGTCCGCAACGACTTCCGCTTCAACTTCCGCCCCGGCACGAACACGATCATCTCCGGCGATGTCGGCTGGGATACCTGGGAAGAGGTCAACGCGATCACCAGCGGCGCCAACCTCGGCTGGCCCTGCTACGAGGGCAACCCGCAGCAGCCCGGTTACGCGGCGTTCAGCACCTGCCAGAGCCTGTACAACGCCGGCGGCGTCACGCAGGCCCGGTACAGCTACAACCACAGCGGCCAGAGCGCGGCCGTCGCCGGCGGCGCGTTCACCGGCGCCAACTCCTACCCGCCCGCATACCAGAACACCTACTGGTTCGGCGATTACGCCCGGAACCAGATCTTCACCGCCCACTTCGACGCCGCCAACAACCTCTCCGGCAGCGTCTCGACCTTCAGCAACGGCGCCGATGGCCCCGTCGATTTCGAGATCGGCCCCGCCGACGGCGATGTCTACTACCTCGCGATCAACGCCGGCGAGCTGCGCCACATCCGCTACCTCAACGGGAACCGGCCGCCGACCGCCGTCGCCTCGGGCAACCCCACCGCCGGCGTGGCGCCGCTCACCGTCAACTTCTCGAGCGCCGGGTCGAGCGACCCTGACGCCGGCCAGGCGATCACCTACGACTGGAACTTCGGCGATGGCAGCGCGCACTCGTCGCAGCCGAACCCGTCGCACCAGTACACGACGACCGGCAACTACACGGCGACGCTCACCGTCACCGACCCCTTCGGCGCAACCGGCACCGCGACCGTCCCGATCCAGGTGGGCAACACGCCGCCGGTCGCGACGATCGGCGCGCCCGCCGATGGCTCGCACTTCAACATCACCGACACGATCACCTTCAGCGGCAGCGCGCTCGACGCGCAGGACGGCGCGCTGACCGGCGCGAGGCTGGCGTGGACCATCACGCTCTACCACTGCTCCGACCTGACGTTCACGTCGTGCCATACGCACCCCTACTTCAGCACGACCGGCAGCGGCGGCAGCTTCGTCGCCGCCGACCATGGCGACTTCGTCTACTACGTGATCCAGCTCGTGGCCACTGACTCCGGCGGGCTGACCGATACGAAGGCCGTGACCGTGACGCCCAACCGCACGACCCTCAGCTTCGACGCCGACCGCGCGGGCGTGCAGCTCACGGTCGATGGCACCGCGCAGACGGTGCCGTTCACGCGCAGCGTCCCCGTGAAGTCACAGCACGTGATCTTCGCCCCCGACCAGGTCGTCGGCGGCACGTCGCTGACGTTCGCATCCTGGTCCGATGGCGGCGCGCAGCAGCACACGGTGCTCGCCGACGCGGCGAAGAGCTTCACCGCGCACTACGTGACGACGCCGACGCCGACCGCGACGAATACGGCCGTCGCGCCGACCGCGACGAACACGCCGGCGCCGTCGGCCAACTGGACCGGGCGCTACTACAACAACAAGACGTTGTCGAAGACCATCGTGCTCACGCGCAACGACGGCCCGAACCTCAACTTTACGTGGAGCGGGTCGCCGGGGCCGAACGTGAAGGCCGACCAGTGGAGCGCGCGCTGGACGAAGACCGACGCGTTCGGCGCTGGCACGTACCACTTCGTCGCGACGGCGGACGATGGCGTGCGCGTGTACGTCGACGGCGTGAAGATCATCGATGGGTGGAAGGACCAGGCGGCGACGACGTACACCGCGGACGTCGCGATCGCGGCCGGCGCGCACGCGCTCACGTATGAGTTCTACGACAACTGCTGCGACGCCGTCGCGAAGCTCACCTACGCGCTCGCCGGCCCGACGCCGACGCCCACGAACACGCCGCCGCCCTCGCCGAGCTGGAACGGCGCGTACTACAACAACATGACGCTCTCCGGCTCGCCCGCGCTGACGCGCAACGACGGCGCGACGCTCGACTTCCTCTGGCCCGACTCGCCGGGCGGCAGCGTCAACGGCGACCAGTGGAGCGCGCGCTGGACCAGGACCGACACCTTCTCGGCGGGCACGTATCGCTTCACCGCCACGGCGGACGACGGCGTGCGCGTGTACGTGGACGGCACGAAGATCATCGACGCGTGGATCGACCAGCCCGCGACCACGTACAGCGCCGACTTCGCGCTCGCGGCCGGCTCGCACACGCTGACGTACGAGTTCTACGACAACTGCTGCGACGCGGTCGCCAGGCTCACGGTCCAGCAATTGCCCTAGCGTCCCCCGCACGCATTGGGTTCCACCAATATGGCGACGCGCGACCGCTGGCCGCTGCCCTCGCGCAGGCGTACGATCTCCAGCGCGCGAGAATCCCCGGCGCTTCCCGCGACGCAGCACGCCCGGACGGCGCCAGTTCGAAGGAGGACCGCATGGAGTACCGCCCGCTCGGCCGCACCGGCGTCAAGGTCAGCAGCCTCTGCCTCGGCTGCATGATGTTCGGCGGCAAGACCTCCCCCGACGACGCGGCCGCGATCATCGACCGCGCGCTCGACGCTGGCATCAACTTCCTCGATACCGCCAACGTCTACAGCCGCGGCCGCAGCGAGGAGGCGACGGGCGCCGCGCTCAAGCGCAACGGCAAGCGCCACCAGGTGATCCTCGCGACGAAGGTGCACGGCGTCATGGGCGAGGGCCCACTCGACCAGGGCAACAGCCGCCAGCACATCATCGCCCAGTGCGAGGCGAGCCTGCGCCGCCTGCAGACCGACTACATCGACCTCTACCAGATCCACCGCCCGCAGCCCGACATCCCGATCGATGAGACGCTGCGCGCGCTCGACGACCTCGTGCGCGCGGGCAAGGTGCGCTACCTCGGCAGCAGCACGTTCGCCGCGTGGCAGCTCGTCGAATCGCTGTGGGTATCGAAGGAGCTGGGGCTCAACCGCTTCGTCTGCGAGCAGCCGCCGTACAACCTGCTCGACCGCCGTATCGAGCGCGAGCTGCTGCCGATGGCGCAGACCTACGGCTTCGCGGTGATCCCCTGGAGCCCGCTCGCCGGCGGCCTGCTGACGGGCAAGTACCAGCGCGGGCAGGAGCCGCCGGAGGGTGCACGCTTCGCCGACCAGTCGAACCCGGTCTACCGCCGCCGCCTCAACGACCGCATCTACGACGTGATCGAGGGCCTGCAGCCGATCGCCGACGCCAAAGGCTGTACGCTCTCGCAGCTCGCGCTGGCGTGGGTGATGCAGCAGCCCGGCGTCACGAGCCCGATCATCGGCCCGCGGACGATGGAGCAGTTCGAGGACAACATCGGCGCGTACGACGTCGAGTTCACGGAGGACGACCTGAAGCAGATCAACCGCATCATCCGCCGCGGCGACAGCGTCGCCCCGTTCTACGAGGCGGAGTTCGGCCCGCATCCGCATCGCGTGCTGGCGTAGCGTCGCGCTGTCTGGCGCAGTCAAAATCTCGGCAGCGCGCCCCCGTGTTGGACGTTCGTCGGCCCGCGCGCCCAGGCGGCGGCAGGGGGCGCAGCCCCCGCCGGGGGATTGGGGGTGTCCCCCAACCCCTTTTCCATTTCTTCGAAATTGCACCCCCGAGCAGCGCGCCAGCGATGCGCCACTCACGCGATTGCCGCACCCGCGCCGCAACGACAACTGCACTACCCGCCAGGAACCAACGGCCAACACCCAACGACCAGCCACCGCCACAGGCCTCCTCCCTCCGCCCTCCTGAGCCCGGCCCCCGCGCCCAGGCAGGGGTGCAGGGGGCGCAGCCCCCGCCGGGGGATTGGGGGCGTCCCCCACGCCTTTTCCATTTCTTCGAAATTGCACTCCGAGCAGCGCGCCAGCGATGCGCCACTCACGTGATTGCCACACCGCCGCGCCGCAATGACAATGACCACTACCGACCGGCGCCCACCAACCAGCAACCAAACAACCCGACACCCAACGACCAGCGACCAGCGACCAGCGACCAGGAGCCGCACCATGCTCCCAACCCAGCCCTTCGGCAAGACCGGCCACGAGAGCACGCGCGTGATCTTCGGCGCCGCCGCCCTCTGGGCCGGCGACCCGGCAGCAACCGCGCGCGCCTTCGACCTCCTGCGCGGCGCCGGCATCAACCACATCGACACCGCCGCGAGCTACGGGCGCTCGGAGCGCCAGGTCGGCTCGTGGATGCCGGAGCAGCGCGCCGAGTTCTTCCTCGCGACCAAGACCAACGAGCGCACCTATGACGGCGCGAAGGCGCAGTTCGAGCACTCCCTCGAACGCCTGCGCACCGACCACGTCGACCTGCTCCAGTTGCACAACCTGGTCGATGAGCAGGAGTGGGAGACGGCGCTCGGTCCCGGCGGCGCCCTTGCATATGCGCGCGAGGCGCGCGAGCAGGGCAAGCTGCGCTTCATCGGCGTCACCGGGCACGGCGTCACCGTCGCCCGCATGCACCTGCGCAGCCTCGAGCGCTTCCCGTTCGACTCCGTGCTGCTCCCCTACAACTACGCGATGATGCGGAACCCGCAGTACGCCGCCGACTTCGAGGAGCTGTACGCCGTCTGCCGTGAGCGCGGCGTGGCGATGCAGACGATCAAGGGCATTACGCTGGGGCCATGGAAAGAACCGGACGCCGGCCGCCCGCCCGCCGAGCGCGCGCACTCGACGTGGTACGAGCCGCTGCGGCAGCAGGCGGACATCGACCTCGCCGTGCGCTACGTGCTATCGCGGCCGGGCGTGTTCCTGAACACCGCGAGCGATGTCACGCTGCTCGCCCGCATCATCGATGCCGCGTCGCGCTTCGACGGCGCGCCGGTCGCCGACGACGACATGCGCGCCCTCGCCTCCCGCGCCGGCATGGCGCCG
>DASRHM010000050.1:0-14466 GCA_035650575.1 Dehalococcoidia bacterium | reverse complement strand
CGATCGCGATCCCCGCGCGCCGCCCCAGCTCCTCCGCAACGCTCGAGTCCGCGGGCGTGAAGTGGCGCTTCGACTCAGCCGACACGAGACTGATCGCGCCGACCGCCTCTCCGCGCACGACGATCGGCGCGATGATCAGCGACGTGAACCCGATCGACCGGACGAGCTCCACGCGCTCCGGGTCCAACCCCGGCCGCCCGAGCAGCTCCTCCCCCTCGCTGTACAGCTCCGCGACGCCCGAACGGATCACCGCCGCCACGCCGATATTGGCATCCGTGACGGGCGGGTAGCGCCGCTGCATCTCTAACGCCCACTGCTCCTTCGCCGGGTCGACGTGCGCGACGGCCACCCGCTCGATCCCGTCCCCCGCGACCAGGTCCACCGCGCACCAGTCCGCCATATCCGGCACCGCCAGCCGCGCCAGCGTCGCCAGCGTCGCCTCGTAGTCCAGCGACGTCGCCAGCGCGTTCGTCGCCTCGGAGATGAACCGCTGCCGGATCTCCTCGCGCTTGCGGTCGTCGATGTCCGTCGAACTCCCGAACCACGCGAGGATCCGGTCGTCCACCGCCCGGATCGGCACCGCCCGCCCGAGGTGCCAGCGATACTCGCCGTCACGCCGCCGAAGCCGGTACTCGACCTCGTAGTGATCCCCCGTCTCGACCGACGCGCGCCACAGCGCCGTCGCCCGCTCGATGTCGTCCGGGTGCACCGCCTGCTCCCAGCCGCGGCCCTCGCTCGCCTCGATCCCAAGCCCCGTGTACTCCGACCACCGTTCGCTGTAGTAGTCGATCGAGCCGTCCGACGCCGCCGTCCACACGATCTGCGGCAGCGCGTCCGCGAGCGTGCGGTACCGCAGCTCGTTGACGCGCCGCTCCTCCTCCGCGCGCCTGCGCTCCGACACGTCGCGCACGATCGCCGTGAAGAACCGCTCGCCCGCGATCTCCACCTGCGAGATCGTCGCCTCGATCGGAAACTCCTCGCCGTCGAACCGCCGCCCGAGCAGCTCCCCCAGCGACTGCATCGTCCGCGTCGTCACGCCCGTCTCCGCGAAGTCGCGGATGTGCCCGCGATGCAGGCGGCGGAACCGCTCCGGGATGAAGGTGTCCAGCCGGCGCCCGATCGCCACGTCCGCGGGGCAGCGGAACATCTCCTCCGCCGCCCGGTTGAACACCGTGATCCGCTGGCTGTGGTCCACCATCACGATCGCGTCCATGGCCGAAGCGATGATGCCCGCCAGCCGCTGCTCGCTGTCCTGCAGCGCCAGCTCCGCCCGGCGCCGGTCCGTGATGTCCAGCGCGACGACGCCGACGCCGATCACCTCGCCGTCCGCACGCCGCACCGGGTAGAAGCTCTCGTTCCACCAGCGCGTCTCGCCGGGATTCGCATCCCAGGCGATCTCGACCTGCACCAGCGGCTCGCCGCCGAAGACCACGCGCCGCTGTGCCTCGATGACGGCAGGCGCCACGCCGGGCAGCACTTCCTCGGCCGTCCGTCCCAGGTGCTCTTCGACCGGTGCGCCGTGCATCCGCGCCAGCGTGTCGTTGAGCTGCACGTACCGCAGGTCGCGGTCCCAGAACGCCACGCCCACGGGCGCGCTCGAGAGCAGGGTGTCCAGCAGCGCCCGCGCCTCCTCGGTCTCTCGCTCGGCGTCCCGCGCCTCCTGGTACAACCGCGCGTTCTCGAGCGCCGCCGCCGCGCGGTCGGCGAACTCCTGCGCCACGGTCAGGTCGCGCTCGTCCAGCCGCCGTTCACCGAAGCTGAGCAGCGAGAGCGCGCCGATCGTGCGGGTACGTACGCGCAGCGGCACCGTCATGTGCGATCGCAGCCCGGCGCCGAGCAGCGCCCGCGCGCGGCCCGCCTCGACCCCGGCGGCGAGCAGCCCCTCGAGCGTCGCGTCCGCCATCAGCTCCGCCGGCGCCCCGCGCATCACCGCCGGCGCGCCGGCGAGTGCCTCCGGGTCCAGCTCGGCGCCGCTCGCCCCCTCGCCGAGCGCCGGCGTCGGGTACTGCGCCGCGATCAACCGCAGCTTCCCCGCGTCGTCGCTCAGGTGCAGCGCGCAGCCGTCCCCCAGGTACGGCACGGCGGCGGAGGTGATCACCTCCACCGCTGCCGTGAACTCCAACGACTCCGCGAGGCGCGCCGAAGCATCCGAGAGGAAGCGCTCGATTTCCGCCGCCCGCTTCCGGTCGTCGATGTCGAAGCTGTTGCTGACCCACTCGATGATCGTGCCGTCGTCGCGGCGCACCGGCACCGTCTGGCTCGCGTGCCAGCGATACGTGCCGTCGTACCGCCGCACCCGGTAGTCGGCGTACATCGGCTCGCCCCGCTCCCGCGCCGCGTCCCACGCCCGCCCGACGCGCTCGCGGTCGTCGGGGTGCATCACGTCGTCGATCGCCGGCGCGCCGAGCAGCTCGCGCTCGGGCAGGCCCGTGTACTCAATCCAGCGCCGATTGACGAACTCGCGCCGCCCCTCCGTGCTGATCGCGGCGACGAGCGCCGGCGCCGCGTCCGCGACGCTGCGATAGCGCTGTTCGCTGATCCGCGCCGCTTCCTCCGCGCGCTTCTGCGCGTCGATGTCCGTCGATGTGCCGATCCAGCACACATCGTCGCTGCCGGTGTCCACGGGCACGACCCGCACCAGGTGCCAGCGATACGCACCGTCGGCGCGGCGCAGACGGCACTCGTGCTCCCACCCAGCGCCGCGTGCCATCGCCCCGGCCCGGGCGGCGATCACCGCCTCCCGGTCGTCGGGATGCAGCGTCTCGACCCAGTCGCCGCGGAACGGCGACCCCTGCGGCAGCCCGGTGTACGCGTACCAGCGCTGGTTGAAGTAGTTCATGCGACCGTCGCGGCGCACGGTCCAGACGATCTGCGGCGCCGCCTCCGCCAGGGAGCGGTATCGCGCTTCGCTCACCCGCAGCGCGTCCTCGAGCATCCGCTGCTCGTGGACCTCCGCGACGGCGCCAATCCACATCGCGATATCGCCGTTGCGGTCGCGCACCGCCACCGAGTGCGAGCGATGCCAGCGGTAGGCGCCGTCATGACGGCGCAGCCGGTAGTCCACGTCGAACACCGAGTCGCCCGCCGCGAGCACGCGCTCCCACGCCGCGTGCGCCCGCGCGCGGTCGTCGGGGTGCACCGCCTGCCGGAAGCGCTCCGCGAGGCCGGGCCCGCGCTGCTCGCCGGTGTACTGGTACCAGCACTCGTTCGCGTAGGTGACGTCGCCCGCCGGCGTGCACGTGCCGATGATGATCGGCAGCGCCTCCGCGAACTCCCGGTAGCGCCGCTCGCTGTCGCGCAGCGCGGTCTCCGCGACCTTCCGCTCGTGGATGTCCATCGCGCTCGCGACCCATGCCGTCACCGCGCCGGCCGCGTCGCGCACCGCGACCGAGCGCCCGTGGTGCCAGCGGTACGCGCCGTCCTCACGACGCGCCCGGAACTCGACCTCCCAGCCCTCGCCGCGCCGGATCGCTGCGCGCGCCTCCTCGAACACGCGCGACCAGTCGTCAGGGTGGATCACCGCCCGCCACGCGCGGCGCTCCGACTCCTCGCGCGAGAGGCCCGTGTACTCGTACCAGCGCCGGTTGAAGTACTCGACCGTCCCGTCCGGCCCCGCTACCGAGACCAGCGCCGGCACTGAGTCCGCGAGGCGCCGGTAGCGCTCGTCGCGCTCCCGCACGGCGTCCTCCGCCGCCTTCAGCGCGCTCAGGTCCGACGACACACCGACGATCCCCGTCAGGTTCCCGGCGCTGTCGAGGATCGGCGCGTTCGTCACGATCGCCGGGAACATGCGCCCGTCCGACGCGCGCACCGGGAACTCCCCCGACCACGGCTCGCCCCGCTGCAGCCGCGCCATGATCTCCCCCGCCCGCTCCCGCACCTCCGGGTCGTCCTGGGGCGTCACGTCGATGATGTTGCGCCCGACCGCCTGCGCGGCGCTCCAGCCGTAGATGCGCTCGGCCGCCCGGTTCCAGTACGTGATCCGGCCCTCCAGGTCCGTCGCGATGACCGCCTGCCCCACCGTGTCGAGCAACAGCGCCTGGAAGCGCAGCCGCTCGTCGGCTTCCGGCGGCGCCCCTCCCCGCACCTCGCGCGTGAGCCCGGCGAGCCGCGTCTCCGCGCCGTCCGCCGCACGGCTCACCACGGTGACGGCCGCGATGTCCTCGCCGCCCGCCCCGCGCAGCCGGTGCGCCACCTCGCGCGTCCGTCCGTCGGCGGCCGTCTGGGCCAGCGCCGCCGCGAAGCGAACCGCGTCGTCTGCGTGGACCGCCCGCTCGCGGAACCCCTGGCCCAGCAGCGTCTCCGCCGGCACGCCGATGACGCTCGAAGCGCCGTCGCTCACAAACGTCACGCGCCCGTCGGCGTCCGCCTCCCAGGCGATCGCGCCCACGCTGCGCATCAGTTGCGCCAGCAGCGCGTCCTCGCGCAGGCCGCCATCCGGGCGAGCCAGCTCCAGCGATCGGTCGGCCACCGCGTCCCCTATCGCACCGGCGTCACGGCGATTACGTCAATCACTGCGAAATGTATAGGCATTGACTGATGCTACCAGCGCCGTCCGGGCAGACCGCAAACAATCGATCGGGCCGGGTTGCAATTCCATATCACCGGCATCGTCAGAATCCCGCCGCCTGTTTCGGCGCCCATTCAAAAACGTAAATTCCGGGCTCCCCCGGCTCGAAATGGGACTGCAACTCGTCCAGCCACATCTCCCACCCGGGTTCGATGGCGCGCCCCGTACCCTGCCCAGGAGGCTTCGGATGGCCTCGATTCACGCAATCGGAGGGTGAACATGCAGACCATCGAGAAGACCATCGAAGTGGATCTGCCGGTCCGCACCGTCTACGACCAGTGGACGCAGTTCGAGGACTTCCCCCGCTTCATGGAGGGTGTCGAGCAGGTCAAGCAGCTGAGCGATGACCGGCTGCACTGGGTCGCCAGGGTCGGCGGTCAGCGCAAGGAGTGGGACGCGCGCATCACCGAGCAGACCCCCGACCAGCGCATCGCCTGGCGGAGCGAGGACGGCGACGAGAACGCCGGCGTCGTGACCTTCCACAAGCTCGATGACCAGCACACGCGCGTCATGCTGCAGCTCGGCTACAGCCCGGAGGGCATCGTCGAGAGCGTCGGCGACAAGCTCGGCTTCATGAACCGCCGCGTGAGCAGCGACCTCGAGCGGTTCAAGGAGTTCATCGAATCGCGCGGCGCCGAGACGGGCGCCTGGCGTGGCGAGATCCACCAGAACTGACCGTCGGTCGATTCGCAGTCGCGCGGGCGGGCGGCAGAACCGCCCGCCCGATCTTTGTGAGAGCCTTGCCATCTTCCCGCCGCCCGGTGTTCCGACCCTGTTCCGCGCCATGCGAGATGATCCGTTCACGCAGCTAAGGAGGTCACATGGGAATCCTCGCGTGGTTGCTCGTCGGCCTCATCGCGGGTGTGCTCGCCAAGGCGATCATGCCGGGCGATGATCCTGGCGGCATCATCATCACCGTGTTGCTCGGCATCGCCGGCGCGATCGTGGGCGGCTTCATCTCCGTCGCGCTCGGCATCGGCAACGGCATCGACGACTTCGACGCGGGCACGATCGTGCTCGCGGTCGTCGGCGCGCTGGTGCTGCTCTTCGGCTACCGGCTGGTGACCGGCGGTCGCGGCGTCCACGTCTGACGACGCAGTGACGCGCGCACGCTGTTTGGACGGCCCCGCCCGCGGGGCCGTCCGTGCGTCTGGCCGCGCCACCGCCGGACCTCCGTGAGGAGGTTTCAACGCAGGCGCAAACCCCGCGCGTCGCCGCTTCGCGCGGGTGCAAGCGCGCTGCCCGCACACTGACAGCGTAGAGAAGGGAGGTCGCATGTACATCGGAGCCGGAGCTGGTCTCCTCGTCCTCATCCTCATCATCGTGCTGCTCCTCGTACTGCTCTAGTGGTGACGGCGGCAAATCGCGCGGGAGACGCGAAGCCCGGGGCCGGCGGACTCATCGAGGGGTCCGTCGGCCCGTTCTACGTCGCCCTCAACCGCGCCACCTTCCTCCTCGTCGGCGCAATCTACGCCCTGGCCGTCGTCACCGCCGGCTTCGTGCTCCGCGATCTGCCGGCGGGCTGGCGCGTCGCACTCGCGCTCGGGCTCGGCTTCGAGGCGGGCACCGTCGCCCACATCTTCGCGGGCCGCTTCCTCGGCTGGCCCCGCGGGCGCACGCTCGCCGTCCACGCCGGGACCGGCGCAGTCGTCGCCGCCGCGCTGTTCGCGTCGTTCGGGTTGTTCCCTTGACGCGCGCGGTACCTCTTTCGGCGCGCCCGCCCGGTTCTCCACGCCATTGCAACGGCCCGTTTCGCGCGGCTTTCGCGGCGATTGCGCGACCGCCGCTACCGTGACCGGGAACGGCAAGAGCACAGGGCCGTCCAGCTGGGGATGGCGGCACGGGAAGGTGCATCGTGGGGAGAACACCGCGCATCGAACGCGTAGCCGTGCTCGATGATGACGTCCAGTTCATCCGGCTGATCGAGCGCGCGCTCCAGGCCGAACAGATCGAGGTGCAGCCCGTGACCACGCTCGACCTCGATGAGGCGGTCCGCGTCGTCGACGAGACCGGCTGCCAGACCGCCCTCGTCGATGTCTACATGTACAACGACATCGCCGGCTTCCGGCTGATCGAGAAGCTGCGCGCGCACGCGCCGACCTCGGCGATCGGCATCATCGTCACCAGCGGCGCGCACCGCGAGGTCGGCCGCCACGTGCCGTTCCTCGTCGAACACCGCTGCGGCGTCTTGCTCAAGCCCTTCGGCATCGACGAGCTGATCGCCAAGCTGCGCGCCGGCGCGGTTGAGGCCGCGGGCGAGGGCCGCGCGCACATCGCCCGCGCCGTCTTCGGCGCCGTCCCTCGCCTCAGCGCCTGATCCCGCATCCCGGTTCGAACGGAGGTCCGCAATGCCTAAGGTCCACAAGGAAATCGATGTCCGGGCGCCCGTGGATGTCGTCTACGGCGCCTGGCACAACTTCGAGAACTTCCCCAGGTTCATGCGCAACATCGAAGAGGTGCGCGTCGTCGGCGGCGCCCGCTCGCACTGGAAGGCGCGCGGCCCCCTCGGCGCCGACGCCGAGTGGGACGCCGAGATGACCCTCGACGAGCCCGGCCGTGCGATTGGCTGGCGCTCGATCGAAGGCAAGTCGTCGGTGAAGACCGCCGGCCGCGTGAACTTCGAGGGCCGCGACGGTTTCACGCATCTCGCCGTCGTGCTCGAGTACGACGCGCCGGCCGGCCCGGTCGGCGACGTCGTCACCAGGATCTTCGCCGACCCGGAGCGACAGATCGAGGACGACCTCAACCGCTTCAAGCAGGAGATCGAGCGCGGCCGCGAGGCGTCGGGGTTCGCCTTCGAGCCCGTGCAACAGTCCGGCGTGGCGCCTGGCGCCGAACTCTCCGCTGGGGTCGCGCAGGTCGTGGATAACACTGACAAGGGCGAAACGCTCGGCGGGTCGATGGGAGGCGTCACCGAGGAAGACCTCGAGGCGATCGACCGCGCGAACTCCGGCGTCGAGCCGGGTGCCACCGATGACCCGGCCGTGCGCCATCGCACCGGCGAGGAGTTCGGCGAATCCCAGAAGGGGCTGCCGGACGTCGGTCCCCGGTCGTAACCGGCCGGCGCACGCGGCTGCGTCCGGCGCCGCGCATCTCGATGGGGCGGGGCGGCGCCGTTCGCCGCGGGATCTCCAGGAGGGAGAAGGTCTAACGATGCGGGAGTCAGGACGGCTTCGCCCGATGATGGCCCTGCTCGCGGCGCTCGCCGCCCTCGCGGGCCTCGTTCTTGCCGCCGGCACGATAGCCGAGGCAAACGGCGGCGGGCACGGGAACGCCCACGGCCACGCCGCGCACCACGGCGACAACGACGAGCAACGCAACAGTCCGCAGGACGAGTACGGCAACCGGGGCGACGGCCATACGCCCGTCACCATCTGCCACCTCACCGGCAACGGGAAGTTCGTAGTGATCACCGTCGATGACGATGGCGCGTTCCACGGCCACACCTATCACGGCGGCGACATCATCCCCGCGCCTGCCGCGGGCTGCCCCGGCGGCGAGCCCGTGAGCACGGAGACCGCCGTCGCGACGGAGACGCCGCCGGCCGGCGCTACCGTGACGCCGACCTCCGCCTCCGGCGAGACCGCGACCGCGACCAATACGGTGAGTGGCGCCACGGCGACGAACACGGCCGTGACCGCCGCGACCGCGACGAACACCGCCGTCGCCACCAACACCAGCGAGGCCGCCGCGACCGCGACGCAGACCGGCGCCGCCACCGCGACGGGCACCGCGACCGGCGGCGCCGCCGCCGCGGAGGTGAGCGCGACGCCTGCCGCCGGCGTCGCCGGCGCCGCCACGCTCCCGAGCGCCGGCACCGGCCACGGCAGCGAGGCGCGCGATGTCGTGCTCGCGCTCTGCGTGCTCGCCGTCACCGGCGGCTCCCTGCTCGCGCTGAGCCTCTACCAGCGGAGCCGCGCCTGACGGCCGGCGCGTCGCCGCGCATGATGCGTCGCGACGAAGGACGGAGCGGGGAGGCCGGTTGGCCTCCCCGCTCTCTCGACGCTCGGTAGCTCCTTCACCCGCACATGGCGATCGACCGCGCGAGCGCGTCCCCCAGGCCCAGGGTTCTCGCCAGGCGCGCGGCCGTGATCGCGCGTGGGCTCAGCGGCATCCACTCGTACGACGCGAACGCCCAGTCGAACAGCGCCGACGCGTCGGCGTTGCGGTCCTCGCTGTCGAGCACCGTCACGAACAGCCGGTGCCCGTCGCGCTGCGCTGACGCTACCAGCGTCCAGCCCGCCCAGTCCGTCCAGCCGATCTTCACGCCGTCGGCGCCCGGATAGCGCCCGAGCAGCGTGTTCCCGTTGTGCAGGTCATAGTCCCAGGGCGGCGACAGATGCCACTCCCGCGTCCCGGCGATCTGCGCGAAGACCGGGTCCTGCATCGCCGCCCGCCCCAGTCGCGCGAGGTCGTACGCGCTCGAATAGTGGTGCACGTCATCGAGCCCGTGCGGGTTCACGAAGTGCGTGTCCCGCAGGCCCAGCTCCGCCGCGGTTTGGTTCATCAGGTCGACGAACGCCGGCGTGCTCCCCGCGACTTGCTCCGCCAGCACGATCGCCGCGTCGTTGCCGGACGGCAGCATCAGCCCGTACAGCAGGTCGCGCATGGTGATCGGGAAGCCCGGCTTCAGCCCCATGATCGAGCTGTCCGGCATCTGCGAGCCGTCCACGTCCGAGATCACGGTACGGTCCAGGTCGCCCCCGTCGCGGATCGCCAGCAGCGCCGTCATGATCTTCGTCGTGCTCGCGGGCGCCCGCCGCTCGTGCGCATTGAGGTCGTACAGCACGCGGCCGGTGTCGCCGTCGATCACCACCGCCGCCTTCGCGCTGATGGGCGGCGGTGGAAGCTCGTCCGGCCGCCCGACTGGCACGACGCCGGCGAACGCTTCGACATTTGGCTCGAAGGTGCCGCAGCTCGGGACGCGCAGCGGCGATGCCGCGCCCGCGCGCCCGAGCGGCACCGCCGCCGCGATGGCGACGACGACCGCCGCGACGAGCGCGATCATCGTGATCCCCTGCCGGCTCTTCATCCCCTTCACCCGCACCCCTCCCCGGCAGTCGTCCAGACGCGCTACTGGTAGATGACCATGTCCGGCAGCGGCGTCAGGCTCATCACTTCCTGCTCGCTCGCCACCGGCGCGTCCTGCTTCAGGAACACGTTGAACGAGCGGTGGTGCGCATACGCCCGCGACGCGAACAGCCGGTACTTGTCCTGTTTGTCCGGCGCCGCGCCGAACGCGTCCATGTTCAGCACCAGGTTCACGTTCGGCACCTGCTTCGTCACATCGCCGCCGACCACCGTGTTCTCCATGAACTGATGGATGACGAAGATCTTCGGCGGCAGGCCGCGCGCTGCGACCAGCGCGCCGAGGTAGTCCTGGATCGCGTTGATCTGGTCGCCCGTAATCTCACCCGGCGTCGCGATCGGCACGCCGTCCGGCCCGACCGCGTACTCCGGGTCCACCGCCACGTGTACCCGCGGGTTCAGCAGGTACGGCTCGACCTTCCGCACTTCCTCCACGGGGTCGCCGCGACCGACCTGCAGGTCGAGGATCAACTGGAAGTCGTTCTGCTCGGCGAGCGCGATGTACGACTGGACCGTCGCGTCGTCGAGGTACGACAGGTAGAGCCCGTTGTCCGTCGGCTCGGACTGCACGAGCGCGTAGATCAGGTCGAGCGCAGGCACGACGCCGCGGTCGCCGTTGAGCTGGTCGTAGATCCCCGCTTCCTGGTGCAGCCAGTCGGCGAGCTCCGGCGGGTCGAACATCCCCAGCACGCCCAGCCCCGAGGAGCGGGGAGTCCCGTAGAACGCGACGACCTGCGCGTTCGAGAACAGCGACGGCGCCGGCGTAGGCGGCGCCGTCGCAGCTGCCGGCTGCTGCGCCGCTTCCGGGGTCGAGTGTTCGCCACCGGCCGCCGGATCGGTCGATGCCGCGTCCGGCGGCTGCGCGCCCTGGCCCGCAGGAGCCGGCGCCGCGTCGCCATCACCTGCGGCCCGGGTGGCATCGCCGCGGGGCGGCTCCGGCGTCACATCGATCAGGCGCGCCTCCGCGTTCCGCGACTCGGCGGCGTATATCGAAACCGGGTGCTGCGCTCTACCCCTCGCCGCAACCGATGAAGCGAATATTCCCGTAAGCGGTGCCACGATCACGATGAGCACGAGCATGGCGTACGTGCGGGCGGTCTGTCCGTCGACCAACAAGGCGCTCCGGCAGGGCTATTTGTCAGGGGGAGATAAGGCGGTGACGCGAGGACTATAGCCCAGCCGTAGATTGCGGATCAACGGCGATGCAACGTGAATCGCACGGTTTAGATGGTTTTGTTATCGACGCGATAATCCGTCAATTGTCAGGAGAGCGGCGCTCTCGCCGGCCTGCCCCCGCGCATTTTCGGCCAGCATTGACAGGGGCGCGAAAGCTCGCCCACGCGAGTGATTGCGCGCCCGGAACGCCCCGATCTCTCCGATGCTTGCATGCGGACCGGGAGCGAGCGCTCCGGCGCTCGCCTTGCGACCTCCCATGAGAAGTCGCGGATGCGCCGGCCGGGCGGGGCCGATCCCCGCGTCGGGCGGCGCATCCACCCCGGTCCGCGGTCGCGCGGCGATCCGCCGTGCGGCCCAGGTCCCGGGTCGCGGGGACTGTGGCGGACCCGCGCCCGGGCCACAAGACGACGACGGGAGGCCCGCCTGGGCCTCCCGTCTCTCCCCGCCGAGCCTCTGCGCTCAGGCGTTCCCTTGATCGGTCCCCGGCGTGTGCGTCGCGCCCGCGTTTCGCGCGTCGACCACGATCGCATCCGGACCCATCGCCACGACGTCCTCCGGCTTCAGCGTCGTGCGCCCGCCGATGCCGAACGGCCCGCTTCGCACCTGGTATTCGGCGATCCGGCCGTCGTCGTCGACGATGATCCGGTCCACCGTACCCAGCGCATCGCCCCCGCGCGTGATCACCTTCGCGCCCCGGATCTGGATGCCCGAGTCCGCGATCTCGCGCGCGCGCCGCTGCGCCGCCAGCGCCTCCAGCGCGCCTTCGTCGTCGACCGTGACGGCGTCGCTGCCCAGCCCACGTACGCGTTCCGTCGAGAGATACATCGGCGTTCCCGCGGGCTCCCGCGAAGCCACCACGAACCCGAGCAGCGCGTGCCGCTCCGGGTCGAACACCAGGTCGGAGACCTTGCCCAGCTCGCGTCCTTCCGCCGTCGCGATCACCGGCAAGGACATGAGCTCGCTCGCGTCGCGCGCCATCGCCGGCTCTATGCTCCTAGCTCTCGTCTTCCGGGCGCATGCTGCCACGATGCGTATGTCACGTTCATTGCAGCGCCCGCCATGCGCCGTAAACCTGCGCGAACGCCGCTGGAAGGGCAGCGCATCGACAGCCCCGGAGCGGCTGGCTTTACCGCGGCGCAACGCCCCGTGCCCGATACTTCCCCCATCGAGGCCGCGGCCCGCATCCCCACGCCAATGCAGGAGTGTTCGCATGAGTCTGTCAGAGTTTGCGATCTCGGACGCCGGGTTCTGGGAGAAGACCGCTCTGGTCGCCCTGATCCTCTTCGTGGCGTACCTGGTGATCATGTGGGTTGCCGCGACGCTCTGGACCTACCGCGACATCCAGACCCGCAGCGATGACCGCGCGCTGCAGGCCGTCTGCGTCGCCCTCGTCGCGGTATTCAGCCTGCCAGGCCTCGTGCTCTACGTGCTCCTTCGCCCGCAGGAGTCGCTCAGCGAGCGCTTCGAGCGCCAGCTCGAGGCCGAGGCATTCATGCACGAGATCCAGGACGAGGCGACCTGCCCGTCCTGTCGGCGCCGCGTCGGTGAGCAGTTCGTCCGCTGCCCCTACTGCCGCGCGCAGCTCGCCTCGCCCTGCGAGCAGTGCGGCCGCAACCTCAGTGAGACGTGGGTCGTCTGCCCCTACTGCTCGGCCGAGCGTTCCGTCGCCGCGCGGCCCGCGGCCGTCCGCCAGGCCGAGCCCATCACGCGCAGCCACGGCTGGCGATGGGGCGAGCGCGTCCCGCAGCCGCTCAGCCCCGCGCCGTCCTTCACGCGGCGGACCTGATCGCCCGGAGGCGGCTCCGTGGCGGCGATCCTCGACCGGCTCCGCGTCCCCGAAGTCCGCGTCGGACGCTTCGACCTCACGCGCATCGTCCGTGACACCGTCCGCGAGGTCGGCGACGACGACGTGCCCGGCCTCGCCGCCGAGATGGCCTACCACGCCATCCTCGCCGTCTTCCCCTTCCTCCTGTTCCTCGCCGGTCTCACGTCGATCATCAACCACTTCGTCGGCGTCGGCGATGTCACCCAGCGCATGGTTGACCGTGCCGGCGACGTCCTCCCGGACGACGCGACGTCGCTCCTGCGGTCGTTCACGGACTCCGTGGTCTACTCGCGCGGCGGGCCGGCGTTCGCGTTCGGGCTCCTCGGCTCGCTCTGGGCGTCCTCCGCCGCCATCGGCACCGCCATGAAAGCGCTCAACCGCGCCTATGACGCCCGCGAGGAGCGCAGCTTCCTGCGCCGCAAGGCCGTCGCGCTCGGGCTCACCGTGACGTTCAGCGCGCTCATCATCGCCGCGTCCGCGCTGCTCGCGACGGGCGGCCTCATGGCGGGAGGTATCGGCAGGGCCTTCGGATGGGATGACCAGTTCGTGCGGCTCTGGAACTGGCTGTCATTCCCCATCGCGCTTGCCCTCGTCACGCTGGCCGTCGCCATCCTCTACTGGCGCGCCCCGAGCGCGAAGCACAGCTTCGCCTGGATCACGCCGGGCTCGCTCCTCTTCGTCGTCGGCTGGGTCGGCGCCTCGCTCGCGTTCGTCGCCTACATCGCGAACTTCGGCTCGTACAACAAGACCTACGGCTCGATCGCCGCCGTCATCATCCTCATGGTGTGGTTCTACTGGTCGAGCCTGCTCCTGCTCGTCGGCGGCGAGGTCAACGCCGTCCTCGCCCGTCGCCATGACGACGAGTTCCGCCGCGCGGAGGGCGCAACATCGCGCGCGGGCGCAGGCTCCCGCGCCCAGCCCTGAACGCTGATCGCTGGCGCGCCCGCAGAAAGGGAGATGCGGCCGAATCGGCCGCATCTCCCTGACGGTTCGGCGCGAGAGGCTGCTAGCGGCCGCTGCTGCCTCTCGAGGTCCGGCTGCTCCCGCGCGATCGGGACGTCGAGCGCGCGCTCCCGCGCCTGCTGCGCGACGTGCTGCCGCGCGTCGACGAGCCCTGGCGCGCCCGCGCGCTCGCCGAGCTCGCGCGGCTTCGCGTGCCGGCGCTCGACCGCGTGCCGCTCGCGCGGCTCCGCGTGCCGGCGCTCGACCGCGTGCCGCTCGAACGGCTCCGCGTGCCGGCGCTCGACCGCGTGCCGCGCGCCCGGCTTGCGCCACCGCCCCGCGCCGTCCGCGTGCTGCGTCCCGCCGTCGTGCGCGAGCCCGCGCTCCGCGTCGTCCGCCTGCGCGCGCTCGTGCTGCGGCCGCCGCTGCGCGTGCGGGTCCCACTGCTCGGGCCGCCGCTCCGCGTGCCGCTCGCGCGCGTACGGGTCTCGCCGCTCCGCGCACCGCCGCCGCTCGTGCCGCCTTCACGCGAGGTCGATGACGACCGCGTCGTGCGCGCGCCCGCCCCCGAGCGCGCGCGCCCGGAGGCGCCGCGCGCCAGCGTCGTGCGCAGTGCCCCGCCGCTCCGCGCGGACGACCGGCGGCGGCCGCCCGTCATCTGCATCTGCGCTTCTTGCATCAGGTCCGGCTTGCGTCCCGCCATTTCCTCTCCGAGTCGCTGCAGCTGGTCCCGTCCCAGCTCCGCAGCCTTCGGGAACATCTCCGACTCCTCCTCCTCGATGTGGTGCTTCACCGATTCCGCGAGCACCGTGAACTTCGCGTCGAAGCGCTCGTCCGCGGCCTTCATCCCGCGCAGCTCTTCGAT
>DASRHM010000049.1:0-29426 GCA_035650575.1 Dehalococcoidia bacterium | reverse complement strand
CGGAGACGACGAGGATGGCCACGATCGTCGCGCGTGCCCACGAGGCGAACTCGTAGATGTTGAACGGGAACGACGCCGGGAACAGGATGACCTCGGGCGGCATGACGGGCAGCGCGTCCCACTCGAACTCGCCGAGCATCGCCAGCCAGATCTTCGTGAAGATGCGCGCCGCGGCGATGCCGCCGCGCACGCGCACGAACTCCCGCGCGCGACGCATCTTCGGCGACTCCGCGTCGATACCCGCGAGCTTCAGCGCGGTGTACGCCTCCGCCGTCACGCTGACATCGCCGGCGCCGCCGTGCCAGACCGGCCACGAGCCGTCCGGCTGCTGGTGTTCGAGCAGGTAGCGCGCGATCTTCGCCGTGCGCGCCGGCACCATGATGCCGAGGATGTGCTCGAGCAGCAGGTGCTCGGACGCCATCGTCACGTTCGACTCGAGCTCCGCCCACCAGTAGCCGTCGGGGTGCTGGATCGCGCGCAGGTGCGCGACCGCGCGCTCGATGCAACGGTCGAGCGCGGCATCGCCCGCCGGGCGCGCCGCTGCGGCCGAAGGGAGGGTTTCGAGCGTCATGACGTGCCGACGGCCTGGACGATCACCTCGCGCTCGCGGGCGCAGTCGAGCTCGACGAGGAAGATGCGCTGCCAGTTCCCGAGCAGCAACTCGCCGTCCGCACAGGGCACGGCCTCGCTCGCGCCCATCAGCAGGTGCTGGCAGTGCGAGTGGCCGTTCAGGTCCTCGTCTTCGGTGAGGTTCACGGTGCGGATGCTCAGGTCGTTGTGGCGGTAGTACACGCCGGCCGGCGCGATGCGGGCGAGCATCGCCTCCATGTCCTGCAGTAGCAGGGGCTCCGCCTCGTTGATGCGGATCGCCGCCGTCGTGTGGCGCGAGAAGACGACCGCGAAGCCATGCCGCAGCCCGGAGCGCGCGAGCGCGTCGCGCACGTCGTCGGTGATGTCGATGAACTCCGGTGCGCGTTGCGTGCGGTAGAACAGCCGCTCGAGCGCGTGCACCGGCGCCGGCGCATGGACCCCGTTCTGCGGCATCGACACGATAGATGACTCAGCCTGCACGCCTGCGCTCCTTCGCACGTGACCCCCGGTCCAGTTGCTTCAGCCTGCGCACGACCGCCGCGACCGACTCGTCCGGCGTCGAGGCGCCCGCCGTCACGCCGACGACCTGCTTCCCCGCGATCCAGGCGCCGTCGATCTCGTCCTCGCGCTCGACCTGGTACGTCTCGACGCCTGCCGCGCGGCAGGTCGCCGCCAGCTTCGCCGTGTTCGCGCTGTTCCTGCCGCCGATCACGACCATCAGCTCGACCTCGCGGGCCAGCTCGCGCGCCGCCTCGTAGCGGTCCTCCGTCTCCGGGCACGTCGTGTTGATGACGCGCACCTCGTTGATCCGGTCGATGTGGAGCGCGAGGAAGCGCGCGACGAAGTCCGTGAACGCCTGCTGGCTCTTCGTCGTCTGCGAGAGCAGGGCGACCTTGCGGCGCGGGATCTCGACCGGGTCCGCCGCATCGGCGAGCACGACGCCGCGCCCGCGCGTCCATGCCAGCACGCCGCGCACCTCGGGATGGTTGGCATCGCCGTAGATGATCACCTTGAAGCCGCTGTTCACCAGCCGCCGCGCCGCGCGCTGCGCCCGGGCGACGATCGGGCAGGTGGTGTCGACCAGGTCGAGGCCGGCGCCGCCCGCTTTGCGGTAGACGTCCGGGCCGGCGCCGTGCGCGGTGATGGCGACGGACCGCGCCCCGACGCCGTCGAAGCCGGGCACGATCGCCACGCCGCGCTTGTTCAGCCGCTCGGCGACGACCGGGTTGTGCACGATCGAGCCGAGGCTGTCGATGCGCCCGCGCTCCTCCGCGGCGTCCTCCACCATCTCGATGGCGCGGCGCACGCCGAAGCAAAACCCGAGCGATGAGGCGGTGCGGACCGTCAGTGCCATCTCACGCCTCCCGCTCGAGCACGAAGTCGATGAGGGCCCGGAGCTCGCGCGCCGGCTCCGCCGCCATGGCGATGCCCCTGATGCGCGCCCGCGCGCGTCCGGCGTGGCGGGCAGCGAACGCCGCGACCTCCGCGCGGAGCGTGGGGGCGTCGGTGCCGCCTGCCCGCGCGAGCACGACCGGCAGCGTCTTCTTGCCGCGCGCCACGTCGGCGCCGACGGCCTTCCCGGTGCGCGCGGGGTCGCCCCAGTGCCCGAGCGCGTCGTCGACCGCCTGGAAGGCGATGCCCAGGTCCACCCCCGCAGCCTGAAACGCGCGCACGTCCGGCTCCGAAGCCCCGCCCCAGATCGCGCCGAGCGCGAGGGCCGCGCCGATGAGCGCGCCGGTCTTCCCCGCGACCATCCGCACGTACGCATCGAGCGCTGGCACCGTCGCGCGCGACTCGAAATCGATGTCGAGGTGCTGGCCCTCGATCATCGAGAGGCAGGCTTCGCCGAAGATCGCGCTCGCCAACGCGGCGCGGTCGCGGGGCAGCGCGTCGCACGCGTCCGCGAGCGCGCGGTGCGCGAGAGCGAACAGGCAGTCGCCGGCGTTGATCGCGAGCGGCACGCCGTGCAGCGCCCAGAGCGTGGGGCGATGGTGGCGCGCCGCATCGCCGTCCTCGATGTCGTCGTGGACGAGCGAGAACGCGTGGAGCAGTTCGACCGCCGCCGCCGCATCGAGCGCGTCGTGCGCGTCCCCGCACGCGCGCGACGCGAGGAGCAGCAGCGCGGGGCGGAGCAGCTTGCCCGCGGGCGCGTCGCACGGCGTGCCGTCCTCGTCGCGCCAGCCGAGGTGATAGGCGGCGAGCGCGTAGACGCCGTCGCCACCGCGCGCGTCTACCAGCGCGCGCATGCGCGCGGCGACGCGCGCCCGCAGCTCCGCGGTGCGGGCGTACGCTTCGCCGGGCGGCGCGATCGTACTTTGCACTGCATAACTCCTTGCGATACCTCACGATCCTACTCCCGGCGCGGGAGGTGTCAATCCCCTTGACGAGCCGCCGCCAATCGCCGAGACTTTCGGCACCAGCGGGAGAGCGCGATGACGCCGGCGAAGTACCTCACCCAGCTCCTGAAGGGGAACACGGACGTCCTCATCCTCTCGCTGCTCGCCCGCGAGGCGATGTACGGGCACCAGATCATGGAAGAGCTCGAACAATCCTCACGCGGGTTCTTCCGGGTGAGCGAAGGCACGCTGTACCCTGCCCTGTACCGGCTGGCGCGCGAGGGCTACATCCGCGGCCGCTGGTCGAAGCTGCCGACCGGCCAGGAGCGCAAGTTCTACTCGCTGACCCGCAAGGGCGAGCGCCGCCTGGACGATTGCCGGTCGATGTGGAGCGGCTTCGCCGCGGCGATGGACATGGTGACGGCCCGCGGCGCGTAATTTCCTTCCGGGGAGGATACGGATGTCCTCCGAGACGGCCCGCTACTTCGCGCGGCTGCGCACGCACCTCCGGCTCGGCGATGGCGTCGAGCAGGATCTCCTGCGCGAGTTCGAGGCGCACGTCGAGGACCGCGTCGCGTCGCTCGTGCGCCGCGGGGTGCCGGAGGAGCGCGCGCGCCGCCGCGCCCTGGAAGGCTTCGGGCGGCCGCAGACCTTCGCCCACCTGCTGCGCCAGGCGCAGCTCCGGACGCGCTGGGGCGAAGCGCTGCTCGGCGGCGCCGCCTTCGCGCTGGTCGCCGCGCTGCTCGGCCTGCAGCTGTGGGATTCCCCGTTCGTGGCCGCGGGGGCGAGCGCAGCCGTCGTCGCGGTCACGCTGTACGGCCTCTGGGCGGGCCGGCCGCCGTGGTTCTACCCGTGGGCGGGCGTGGCGCTGACGATGCCCGTCATCGCCGGCTACATCGCGTTCTCCGTGCTCGCACGCGAGGCGCCGCATCTGGGCCACGACCCGCTTTCCCCCGTCGCGCTCGCGGGCGTGGCCGGGGCGATGCTGTACTTCCCCGCGGGGTTCGTCGTCGTCGCCGCCGGCGTGCTGGTGGCGGTCCGCCGCGACTGGCTCGATGCCTCGGTCCTGCTCTCGCCGCTGCCCGCCGCGCTCGCCTTCACCATCGCCGTGCACCGCGAGGGCGGGCTCATCGGCGCGGATCCCGCGCTTGCGGGCGGTGCGGCGATGCTCGCCGGCGTCTACCTCTGCAGCGCGCTGGCGACGGTGGTGTTCCTGCGCGCGCCGACGCGCGCGGCGCGCATCATGACGTTGAGCGGGAGCGCCCTGGGCCTGCTGCTCATCTCGACGGTGCTCATCGACCCCTCGGGAGGCGTGCTGCTGCTGTGCGGGCGCGCGGCGCTGCTGCTGGCCTTCCTGTTCAGCCCGGCGCTCGTGGCCCGGCAGGCCTGAGGCGCCGGGGGCTTGTCGCGCTCGCCCTGCGGACGGATAATCTTCGCCTCACGACGCTCGGGGAGGTGGCATCCATGACGCAGGCGGTCGAACCCCAGCAGGCCATGCGTGCGGCGCCGCGCAAGATGACGCCGGCGGATCGCGCGGCGGCGGCGCAGGCGCTCGCGCGCGCGTTCTACGACGACCCGTTCACGATGTACGTCTTCCCGGATGACGCCTACCGCGCGAAGATGCTGCCGCGCTTCTTTGCCGATGCCATCAAGCTGGCGGCGCCGCGCGATGAGAGCTTCGTGCACCTCGACCCGCCGGTCGGCGCGGCGCTCTGGCTGCCGCCCGGGAAGCACAAGATCAGCCTGGGCCGGATGGCGCCATTGCTGCTCAGGCGGCTGCCGCAGTGGCGGCCCCGCCCGCTGATCCGATTCCTGAGCATCATGGGCGAGCTCGAGAAGAAGCACATCACGCATGACCACTGGTACCTGATGATCCTCGGCGTCGACCCGCCGATGCAGGGACAGGGCATCGGCGGGCTGCTGATGTCCGATGTGCTGGGGCGGGCCGATGCGAGCGGGCTCGACTGCTACCTGGAGACGCAGAAGGAGCGCAACGTCCCGTTCTACCAGCGGCACGGGTTCGACGTCGTCGAGACGTATCGCTGCGACGGCGGGCGGGGGCCGCAGTTCTGGACCATGCTGCGGAAGCCACGCTAAGGCGGCGGCCCCGCGCTCTCCCGGCGAAATCAGGGCGTCCGGCTGTAACGCCGGGCGCCCTTCTGCGTTACAGGTTCGTGGAGGCCGGGCGGGAGGCCTCGTCAAGCCGGGGAACAGGTGCAGGCACCCGGTTCGGATCCGGGGCCGGGCGCCGATTCTGAGACTGGGTAGGCCCGAAATGACGAACCGCGACGACGCCGAGATCCCGACCATCGAAGACGCGGCCACGACCCGCTGGCTGGCGCAGACGCTGCAGGGCGCCCGCGAGCGCTCGCGCGAGGCGCCGAGCCTCGAGGCCATCGACCGCATGCGCGCCCGCATCTTCGGCGAGGGCGCGCGCAAGAAGGAGCGGCAGATCCTCGCCGCCTGAGCCAGCCCGCCAGGCCCCGCAAACCGCCTGAGGGACGCCCCGCGCAAAGCGGGGCGTTTTGCTTTCGCCGCTCGCCGTCGCGGCAGGCCCGACTTGACTCTGGGCGCGCGCAATAGAATAATGTTCTAGAACAACATTCTAGTAGGAGGTGAGCCATGGACCACCCGGTGTCCTGCACGCTGCGCGATGGCATCGCCCGGATCGCTCTCGACGACGGGAAGGTGAACGCGCTGTCGATTTCCACGCTCGGGGCGCTGCGCGCCGCGATGGAGCGCGCCGAACGCGAAGCGGACGTGGTCATGCTGTCCGGGCGCGACGGCGTGTTCTCGGCCGGGTTCGACCTTGCGGTGCTCAAGGGGGGCGGCGACGCCGCGTACGCGATGGTGCGCGCGGGGTTCGAGCTCGCCGAGCAGGTGCTGGCGTCCCCGCGGCCCGTCGTCATCGCCTGCACCGGGCACGCCGTCGCGATGGGCGCGTTCCTCCTGCTCTCCGGCGACTATCGCATCGGCGCCGACGGCCCCTTCCGCATCACCGCCAACGAAGTGGCCATCGGGCTGACGATGCCGCGCGCCGCCGTCGAGGTGCTGCGCCAGCGGCTCACGCCCGCGCACTTCAACCGCGCGGCGTTGCTCGCCGAGCCGTACGCGCCGGCCGACGCCGTCGCGGCCGGGTTCCTCGACCGCGTCGTCGAGCCGGAGCAACTGCCGCAGGCGGCGTCGGACGTCGCACAGGCGCTGCGCGGACTCGACCTCCGCGCGCACGCAGCTACCAAGCAACGGGCGCGCGCCGCCACGCTCGCGGCGCTGCGCGCGGCGATCGCGGAGGACGCGGCGGAATACGAGCGCGCATTGCGCGCCGTGTAGGCGCGAGAGACGCGAGGGACGCCATGGAGGTCTACATCATCGCGCAGCTGTCGTTCACGTATCGCGACGCGTACGACGCCTACCAGCGCGGCTTCTTCGATGTCTTCCGGCAGTATCGGGGCGAGCTGCTCGCAGCCGACGAGCAGGCCGAGGTGCTCGAGGGAGAGTGGCACGGCGACAAGGTCGTGCTGATGTCGTTTCCGGACGAGGCGGCGGCGCGCGAGTTCATCGACTCGCCCGCGTATCGCGAGATCTCGGTGTTGCGGCGCGCCGGGGCGAAGACGACGGCGCTGCTCGTGCGCGGGCTCGCGCGCATGCGCCGGGGCGCGCCGGGGCGCGAGTCCGCGAGCGACGCCTAGAATACGACGTGACATCGACGATCCCCCGCGCATCACGCCAGGCGCGCCGTCGCATCCTCGACGCCGCGCTCGACTCGTTCGCCGAACGCGGCTACGAGGCGACGACGATCGACGACATCCGCACCGCGTCGGGGGCGAGCATCGGCACGATCTATCACCATTTCAAGAGCAAGCAGGGCATCGCGGCGGCGCTGTTCCTCGAAGGCCTGGGCTCGTACCAGGAGGGCGTGATCGCGGTATACGCCGCGAACGCGGACGCCGAGGCCGGCGTGCGCGCGGTGGTGCGTCACTACCTGGCGTGGGCGGCGGCGAACCCGCGCCTGGCGCGCTTCCTGCTGACGACGCGCCAGCCGGAGGTGCGCGCCGAGACCGACGCGCAACTGCAGGCGCTGAACGCCCGGTTCTATGGCGCGACGGAGGACTGGTGGCGGCGCCAGACCGAAGCGGGCGTCGTGCGCGCGCTGCCGCGCGAGATCGTGACGACGGTCGTCGTCGGTCCGGCGGAGGCGTTCATGCGCCGCTGGCTCGCCGGCCGCACGGCCACCTCGCTCGAGGACGCCACGCGCGCGCTGGAAGACGCGGCCTGGCGGGCCGTGCGCGCGCCATGACGATCGCATGGCGATTCTTGGAATCTCCGCATGTCGCCGCGGTGGACGGCGCCGCAGGTTGCTTGACACCCTTCGGAGCCGATGACTAGACTCGCGCGACCCCGCGGGGCGCCCGATCCGGCCCTCGCCGGGTGGGTGGACGCGGCTTCGGGGCGGTGACCTTCTGCTTCACGGCATCGAGAACGCACTCCTCGACTTCATCACCGGCACCTACAACGCGATCGGCTGGCCGGGCGTCATCTTCATGATGGCGATCGAGTCGGCGGCGGTCCCCCTCCCCAGCGAACTCATCATGCCGCTCGCCGGCTGGAAGCTGATCGCCGAAAAGGGACGCGGCGTCGAATGGGTGCTGCTCGCGGGCCTGTTCGGCGCGATCGGCAACACGGCCGGATCGTGGATCGCGTACTACGTCGGCCTGTGGGGCGGGCGGCCGGCCGCCGAGCGCTGGGGCAAGTACATCCTCGTATCGCGCCACGATCTCGATCTTGCCGACCGCTTCTTCGACCGCTGGGGTAACTGGGCGATCTTCTTTTCGCGCCTGTTGCCCGTCGTGCGCACGTTCATCAGCGTCCCCGCCGGGATCTCGCGCATGCCGTTATGGCAGTTCACGGTGTACACGTTCACGGGCGCGTTCATCTGGTCTGTCGGCCTCGCATGGGGCGGGTATAAACTGGGCGAGAACTACGAGGACCTGCGCAACTGGATGCGCCCGCTCGACTATCCGATCGCGGCGATCATCGTTGTGCTGGTGATCTGGTACGTCGTGCGCCACGTGCGGCGCGCATGGGAGGAGCCCGAGGGAGGAAGGCCGGGCCCCGTAGAACCTGAGCCATAGCGACCGGCCTGGCGGGTGCCGGACGCGACGAAGAGTAGGTCTGGTGCGGGCCTCCAGGGAGGGAGGGTGAACGACCTATGATCCTCGCTCGCGTGCTCAGCGCATTCGCGAAGCCGGCGCTCGCCGGCGGCATCGTGGCCGCCGCCGCGACGGGCGGCTGGTTCGCGATCGACCGCTTCCACCACGACTCGCCGACGCCGTTCGCACAGGCCCTCGATGCCGGGCCGCGGCTCGTGATCAGCGAATTCGGGCCGTACAGCGACACGATCGTCGCCGTGAACCCCGATGACGTCGGCGACCGCACGACGATCGCCACGGTCGAGCACGCCGCGAACTTCGGCGTGTTCCCGGTGCTCTCGCCGGACGGCGCGGCGATCGCCTGGACGGGGTTGCCGGCGCAGGCGGCGAACCCTTCGCCGGACGCGCCCGCGACGCTCGGCGTGATCACGGCCGATGGCGGGACGCAGGCGCTCGCGGACGACGTCGATCTCGTCGTGCCGCCGGTCTGGGCGCCCGACTCGCAGTCGGTCCTGGCGCGCAAGAGCACGACGGACGCCGATGGCTCGCCGCGGTTCGATCTGCTGCGCCTCGGCCGCGACGGATCGCGCGCGACGCTGACGACGTGGACGACGGCCGCGCTGTTCCCGGTCGGCTTCTCGCCCGACGGCGCGACCGTCTACTTCACGACGCTGAACGCGAGCGGCAGCGATCTCTACCGCATCGGCGCGGACGCCACGGGCGAAGCGCTGGTCGCGCACCTTGCGGATGACATTACGCGCGACTGGAAGCTCTCGCCGGACGGTGGCACGCTCGCCTTCACCGATGCCGTCGGCGGCGCGCAGCCGCGCACGGTCGCGCGGGTGCTCGACCTCGCGTCCGGCGCGATCGCCGACGCGCCCGACCCCGGCGACGGCTCGTCGCAGCTCGCGCCGGCGTTCGCCGAGGACGGCACCCTGGCGATCGGCGCGTTGCGGCCGCAGGGCGGCGGTACCGCCGTCGAGGTGCACGGCGACGGCAGCGCCTCGACGCTCACCGATACCGGAGCCGACATCGACCTGCCGATCGCGTGGTCGCCCGACGGCTCGAAGCTGGCGGTGCGGTCGGTGGAGGACGCGACGAGCTATTCGGCGGGGCCGAGCCACATCGACCTCGTCGACGCGGCCGGCGGCCGCGCGCGCGTCTCCGACGGCGCGGACACGCTCGTCGTGGGGTGGATGCGATGAGCCGCGCGCTGTGGATCGTCGCGGCGGCGGTCGCGCTCTGCGCGCTGGCGGTCGCGCTGCCCACGCCGGGCCGCACGCAACGGGCGGGCGCGTGCGCCTTCGCGCAGCCGCCGACGACGTACGAGACGACGGAGGACCGCCGCCTGTACATGGCGGCGATGGACCTCGCCGGCTACAACATGCTCTTCCCCGGCGATCCGTTCTTCAGCCAGCTCAAGATCGACGTCGGACCGCGCTCCGCGCGCACGCAGACGAACGACGTCTACGTGCCACCGACGCTGCTCAAGGCGATTAGCTGGGTGGAGAGCGTGACGACGCAGGGCGCTCCGGCGCTGCCGTTCGGCGCCATCGGCCCCGCGCTCGTCTCGTTCGACTGCGGCTACGGCATCGCGCAGGTGACGAGCGGGATGACGGCGCCGCTCGGCGAGGATGGCGACCCGACGCCGGAGCAGGCGCTCGTCGCCACGCACTTCGCGTACAACATCGGGCGCGGCGCCGCGATCCTGATCGACAAGTGGAACTCGGCGCCGGAGTCGCGGCCGATCGCCGGCATCGACACGAACGCGGACCCGCACATCGTCGAGAACTGGTACTTCGCGGTGTGGAGCTACAACGGGTTCACGGGCCCCGGCGCGAACCGCAGCAACCACCCGCTGGACCCGATCTATGGCACATGGCCGCGCACGCCGTACAGCTGCGGCCCGGCGAGCGACGGCCTGGGCCACAACCGCAGCCTCTATCCCTACCAGGAAATCGTGTACGGCTGCATGGCGCACCCGCCGACGGTCGAAGGGCAGCAGTTGTGGGCGCCGCTGCCGGCGAGCCTGCCGGACCTCAACAACCCGTACTGGCGCGCCCCGCTCGACCTGAAGAACTTCCAGTTCCCGTACAAGAACATGGACATCCCGACGCCGAAGCCGCAGCACACGGACCCCACGCCGAAGCCCACCGGGCTGCACCGGCTGGCGGTACTCGGGCTCCCGTCGCTGGCGGTCGACCGGCCGATCGTGCTGATCGGCGTGCGCCCCGGCGAGTCGTCGACGCCGGCGACGATCACGATCTCGAACGCCGGGACCGGCATCGTCCCGTGGCGGATCACCGCCAACAAATCGTGGGTGCGCGTCTCGCAGGCCGCCGGGGTCGCTGTCGGCCCCGACCTGCCATGCCTCCCGTCGTCGCCGTGCGATCGCAGCGCCGAAGTGCAGATCGGCGTCGATGCGACGAAGGTGCTCGGGAGCGACGCGGCCGTCGTGACGATCGAAGGCCTCGGGGCGGGCGCCGCGAAGCAGGACGTCGCCGTGTTCATCAAGGTGAACGTCGCGCTCGGCGTGCCGGGGCTGACGAAGAACTGACGGCGGCGGGCGCAACGAGGCGGACGGCCGCGCGTGTCCGTACCTCGCGGGCGTCCGCCGGGCTGCGGTGACGTCGCCGGGGCGACGAGACCTACATGCGGTGCATCGCCTCGCCTACCTCGTGCGAGGGGCGAAGCTGCTTGGTGAAGATCGCCAGGTTCAGCAGCGTCGGCGGCCAGAGCCCCACGAAGATTCCAAGATTCTTCTTCCCCATCAGGAACAGCAGCGCGGACAGTGCTATCGAACCGATGACGGCGCCGTAGTAGACGTTGGCGGGCAGGCTCTCGACCTGCTCCATCGCCTTCTGGCTGGTCTGCATCGCCGAGCGGGCCTGCTGGCGCATCTGCTCTTCCTGCTGGTCGGTGCCCGGGTAGCCGGGCGTCGTGTACGTCTCCTGCATGGCGGTCCCGCCTCCTCTTCGTTGTCTTCGTCCCTACGCTCGATCCCAGTATGGCCAGCGCGCGACCGCGTCCCATACGCCGGTCGGGTGGTCGACCGCGCGCAGCAGGCGCCCGCGTCGTTTGACAGGGTCCGGGGCGCGCGCGTATCATCCGAAATCACGACGAAAGGGGCAGGCATGCACAGCGGCGTTCCCCGTGGGATCGCATTCCGCACCCGGCTCGCGGCCGGTGTGGATGCGCGTGTGCGTGGGATGAGTGCGCCTTTCGCGAGGCCCGAGACGTGAGTTAGGTCCTCTTCGGCGGCAGGGACACGAAGCCCACCACGCACGAGACGCGGCGGTGGGCGTTTTTGTGTCCCGGGCGCTGGGCGCCGGGGACGGGGAGAAACGAGATGAACGATCGATTGCCACTGGAGGTGCGCGGCGTCGTGAAGGCGTTTGGCGGCGTGTCCGCGCTCATGCGCATGCTGCCGCTCCGCCGGAACGGCGGCCCGGAGCCCGCGCGCCGCGTCGTCGATGCGGTGACGTTCGAGATCCGCCGCGGCGAGATCTTCGGCGTGATCGGCGCGAACGGCTCGGGGAAGTCGACGCTGATCCGCATGATCAGCACGCTGCTGCTGCCAGATGCCGGGCAGGTGCGGATCTTCGGGCTGGACGTCGTGCGCGACGCGATGAAGGTGCGCGCGCTGATCAACCGCGTGTCGGCGGACCCGTCGTTCTTCCGCAACATGACGGCGCTCGAGAACCTGCTGTTCTACGGCAAGGCGTACGGCCTCACCTCGCGCGAGGTGCGGCAGCGCACGCCGCAGATCCTCGCGCGCCTCGGCTTCGGCTGGGAGCGGGCGCTGGAGCCGATGAGCCACCTGTCGCGCGGGCAGCAGCAGAAGGTCGCCGTCGCGCGCTCGTTCCTCACGTCGCCCGTGCTCATGCTGCTCGACGAGCCGACGACCGGCCTCGACCCGCGGAGCAAGCGCGACGTGCAGGCGTTCGTACGCCAGGTGCGGGCGGAGCACGACGCGTCGATCCTCCTGACGACGCACGACATGGAGGAAGCCGAGCTGCTGTGCGACCGCATCGCCTTCCTCGCCGGCGGGCGCATCGTCGCCGAGGGCGCGCCGCTCGAGCTGCGGCGCGCCGTCGCGGACGGCCGCCCGCTCGAGGAGATCACGATGGAGACGGTGTTCATGGAGTTGACCGGCCGCGACCTCGCCGAGGACGAGGAGCCGGTGGAGGAGTTGGTACATGGCTAGCATCGCCGAACCGCTGCATCGGCCGGCCCGCGCGGGGAGCTTCTCTCTCGCGTGGGCGTTCGTCGAGCGGCAGACCAACCTGTGGAAGCGCTACTGGGCGTGGGAGATCGTCTGGCTGGTGTACGGCGTCGTGAACACGCTCGCGATCACGTTCATCGCGAAGCAGGTGGGCAAGCAGGGCTCGGCGCCGCCGGACGAGGTCTCGCGGCTCATCCTGTTCCTGCTGATTGGCACCCTCGTCTGGGCGTACCTCTCGGCCGTGCTCGACGACATCAGCCTGGTGGTGACCTGGGAGCGCTGGGAGGGGACGATCGAGCACACGCTGATGGCGCCGGTGCCGCGCGTGCTGCACCTGCTCGGCATGTCGCTGTTCGGCGTGCTGCACGCGATCGTGCGGACGCTGCTGATCTTCGCGATCGCCGTCCCGTTCTTCGACGTGCAGCTCGGGCAGGCGGACTGGGTGACGGCGGCGGTCGTGCTGCTCGTCGGCAGCTTCAGCATCGCCGGGCTGGCGATCCTGGCCGGCGTGCTGCCGCTGCTCTACCCGGAGCGCGGCACGCAGATGTCATTCATGGTGCAGGCGCTCGTCCTGCTGGTCTCCGGCGTGTACTACGAGGTGGGCGTGCTGCCGCCCTGGCTGCGCGTCTTTTCGCACGTATCGCCGGCGACCTACATCCTCGACGGCATCCGCGGTGGCATCATCGACGGCAACTCGGTCGTCGCGGAGTGGCACACGCTGCTTGCGCTCGTGCTGTTCGGCGCCGTGCTGATCCCGCTGGGCATGATGACGTTCGCCGTCGCCGAGGTGTGGGCGAAGAAGACGGGGAAGCTGAAGCGCCAGGGGTAATGGCGGCTGCCCCAGCAGCCACGTGCAACCATCGACCGGGCAACCGGCGATGCCCCCTCGACTGCCGGCCTTGTCGTTTGCGACGCAGGGGGTGGTGGTCGCACGCGTTCGGTTGCTGTCCGGAGAGAGCGGCCCGCTTCCTCGTGCGCGCGGACGTGCGTACACTCGCGCTCGTAGCGCGGAGGAGCACGCATGAAGACCGCGAAGTTCCCGCCCGGGTTCGTCTGGGGCACCGCCACCGCCTCGTACCAGGTCGAGGGCGCGTGGCGCGAGGACGGCAAGGGCGAGTCGATCTGGGACCGCTTCGCGCACACCGAGGGCAAGATCCTGAACGGCGACACCGGCGACGTGGCGTGCGATCAGTACCACCGCTACGCCGAAGACGTCGCACTGATGAAGGAGCTGGGCTTTACGGGGTACCGGTTCAGCATCTCCTGGCCGCGCCTCTTCCCGAAGGGGCGTGGCGAGGTGAACCAGCGCGGGCTCGACTACTACCAGCGCCTGGTCGATGAGCTGCTGAAGGCGGGCATCCAGCCCTTCCCGACGCTCTACCACTGGGACCTGCCGCAGGCGCTGCAGGACGAAGGCGGCTGGGCGAACCGCGACATCATCGACGCGTTCGCGGCGTACGCAGAGACGTGCGTGCGCGCGCTCGGCGACCGCGTGACGGACTGGATGGTATTCAACGAGCCGTGGGTGTTCGTGTACATCGGCTACCTGTACGGGCAGCACGCGCCGGGCATCCGCAACGCCGACGCCGCGATGAAGGCCGCGCACATCGTCAACGTCGCGCACGCGGACGCCGTGCGCGCGATGCGCGCGACGGGCCTGCCGAAGAGCGTCGGTACGGCGTTCAGCATGACGGCGAGCTACGCCGCATCGGACAGCGCCGAGGACCGCGCAGCCGCGGAGCGTCAGCATGCGTGGAGCAACGACTGGTTCCTGCGCCCGATCATGCGCGGCGAGTACCCGCCGGCGTACGTCGACATGGACCGCGCGATGGCGCGCATGAGCATCCGCCCGGGCGACATGGAGCGCCTGAAGGCGCCGCTCGACTTCATCGGCATCAACCTCTATACGCGCGCGCTCGTCGTCGCGGCGCCGGAGGAGAAGAACCTGGGCGCGCGCCAGGTGCAGGGGCCCGGGCCGCGCACGGAGTTCGGGTGGGAGGTCTGGCCGGCGGCGATCTACCGGCAGATCATGCGCGTATCGCGGGACTACGGCCGCCCGCCGATCTACATCACCGAGAACGGCTGCTCCTACGGCGACCGGCCGGGGCCGGACGGGCGGGTCCACGACCAGCGCCGCATCGAGTTCTACGACGCGTACATCGGCCAGGTCGCGCGGGCGATCGATGAGGGCGCCGACGTGCGCGGCTACTACGCGTGGACGCTGATCGACAACTTCGAGTGGGCGATGGGCTTCAGCCAGCGCTTCGGGCTTATCGACGTCGACTTCGGCAACGGCGAGAAGCGCACGGTCAAGGACAGCGGCTACTGGTTCCGCGACCTGATCGCGAAGCACGAGATCGCGTACGACGAGACGCTCGAGTAGTCCGCGCCCGCGACGCGCGCTGGCGGCCGGACGGCGAGGCCCTACAATGCGCAGATGTCACGAGCCGCGCGCGCCCCGCTGCGCATCGATCTCGCCGGCGGATGGACGGACGTGCCCGCGTTCGCCGACGCCGACGGCGGCGCGGTGGTGAACGCGACGATCGACAAGTTCGTGCGCGCGGAGCTGCGCGACGACGGCACGATCGCGTACGCGCACGACGTCCGCGCCGCAGGGCTCGGGTCGTCGGCGTGCGAGCACGTGCTCGCGGCGGCGCTACGCGACCCGGACGCGGACCTCGACGAGGTCGCCGAGGCCGCGTTCGCGCTCGAGACGGCCGAGGGCGTCCCGGGCGGGCGCCAGGACCAGTACGCCGCGTGCTACGGCGGGTTGAGCTTCATGCGCTTCGCGCGCCCGACGGCGGCTGCGGGCCCGGTGCGCATCGAGCGGCTCACGCTTCCCGACGCGATGCTCAAGGCGCTGCAGCAGCGCCTGGTGCTGTGCGACAGCGGGGTCGCGCGGCTTTCCGGCGACATCCACCGCGCCGTGTGGGACGCGTACGCGCGGCACGACGACAACGTCACGGGCGCGCTGCTCGCGCTCAAGCAGTACGCGCAGGCGATGCGCGACGCGCTCGTCGCAAGCGACCTGGGCGGTGTGCGCGACGTGCTCAACGAGAACTGGACCCAGCAGAAGCGCCTGCACGCGAGCGTCACGAACGATGCGGTCGACGCGATCTTCGCGCTGGCGATGGCCAACGGCGCGACGGCCGGCAAGGCCTGCGGCGCCGGCGGCGGCGGGGCGCTCCTGTTGTTCACCTCCGGCGCCGATGCGACGCAGCGGCTGCGGAGCGCGTTCGCCGCGCAGGGCATCGCGGTCATCGACTTCGCGCTGACCTCCGAGGGGCTCGAGGACGAAGGCTAGGCACGTGCGAAGTGCCAGTGCCTATCCTCCGCGGGCGGGCAATTCGTACGCGACGAACTCGAGCTTGCCGTCGCGCATCGCGATGCGCTCGGCGCCGCCCGGGTAGCGCATGGCGATGGCGTCGATCAGCGGCGTGTAGGCGCCCATGAGCACGAACGACACCGGCCGCGAGCGGTCGATGCCTTCGATCGAGGCGTCGTACGGGCTGAACTCGCGCGAGCGGTCTTCACCCTTTGCATCCGGCGCGAGGAACTGGCGCGTCTCCAGGTTGATGCTGGCGCGCTCGTCGTAGAAGTAGACGTAGGTGCCGGGCGGCAGGTGGCGTATGTACGTGCTCGCCGTCGTCATTTGCGAGAAGTAGATTTCGCGCACGAACGGGTCCTTGCGCAGCGTCCAGAAGTAGTCGTGCACCGTCACGCCGGCGACCACCGCCACCGCGAACGCCGCCGCGCCCGCCGTCGCGAAGCGCACGCCGCCGCGGCCGTGCGATGGCGCGCGCCAGAGCGCCGCGAGCGGGAGCGCCGCGAGCAGCATCGCGTAGGGCGCGGCGGCCACGGGCTGGCGCATGATCGACCCGCGCTGCAGCACGGCGGGCAGCGGCAGGATCACGAAGCACACCACGGCCGCGATGACGACCGGGTTGCGCCGATAGCGCCACGCGAAGAATAGCCCGCCGCCGATCAGCGCCAGCGTCAGCGGGTCGAACACGGGCCGCAGGCCGTTGGCATCGACGATGTCCTTGCGGCCGTGCCAGGCGTACGCGGAGGCGAAGAATTTCGCCTGCGCCGCGATCAGGCGCACCTTCCCGGCGAAGTCCGCCTCGCGGTACTCCGGCGTGCGGGTGACCCGCACATCGCCGTAGTTGTCGAAGTGCTTCCAGTAGTAGGCGTCCGGGTTGCGCAGGTAGTTGATCATCGGCAGCGCGACGACGAGCGCCGCGAGCGTGAACAGCGCGACGCCGCGCAGCCAGGGCCGCGGCTCGGGGAGCGCGTCATCCGGCACGACCTCGGCCGCCGTGCGCCGCGCGCGGAGCACGATGCGCAGCGACATCACGGCGATGAACGCGTACGCCGCGAGCACCGCGACGGGGTAGATGTTGTACGTGTAGACGCCCAGCCCCAGCAGCGCGCCCCCGGCGACGAACCACCACCAGCGCAGTGTGCGCAGCGCGAGCGCCAGGCAGAGCAGCACCGCCAGCAGCACCGTGCCGTAGGAGATCGACCAGTGGGCGACGCGGCTGTAGAACAGGTGCCAGTACGAGAACGCCAGCATCAGCGCGGCGAACGTCGCCTCGGTGCGCCCGAAGGACGTGCGCACGAGCAGGTAGAGCAGCGGCACCGCCGCCAGCGCGACGAGGGCAAGGGGCAGGCGCAGGGCGAACGCCGTGTCGCCCAGCGCCCAGATCGAGGGCGTCGTCAGGTACGCGTGCCCGGTAGGCTGGCCGAGCGCCGCATGCGTGTACACGCCGATCCAGCCGTCGTGGAGGATGCGGTGCGCATCGGTGCCGACCTGCGCCTCGTCGCTGTGCACGCCGTAGGGGATGGCGCCGAGCCTCACCAGCCGCAGCAGCGCCGCGACGGCCGTGACGGCGCCGAGCAGCAGCGCATCGGCGGCGCGCGGCCGCGCCTCGAGCCAGGCGCGGACGCGGGCGAAGCGGGCGCGGTCGGGCGCCGCGGCGGCGACGGCCGTCACAGCGTGAAGCTCAGCCGCGCCCGGGCGCCCTGTCCTGCGGCCCATTCCGCCATCCGGCGCAGGTCGTCGAGGCGGTCGCGGAGGTCCGGCGTCGCGGCGGTCAGCTCGCCGACCTGGGGGTCGCCGGAGTCCAGCACCTCGACGGTCTTGCGGAGCGTCTCCGCGAGCTTCGCGGCGTCCTGCCACACCCGCTCCAGCTCGCGACGGTCGGCCTCGACCTCGACTTCACGGTCGGCGAAGGTCGTCAGCGGCGCCAGGTCGATCTTCCATCGGGAGCGAAGGAGCAGCGCCAGCCGCGCCAGCTCGTGTTGTGCGCCGTAGCGCGTCGAGAAGGCGAAGGAGAGGAAGTAGACGAGCACGTCCGTCGGGCCCCCGAAGGCCACGGGGCACGCGCCTCCGGCATCCGCCTCGAAATGCAGCACGGCCACCGGGCGCATGGTAGCAGCGGGCCGGACGCGGCCAAACGCATGCCGTCCCGCCGAGGACACCGGCAAGCCGATCGGCACGTGCCGCTCGTGACGGTCGGCTCGCGCCTTTCGTCCCTTCGCCCCAAGAGGTGCGCCGGCAAATTGCAGAGAATGACGGCGTAGATATGCAGGGAGGGTGCAGATGAACACGACCGAGGTCCTCCGTACGGCGATGGGGCGACGCCGCTTCCTCAGCATCGCGGGCGGCGTCGCGGCCGCGGGCGCCGTCACCGCCGCATGCGGCACTGCCGGCGAATACGAGCCGATCGGCCCGACGAAGGCGCCGTCCGGCAACGCGGCCCAGGCCGCAGCGTCACCGACGGCGATGGCGTCGAGCGACCACGGCGCGATGCCGCCGGCGGGCGCAGGACGCCCCTCGCCGAGCGGCAAGCTTGCGTCGATCTACGACGCCGCGCTGCCCCCGCTCGACCCGAACCCGAACAAGGTCATCGTCCTCGAGGCCAAGGACGCCCTCATCGAGGCGGCCGCGGGCGTGAAGGTGAACGCCTGGTCGTTCGGGGGGACGGTGCCCGGGCCGGTCGTGCGCGTGCGACAGGGCGACACGATCGACTTCACGCTGCGCAACCGGGGCACGATGGGCCACTCGATCGACTTCCACGCCGCGCAGACGCCGTGGAACATCAACTACAAGACGATCCTGCCGAACGAGGAGATCCACTTCACCTGGAAGGCGAACTACCCCGGCGCCTTCATGTACCACTGCGGCACCGGCCCGGTGCTGCAGCACATCGCGAACGGCATGTACGGCGCGATCATCGTGGATCCGGCGGAAGGCTGGCGGCCCGCGCGCGAGTACGTGCTGGTCGAGAGCGAGTGGTACCTGACGAAGGGCGCCGACGGGAACTGGGACGGCGACTTCGCGCGCATGCAGGCCGCGACGCCGGACTTCGTCGTCTTCAACGGCGCCGCGCTGCAGTACCAGCAGCAGCCGCTGGCGGCCGCGCCGGGCGAGTTGATCCGCCTGCACGTGGTGAACGCCGGCCCGACGCTCTTCTCGGCGTTCCACACGATCGGCGCGATCTTCGACCGGGTGTACCCGGACGGGAACCCGGCGAATGTGCTGCGCGGCATGCAGACGTACACGATCCCGCCGGGCGGCGGCGCGACGTTCGAGCTCGAGATCCCGGACGTGGGCCAGTACCCGTTCGTGACGCACAGCTTCGCCTACACGGGACTCGGCGCCGTCGGCATCATCGACGTGAAGTAGCGAGGGCAGGAGGCACGCCGCCATGCCGGCACGCGAGGCCACGGTCACCGAGCCGCTCCGGGAGGAGCACCGGGACCTGCTGCCGCACATCGACCGCTTCCACGCTGTCGCTGACAGCATCGGCGAAGCGGGGAGCGAGGACGTGCGGAGGGGGGTCGACGCGGTGTACGAGTTCCTCGCGCATCACCTGATCCCGCACGCGGAGGCGGAGGAGCGCGCGCTCTACCCGGTCGTCGCGCGGGTGATGGGCGCGCCCGAGGCGACGGCGACGATGAGCCGCGACCACGTGGAGGTGATGCGCCTCACCGAGCGGCTGGCGTCGCTGCGCGCGGAGATCGAGGGCGCCATCGACCCGGCGCACGCCCGGGCGCTGCGGCGCGTCCTCTACGGGCTGTACGCGCTCGTGAAGGTGCACTTCGCGAAGGAGGAAGAGGTCTACCTGCCGCTGCTCGACGAGCGCCTGCGCCCCGACGAGGCGGCGCGGATGTTCGCCGACATGGAGGCGGCGGCCGCCGAAGCCCGGCAGGCCACGGGCGCGCGGGGCGGGGCGTTGTAGCTCCGCCGCCGCCCGGGCAGACCCGGCAGCCGCCGCTGCGATATCCCCGCGCACGCCTCGCCGCCAGCACGGCGGCGCCGCGGCGATCCTGATCGTCGCCTCGCTATACTGATCGCACCATCCCCACGGCGAATCTGGATCGGAGCAAGTCCTGGCGATCGAATGGCAGATCTCCGCGCTCTCCAACGGGCTGCGCGTCGTCACGACGCCCGTGCCCACGGCGCAATCGGTGAGCGTCAACGTCTTCGTCGGCGTAGGCTCGCGCGGCGAGGACCGCCGCACGAACGGCCTCTCGCACTTCATCGAGCACATGTTGTTCAAGGGCACGGAGCGGCGGCCCGACGCCATCCTCATCGCGGAGGCGATCGAGGGCGCCGGCGGCGTGCTCAACGCCTACACCTCGAAGGAACTCACCTGCTACTGGAACCAGGTACCGTTCGACAAGCTGCCGCTCGCCGTCGACGTGCTCGCCGACATGTACCGCCACTCGCTGCTGGATGCGGGCGAGATCGACCGCGAGCGCACCGTCGTGCAGCAGGAGATCCGGCGCACGTTCGACCAGCCCGGCGCCTGGGCGAGCGAGCTGCTGGGCCGCGCGACCTTCGGTGACCAGCCGATCGGCTGGCCGATCGGCGGCAGCCTGGAGACGGTCGGCGAGATGCGCCGCGACGACTTCGTCACGCACATCGCGGCGCACTACGTGCCGTCGAACACGGTCGTGAGCGTCGCGGGCAACACGACGCACGACGAGGTCCTGCGGCTGGTGGAGCAGGCGTTCGGGGATCTTCCGCCCGGCGCGGCGCCGGCGCCCGAACCCGCGCGCGACGAGTTCGGCGCGCCGCGCGTCACCGTCGAGACGCGCGAGGTCGCGCAGTGCCACCTCGGCATCGCGCTGCACGCCGTGCCGCGCCTCGACCCGGACCGCTACCCGCTGCAGGTGCTGAACACGATCCTCGGCCGCGGGATGAGCTCGCGGCTGTTCAAGGAGGTGCGCGAACGCCGCGGCCTGGCGTACTCGGTCGGCTCCGGCGTGGCCCGCTACAACGATATCGGCGCGATGAGCATCAGCGCGGGCGTCACGCTCGAGCACCTCGAGGAGGCGACGCAGGTGATCCGCGACGAGCTGTTCAAGCTGGTCGACGCGATGCCCGACGAGGACGAGACGATGCGCGCGCGGGACTTCGCGATCGGCAACTTCCGCCTCGGCCTCGAGTCGACGATGGCGCTGGCGCAGCGCGCCGGCGAGGCGCTGCTCATGACGGGCGAGATCGAGACCATCGAGGACGTGGTCGGCGGCATCGAGCAGGTGGCGCCCGGCGACGTGCAGCGCGTCGCGCAGCGGCTCTTCAAGCCCGGCGAGTTCGCGATGGCGGTCGTTGGCCCCGGCGGCGACGCCGAGCGCCTCTCGGCGATCCTGGACGCGGCGTAGCGCGGATCTCCGGCGCGTTTTGCCGCCGGCCGGGCGGAGGATGGAAGATGGACGACGATGGAACGGGTGCCTGGCGCGCCGCCCTCCATCGTGGCTTCCACCCTGCGCCTCGACGCGGCTTGACCCGCCGGCGGAGAGCGGGTTCCGGCCTCGTCCCTCCGATCCCGCTCATTCATCGCCGCAACAACCCCGTCAGATCCGGATAGCGCGCGGATCGCGTCTCCCCGTACGATCCGCGCGGAGGTGAGACCATGGTCGCCGAGCGCCTGCCCGAGGGGCTGCTCCCCGACTCCGCGGCGATGCGCGACGCCGTCGCGCGGCGCCTGCGCGCCTACGACGGCGTGTTCGTGACGGCGGTGCGCACGACGCGCATCTACTGCCGGCCCTCCTGCCCGTCGCGGCAGCCGAAGCCGGAGTCGATCGAGTTCTACGCGGTCCCCGAAGCGGCGGAGCTCGCGGGGTATCGCGCCTGCAAGCGCTGCCGCCCAAACGACGCCTCGGCGCCCAGCGCCGATGTCGAGCTGGTGCGCCGTGCGTGCCGCGCGATCGCGTCGGCGGACACGCCGCCGGCGCTCGACGTGCTGGCGTCGAGCCTCGGCGTCGGCGCCGGACGCGTGCGCCGCGTCTTCGCCCGCACGCTCGGCGTGACGCCGCAACAGTACGGCGAGGCGGTGCGCACGCGCCGCCTGCGCGACGCCCTCGCCTCCGGACGCCCGGCGACGGCGGCGGTGTACGAGGCGGGCTACGGCTCGAGCAGCCGGGTGTACGAGCACGCCGCGGCGCGTCTCGGCATGACCCCCGCGACCTACGCGCGCAAGGGGGCCGGCATGCGCGTGACGTGGGCGACCGCGCCGTGCGCGCTCGGCCGCGTGCTCGTCGCGGCGACCGAGCGTGGCATCTGCTCGGTGAAGCTCGGCGACGACGACCGCACGCTGGCGCGCCTGCTCGAGGACGAGTTCCGCGCCGCGGAGCGCGTGCACGACGACCGGCGCATGCGGGCGCTGGTCAGCGAGCTCGTCGCGCGGATCGAGGGCGCGGCGCCGCGCCGCGAACTGCCGCTCGACGTCCGCGCGACGGCGTTCCAGTGGCGCGTCTGGCAGGAGCTGCAGAAGATCCCGCACGGCGAGACGCGCTCCTACGCCGACATCGCGCGCGCGATCGGCGAGCCGCGGGCGGCGCGCGCCGTCGCGCGGGCGTGCGCCACGAACCCGGCGGCGATCGCCATCCCCTGCCACCGCGTCGTGCACGAGGATGGCACGCTCTCCGGCTACGGCTGGGGCGTCGAGCGCAAGGAGGCGCTGTTGCGGAGCGAGGCCGAGCGCTCCGCAAGGCGCGCGCGGCGCAACGGCGCTCGTGACGGTGCGGCGGGCGAGCGCTCGCTCGGCGCGCCGGACAAGCGCGGCGCGAAGGTGCGCGCGGCCACGGAGGCCAACGGTCGGGCGTCGGCGAAGGGCCGCAAGCGCCGCGTGCGCTAGCATGGCCGCATGCGACGGCACTTCACCGTCACCGGCTTCGTCGTCGATGGTGACCGCACGCTCCTGCACTGGCACCGCCGCACGCAGATGTGGCTCCCGCCGGGCGGCCACGTCGAGCCGGACGAGGACCCCGTGCAGGCGGTGCTGCGCGAAGTGCGCGAGGAGACCGGCCTCGACGCCGAGGTCGTGCCGGGACGGGCGGTGATGCCGTTCCGCGCGCCGGCGCAGCTTCCCCCGCCCTACACGATCCTCGTCGAGGACATCCCCGAGCATCCCGCTACCGGGGCGCGCGCGTCCGAGGCCGCACACCAGCACATCGACCTGATCTACTTCCTGCGCGCCGCGCCGGGGGCGACGCCCGCGACGGGCGAAGGCGAGCCGTTCATCTGGGTAAGCGAGCGCGACCTGCGCGACGAGACGCCCCTGCTGGTGGCCTCGTGCGGGGTCGACCTGCCGGTGCCGGAGGACGTGCGCCTGCTCGGGCTCGCGGCGATCGCGGCCGTGCGCGCGGCCGCTACAGCATCGGCCTGAACGAGGGATTGCGGCGCTCGACGATGGCGTCGAAGCGCTCGCGGAGGCCGTCGTCGAACACGCGGTCGGTGATCACGTAGAACTGCTCGCCGCGGATCGCCTCCAGCACCTGGCGCCCGACCTCGGACGGCGGCAGCCCGCGCTCCTTGAGGATGTCGCGCAGCCCGCCCGGCTCCTGCGGCAGGCGCGGCAGCGCGTCGGGCAGGTCGGCGGGCCGGTTGCGCGCGGAATCTGCGATGTTCGTGTTGACGAAGCCGGGACAGAGCACCGTTACGTGCAGCTTCGCACTCGCGAGCATCAGGTCGTAGTACAACGTCTCCGAAAGCGCGACGACGCCGGCCTTGCTCACGTTGTAGGACGCCATCATCGGCCCGTGGCGCAGCCCCGCGACGGAGGCGGTGTTCACGATGTGGCCCTCCTCGCCGGCGGCGATCATGCGCGGCACGAAGGCCCGAATGCCGTTGATCACGCCCCAGAGGTTCACCCCGAGCACCCACTGCCAGTCGTCGGCTGTCTGCTCCCACGCGGGGCCGCCGGCGCCGACGCCCGCGTTGTTGCACAGGACGTGCACGGCGCCGAATTCGTCGTAGGCGCGCTGCGCCAGCGCCTCGACGTCCTCCGGCTTCCGCACGTCCGTCTTCACGGCGAGGACGACCGCGCCCGTGTCCGCCATCACGCGCTCCGTGCGCGCCAGCGCCTCGTCTTCGACATCGGCCAGCACGACCTTCATGCCGGCGGCGGCGAACGTCTCAGCCATGCCGCGGCCGATGCCGCTCGCGGCGCCCGTCACGACCGCGACGCGATCCTTGAATTCGTGCACCATGCACCTCGCTTTCGCCGTGTACCGAGGATAGCCGGGGACGGGGCGAGGGCCTAGGGGAAGATGCCGCGCGACTGCGTCGCCTCGACGACGCGGCGGACGGCGAGCATGTACGCCGCGTCGCGCATCGTCACGCCCTGTGCGGCGGCGATGTCCGCGACCTCCTGGAACGCACGCTTGATCACGCGCTCCAGGCGCAGGTTCACCTCCTGCTCCTCCCAGAAGAACGACTGCAGGTCCTGCACCCACTCGAAGTACGACACGATCACGCCCCCCGCGTTCGCGAGGATGTCCGGCACGAGGTAGACGCCGTTCTTTGCCAGGATCGCGTCGGCGGCGGGCGTCGTCGGGCCGTTCGCGCCCTCGACGATCATCTTCGCGCGGATGCGCGGGGCGTTCGCGGCGTGGATCTGCCCTTCGAGCGCGGCGGGCACCAGGATGTCCACCGGCAGCTCGAGCATCTCCTCGTTCGTGATGTGCTCGCCGGGGTGATGCGGCGGGATGAAGCCGTGCTCGCGCCGCGTCGCGATCAGCTCCCCCACGTCGAGCCCGTCCGGGAGCCAGATCGCACCCCGCGAGTCGCTGATCGCGATGATGCGCGCTCCCGCTTCGGCGAGCAGCCGCGCGGCGACGCTGCCGACGTTGCCGAATCCCTGCACGGCGACTGTCGCGCCGCGCAGCTCGAGGCCGCGCGCCCGGCACGCCTCCTGCGTGACGAACAGCACGCCGCGGCCGGTCGCCTCGAGCCGGCCGCTGCTGCCGCCGATCGAGACCGGCTTGCCGGTGACGACGGCGGGCGTCGAGTGGCCGTGCATCATGCTGTAGGTGTCCATGATCCAGGCCATGACCTGCTGGTCGGTGCCCATATCCGGCGCCGGGACATCGTTGTCGGGGCCGATCAGCAGGCCGATCTCGGCGGCGAACCGGCGGGTCAGGCGCTCGAGCTCGCCGCGGCTGACGGCGCGCGGATCGACGATGACGCCGCCCTTCGCGCCGCCGTACGGCAGCCCGGCGACCGCGCACTTCCACGTCATCCACATCGACAGCGCGCGCACCTCGTCGAGCGAGACGCGCGTGCTGTAGCGGATGCCGCCCTTGACCGGGCCGCGCGCCTCGTTGTGGTGGACGCGGTAGCCGGTGAAGACGCGGATGCTGCCGTCGTCCATCTTCACCGGGAAGTTGACGCTGAACTCGCGCTTGCAGTGGCGCAGGACCTCGCGCATGCCGGGGTCGAGGCCCAGGCGGTCGGCGACGGCGTCGAACTGGGCGAGCGCGGTGCTCCACGGGTTCTCGGCGGGCGCCTGCGCGGCGGGCGCAGTCGTCATCGGCGGCGCGCCCCGGCGACGGTCATTCGGGCTGCTCCGCCGTCTCGCGCACCCACGTGCCGTCGGGGTACGGGGCCGTGGGGAAGAAGGCATCGAGCATCGTCGCGGCCATGGCGGCCGCGCCGTCGCGGAGGTAGTGGCGCAGGTCCGCGTCGGTGCGCCAGCGCGTGACTTCGGCCATGCGACCGCCGTCGCCGTCTCGCTGCAACTCGTGCCCGGCGAACCCCGGCTGGCGCTCCAGGTAGGGCACGAGCCGGGCGAGCAGCGCGTCGCTGCGGCGCTGCCACTCCTGCGGATCGCGGACCGTGGTAACGCGGCGCAGAGTCGACACGACCATCGCTCCCTCCCTGCCGTAGCTTGCCCCGGCGCGGCGGCCGCTGCAAGTGCCCGGCGCGGTGCGTGCTACGATCCCGCCATGCCGCCGCGGGATCCCGTCCCTTCGCGCACGCTCGTGGCGCCCGAGATGCGCATCGGGCCGCGCACGTTCGCGTGGGGAGCGCGGACGTACGTCATGGGCGTGATCAACGTCTCGCCGGACTCGTTCTCTGGCGACGGCATCACGGACCCCGGCGAGGCGGCCGCGCAGGCGGCGCGCTTCCTCCGCGAGGGCGCGGACATCCTCGACGTCGGCGGGCAGTCCACGCGGCCCGGACCGGCGCCCACCGACGCCGGCTTCGACGAGATCACGCCCGAAGAGGAGCTGCGGCGCGTGCTGCCGGTCATCGAGCGGCTGCGGCGCGAGCTTCCGGACGCGCCGATCAGCATCGATACGTACAAGCCCGCCGTCGCGCGTGCGGCGCTCGAAGCCGGCGCGCACCTGCTGAACGACATCTGGGGTTTTCGCCGCGCGCCGGAACTGGCGCAGATCGCCGCCGCGGCGGGCGTCCCCGCCGTCGTCATGCACAACCAGCGGGGGCGCGGGGGCGATGACGTGATCTGCGCGATCGCGGATGGCTTGCGCGAGTCCATGCGGATCGCCGAAGTGGCGGGCCTGCCGGCGTCGCGGCTGATCGCTGACCCCGGGTTCGGGTTCGGCTGGCGTCCGGAGCAGAACATCGAGATGCTGCGCCGCCTGCGCGACCTGGCGCCGCTGGGCCTGCCGCTGCTCGTCGGGACGTCGCGCAAGTCGACGATCGGGCTCGCCGCCGGCGGCGCCGACGTGCGACACCGCGCGTTCGGCACCGCCGCCAGCGTGGCGCTCGCGATCGCGAACGGCGCCGACCTCGTGCGCGTGCACGACGTCGCGGAGATGAAGCAGGTCGCGCTCGTCGCGGACGCCATCGTGCGGGGCTGGCGCCCGGAGGGCTCGTGACGCGCGTCTTCCTGGCGCTCGGGGCGAACCTCGGCGACCGCGAGGCGAGCCTGCGGGCGGCGCTGCGGCGGCTCGGGCGCGGCTGCCGCGTGCAGGCGGTCTCCTCCCTCTACGAATCGCCGGCGGTGGTGCTGCCCGGACAGGCACCCGGGCCGGACTACTTGAACGCCGTCTGCGAGGCGGAGACGGAGCTTTCGGCGCCTGAGCTGCTGAAGCTCGCGAAGGACATCGAGCGCGAGCTGGGGCGCGCGCCCGGCGAGCGCTGGGGTCCGCGCCCGATCGACATCGACATCCTGCTCTACGGCGATGCGGCCGTCGATACGCCCGAGCTGACCGTGCCGCATCCGCGGATGGCCGAGCGCGCGTTCGTGCTGGCGCCGCTCGCTGAGCTCGCGCCCGATGCGCGGCACCCGCTGGCGCAGCGCACGATCGGCGAGATGGCAGAGGACGTCGACCTCGACGGGTTGCGGCACATCGCGGGGCCCGAGTGGGCGGAGGACGCGGCGCGTTGACACACCCGGGCGCGTGCGCTGGAATGAGGCGCTTGTTCGGAGGAGGCGGATGTTGGAGATCGATCCCGCGGACCTGGGGACGCTGGAGCTGGCGGGCGCGTGGGTGCCGTACATCGACCTGGGCGAGGGCGGCTTCCTGCCGACGCGCGTGAAGATCGTGAACGACGAGTATGCGTTCAGGCAGAGCTTCAACATCCAGGGGCACAGCGCCGTGATGCCGCAGGCGATCCGCGAGCTGCGCGCGGGCGGCAAGAAGCCGGTCGTCATCGAGCGCGGCGACCGCTACTACGTGTTCGTTTCGCCGCCGGCCTGAAGGCCATGCCGCCGAAGAAAAAGATCAACGAGCCCCACGTCAAGCTCTACCAGGCCGACTGCCCCGTCTGCGGCCGGCACTACGAAGGAAACTTCCCGATGTGGGTGCGCATCGGCAACTTCCCGTGCATCTGCGGCGCCACGGTGCCCGCGCCGTCCGGTCAGGGCGGCTACTACGACTACCGGTTCGAGGACTGAGCGCGCGTGGAGTACCGCGTCCGCGTCGAGCGCAACCGGCTGAAGTTCGCGGCGGCGCATTTCGCGACGTTCGAGGGCCAGTGCGAGCCGCTGCACGGCCACAACTACGCGGTCACCATCGAGGTCGCCGGAGGGCTCACGGACGACTCGTGGGTCGTCGACTTCTCGGCTCTGAAGGCGATCGGCCGCGCGATCTGCGATGAGCTGGACCACAAGTTCCTGCTGCAGCGCGACAGCCGCGTGCTGACAATCGACGAGGGCATGAGCAACTGGAAGGTGCGCTTCCTCGAGCGCGGCTGGGTCTTCCCGAAGTCCGATGTCCTGCCGCTGCCCATCGACAACACGACCGCCGAGCGCCTCGCGGAGTACATCGCCGGGCGCGTCGGCGAGGCGCTGCGCGCGCGCGGCGCGACGGACATCACCGAGATCACGGTCGGCGTCGAGGAAGCGCCCGGGCAGTCCGGCTGGGCTCGCGTCAAGGCTTGAGCGCGGCGTCGGCGGGTCCGCCGCCGGCTCCTAGTCCTGGTCGTCGAACTCGGAGGTGACCTCGACCGCCAGCGGCGCCTCGTCCGTCGGCACCAGGACGATGTCCGCGAAGGTGGCGTCCTGCACGGCGTCGATCACGCGCGACTTGATCAGCTCGAGCACCGCCATGAAGGACACGACGACCTCCATGCGCGTGCGGCACTCTTCGACCAGTGCGCGGAAGCTGACGTGGGGCGACGAGGCGATCAGCTCGCGGATGCGGTCGATCTTCTCGCGCACGGTGACCTTGTGCGGGCGGATGACCTGCACCGGCTCGGCCTGCTCCGGCTTGCGGGTGAGCACGCTCTCGACGATCTGCTGCAGCAGGTCGAGCGTGACGCCGTCGAGCCCGGTCGGCGGCGGGAACTCCGGCGGCGGCGCGATGCGCGGGTAGGCGTGCAGCCCCGCCGTTTCGATGTCGCGCAGGCGGGACGCGGCTTCCTTGAACAGCTTGTACTCGCGGAGCTGACGCGCCAGCTCGTCGCCCGGGTCCTCTTCCTCCTCCTCACCGGGCGCGGCGGGCGGGCGAGGCAGGAGCGCCCGCGACTTCAGGTAGATCAGGCGCGCGCCGATGGCGATGAAGTCGGCGAGCGCGTCCAGGTTGAGTTGCTCGGCCTCGTGCAGGTACTGCAGGTACTGGTCAGTGACGGACACCAGCGCGATGGCGGTGATGTCCAGCTCCTCGCGCTCGATGAGGTGGAGGAGCAGGTCGAGCGGGCCCTCGAAGATGGGCAGGCGGAGCTGATAGGCCTCGGTCCCGGGCGCGATGCTCACCGGGCGATGATAGCAGGCTGCGGGCGGCGCGTTTGCGATTCGGCGCTCGTCCGCACCTCCCCCGCCTCAGCCGCCACCGCGGCGCAGAAGGATGGGGCCGGAAGCTGGAGGCTGGTAGCGGGAGGGCGGCGCGTGCCCTGCGCCCCGGATGGTCTTGACAGGCCCCGGCCCGCGGCGATATGAACATGTCGGCTCTGGCACTCGCATCATGAGAGTGCTAATCGAGCCAGGCCCGACTGCCCCTGGCATCCCGGCCGCAATCGTCGCGGCCTGTCGTTTCGTGAGCACATGCTGACGGTACGGGAGGTGTGATTCGATGACTGCGAAGAAGCCCGAGAGGGTGGAGCGACCGGCGCTGGGCCGGCGCCCTGCGCCGCGGTTCGGCGTGCGCGTGCGGCCCTCGTTCGTGCGGCTCAGCCGGCGTCCCGCGCCGGCCCCCGCCACGTAGAAATCGCGATGTCGGCCGAACTGACACGCCGCACGCGCCCGCTGCTGCGCGAGGCGGACCTGCACCGCGCCCGCATCGAGATGCTGCGCGAGCTGACGGGGCACGAGCCGCCCCCGGCGCCAGCCGGACCGGAACCGGAGGCGAGCGCAGGGCCCGCGCCGGGGCATCCACGGCCCCGCATCCTGGACGTGCTCGGGTTCGCGCTCGCGTCGCGCT
>DASRHM010000048.1:0-69808 GCA_035650575.1 Dehalococcoidia bacterium | reverse complement strand
CGGCCCGGCTGGACCTGCATGTGCTGCGCCGCGGTGTGCACGTCGCGCCAGCAGCGCTCGAGCGCCGAGGACTGGAAGACGGAGCTGGTCCCGGCGAGCCGGTAGAGCGCATCGGCCGCCTGCAGGCTGTGGTCGACGGCGGTGAGCGATGCCAGCCGCAGGGCGGCGCGCTGGCCGAGATCCGGTCCGCGACCCGCCGCGGCCACCTCCCAGACGCCGGCGACGAGCTCGTACCAGTAGCACCGGGCGGAGCGCACGAGCGCTTCGGCGTGCGCCAGGCCGGCGTGCACCTGCGCCTGCTCGCTCATCCGCGGCCCGAGCGGGTTCTCCTTCGTCAAGGCGATCTGCGCGAACTCCTCGATCGCCCGTCGGGCGAGGCCGAGGCAGACGGGCGGCGACTGCACGATCCCGAACAGGGTGAAGAACGGGATGTTGGCGAGCGCGCACGGGCGCACCACGACCGGGCCCGCGGGCAGCGCGAAGCCGCCGGTCATCTCGTCCGGCACGAAGACGTCCTCGGCGTAGAGGTCCTGGGTGCCGCTGGCGCGGAGGCCGGTGACGTGCCAGGTATCGATGATCTGCACGTCGGAGGGCGCGAGGAAGGCGACGATCATCTCGGGGCCGGCGGGGCCCATGCGCGGGGCGTCGCCATCGAACACGGGCACGGCCGGCACGATCCAGTCGGCGTTCGGCGCGCCGCTGTTGAACGGCCAGCGGCCGCTGATGCGGTAGCCGCCGGCGACGCGGACCGCGCGGGCGCCGAACGCGGGCGCGCCAGCGAGGAGCGCCGAGCCATCGCCGAGCACGCGCGCCGCCGACGCCTCCGGGATGGTCGCGGTGAAGACGTTGTTGGCAACGCCGAGGGCGATGGTCCAGCCGGTCGAGCCATCGTGGCGCGAGACCTCCTCGACGACGCGCAGGGCGTCCGGCAGCGGCAGCTCCCGGCCGCCGAACGCGCGCGGCGTGTAGATGGAGAACAGCCCGGCGTCCTTCAGCCGGCGCATCAGGTCGTCGGGGATCCGGCGCTCGGCCTCGGCCTGCGCGGAAGCCTGCCGGACCGCATCGGCCACGGGCTGCACCAGTTCTTCCGGGGTCATCGTCGCGAGCATGGGACCTCCTCCTTCGCTGCGGGCGGGCGCGCAGGTCGCGTCGTCGCCCGTACGCTGGAACGTACGTCCGCGGCGGCGCGCGCGGCATCGTGGCGATTGACCATTTCCGGCGGAGGCGGGCGTGGTTAGTTCTGACCAGCCGGAGTGCGTGCGAGCCCCTGCTTCACGGCGAAGGCGGCGAGGCTCGCGCGCGAGGAGAAGCCGAGCTTCTGCAGCATGTTCTGGACGTGGCGCGCGACGGTGTGCTCGCTGATGAGGAGCGTGGCCGCGATGCCCTTGTTCGTCTCGCCGGCGGCGACGAGCGCGAGCACCTCCGTCTCGCGCGGGGTGAGCCCGCGGGGCGCGCCGGCCCCGGGCGCTTCGCCGTCGAGCCGCGCCAGGTCGGGCATCGCGCCGAGGCGCTCGAAGACCCAGCGCGCGGCGTCGGACTCCATGGCGGCGGACTCGTCATCGCCGAGCGCGCGGCAGGCGATAGCGATGAGCGCGCGCGCCCGCGCCGCCTCGTAGGGCATCTCGACCTGCTTCCAGACTGCCCACGACCGGCGCAGCGGCGCGAGTGCCGCGCGAGGGTCGCCGGCGGCGATGAGGACGCTGCCTTCGGCGCGGCCGGCCAGCGCGCGCAGGGGCAGGGCTTCGAGCGACCGCGAGACGCGGCCGAGCTCGGCGGCGGCGGCGCGCGCGCCCTCGATATCGCGCAGCGCGAGCAGCGCTTCGACGTGCGCCGCGAGGAGCTCCGCGCGGCGCGGCGGTCCCACGTCGGGCTCCTCGAGGGCGACGCGGATCGCCTTCTCCGCGGCGTCGGCCTGGCCGCGCGCAAGCCAGAGGAGCGCGCAGCCGGGCTGGAGCGACCGTCCGAGGCGGCTCGCCTGGCGGTACGCCTCCTCGGCTTCCTCGAACTCGCCGCGCAGCCGATGCAGCTCGGCGAGCTCGTAGAAGGCATCGGCCGGGCCTTCGGGCGTCGTCGGCAGCGAAAGCCAGTCGCAGGCGCGCCGCGCCTCCTCGAGCGCGTCCTCCCAGTCCCCGCGCAGGCGCATGACCTCGACGCGGTGCACGAGGCACGGGCCGCGATAGGGCACGACGTCCGGCTGCGCTTCGCACCAGCGCGACAGCGCGGCGGTCCACTCGCCGGCGCGGCGGACGTCGAACACCTCGTGGCAGGCCTCGAGGACGCCGCAGTAGATCTTGCCGGCCATGATCGGCGGCACTTCGCCCGACGTGACGGCGACCATGATCTCGTCGAGCGCGGCGATGCCTTCGCCCGGCAGACCGAGCTTGATCAACGCGCGACCCCGGCCATGCCCCGCGCTCGCCCAGAGCGTCGCATCGGCGAATCGCGTGGCGATCGCTTGCGCCTCCGCGAAGGTGCGGCGGGCGGTGGCCGGATCGCCGGCGCTGAGCTGCTGGACGCCGCTGGCGAGGAGCAGGTAGCCCCACTCGACGCAGTCGGCGCCGACCTCGGCGAGCAGGGTGCGCGCGCGGGCGAACCACCCCTGCGCCTGCGCCATCTCGCCGGTGAAGATCATCCCGTGGCCGACCCAGAACGCGAAGCGGGCCGCGCGCGCGTTGTCGCGCAGGCGGAGCGCCTCGCGATAGCCGCGCGCGAACGCGTCGCGCGACTCCGCGCCCTCCCCGACCAGGTCAGCGGCGACGGCGTAGCGCTCGATGTCATCGAGCGTCAGCGCCGCATCACCGGCGAGCGATGCGTACGCGGCGTGCGCGGCCGCCCACGCCTGGCGCGCGTAGGCGTCGCGCGCGTCGCGCAGGGTCGCCGTCATCGAAGCCACGGCGCCATTCTACGACGGCGCGCGGCGCCGGGCGGGGCGCCGGACCGCGGGCGCGACCGATTGGCGTCCTATAATGGCGCACCGGCGAGGGTGCCCTCGGCGGTCTGTCTGAGGCATCGACGTTGGACCAGCGCATCGAGCCGAGAGCCGCCCGCGACGTGCCCGCGCCCGCGTCCCCGGGTGCCCGCCTGCCCGACCTCGCGCGGCTCATCCGCGGGATCGACCCGCACGCGATCGACGCGCTGATCGCGCTCGCACTGGCCGCGGCGGCGATGGCGATCCTGGCCGGGCGCGCGGGCGACCCGGCGGGAGACTTCCGCGCGAACGACTTCCTGGGGACGGGGCTGGTGTTGTTGCAGACGCTGCCGCTCGCCGCGCGGCGCGTCTGGCCGCTGGGCGTGGCGATCGTGGTCGGCGGCGCGGTCGCCGCGCACGCGGCGCTGGGGTACGAGGTGGTGCAGGCGGGGACGTTCGGCTCGCTCGTCGCGGTGTACGGCGCGGCATCGCTCACGGACAACCGGCGCGCGCTGATCGCGGCGGGGTTCACCGCGGGCGCGCTGGCGGTGTTCTTCGCGACGACGCGCGGCGACTTCGGGCCCGTCGACATGGCGGCGACGAGCGGCACGTGGGCGCTGGCGTGGCTATTCGGCTCGTACCTGCGCATCCGCGGCGAGCAGGCGGCGGCCCTCGGCGAGCACGCGGCGTGGCTGGAGCGCGACCAGGAGTTGCGCGCGCGGGAGGCCGTCGCCGACGAGCGGGCGCGGATGGCGCGCGAGCTGCACGACATCGTGGGCCACGCGCTCAACGTGATCGTCATCCAGGCCGGCGGCGCGCAGCGGACACTCGAGACGAGGCCGCAGGCCGCACGCGAGGCGCTGGCGTCGATCGAGTCCGCGGGGCGGGAGGCGCTGTCCGACATGGAGCGCATGCTCGGCGTGCTGCGCGCGGCAGCGGACGGCGGGCAGCCGGCGCTCGGGCCGCAGCCGGGGCTCGCGCAGATCGAGACGCTCGCGGCGCAGGTATCGGACGCGGGGCTCGCGGTGGACGTCGCGGTCGAGGGCGCGCGGCAGGAGCTGCCGGCGAGCATCGAGCTTTCGGCGTACCGCATCGTGCAGGAGGCGCTGACGAACGCGCTGAAGCATTCGCGCGGGAGGCGTGCGCGCGTCGTCGTGCGCTACGCGCCGGACGCGGTGGAAGTGGAGATCAGCGATGACGGCCGCGGCCCGCAGGCGCGTGCGAGCGCGGAGCACGGCGGGCGCGGGATCGTCGGGATGCGCGAGCGCGTGGCGGTGTTCGGGGGCGAGCTCGAGGTCGGCGCGGCATCGCCGGAGGGCGGCTATCGCGTGCGGGCGCGCCTGCCGCTGAAGAGCGCGGCGGTATGAGCATCCGCGTGCTGCTGGTGGACGATGAGAGCCTCGTGCGCGCGGGCTTCCGGCTGATCCTCGACTCGGAGGAGGACATCGAGGTCGTCGGGGAAGCGGGCACGGGCGCGGAGGCCGTCGCGCTGACGAAGACGCTCGACCCGGACGTCGTGCTGATGGACATCCAGATGCCGGTGATGAACGGGCTCGATGCGACGCGAGAGATCATGGCGCTCGGCCGCACGGGGACGTCGCGCGTGATCATCCTCACGACGTTCGAGCTGGACGAGTACGTCTACGAGGCGCTGCGCGCGGGCGCGAGCGGCTTTCTCTTGAAGCGCGCGCCGGCGGCCGACCTCGTCGCCGGCATCCGCATCGTCGCGGCGGGCGAGGCGCTGCTGGCGCCATCGGTGACCCGGCGGCTGATCAACCAGTTCGCGGCCCAGCCCGGTCCGGCGGGCGGCGAGGACGCCGCGCGGTTGAGCGCGCTGACGGAGCGCGAGCGCGAGGTGCTCGGGTTGATGGCGCACGGGCTGTCGAACGCGGAGATCGCCGAGCAACTGGTGCTGACCGAAGGCACCGTGAAGACGCACGTGAAGCACGTCTTCGAGAAGCTCGGGCTGCGCGACCGCACGCAGGCGGTGATCCTCGCCTACGACGTCGGCCTCGTGCGCCCGAAGTCGCACTAGCGCTTCGCGCTGCGTCCGCTCGCCTACCCCTCGAGAGGGAGACGCGCGGCCGAAATCTCCCTCCCCGGTTGACCCACGTTCCTACTTGCGCGCGACGACGGCGCAGGTGTGCGCGGCATAGCCTCCAGGTGCAAGCAAGAAGCAAGCGCAGAGGAGGTCCGTGATGTTCGGTTTCGGCAGCAAGCAGGCTCAGGGCGGCGGGTTCACCGGCCGCATCGCGCGCGCGGCGGCGCGGCATCCGTGGCGGTTCGCCGGGCTCTGGGCGGTCCTGGTGGTGGCGGCCTTCCTCGCCGCCGGCACGATGCACCTCTCGCCCAGCACGAGCACGGCGGGGACCGAGGCGACGAAGGCGAGCACGCTGATCAAGGAGCGCCTGCGCGCGCAGACGCCGCCCGAGGAGTACATCATCATCGAGTCCGCGGACGCGACGGCCGGCGATGCGCGATTCGCGCGCGCGGTCGACGCGCTCGTCGCCGACCTGCGCGGGCTGCGGCAGGTGCAGTCGGTGGCGAGCTACCGCGACGGCGACCAGGGGATGGTGTCGCAGGACGGTCACGTCGCGCTGATCACGGCGCGCCTCATCGGCAACGAAGACCAGGCGACGGACAACGCGGCGCCGCTCGTGGACGTCGTGCACGAGCTGGACGGCCGCGATGGCTTCCGCGTGACGACGGTCGGGTTCGGCAGCGTGGGCAACGAGATCAACGCGTCGATGTCCGACACCCTCCACCACGGCGAGATGATCGGCGTCGCGGTCGCGCTCGTCGTGCTGCTCGTGGTCTTCGGTGCCGTCGTTGCCGCGGGGCTGCCGATCGTGGTGGCGCTGCTGTCCGTGTTCGTCGCGGCCGGGGCCACGGCGCTCGTCAGCAACGCGATGGGCATGTCCAACTACGTCGTCTTCATCATCACGATGATCGGCCTGGCGGTGGGCGTCGACTACTCGCTGTTCATCGTCCAGCGCGTGCGGGAGGAGCGCGCGAACGGCCTGGCGAAGGTCGACGCGATCGCCGCCGCCGGCAACACGGCAACGCGCGCGGTGCTGTTCTCGGGCGGCGCCGTCGCGATCGCGCTCGCCGGCATGCTGGTCACCCCGGACCCGGTGTTCCGCAGCTTCGCCGTGGGGTCGATGCTCGCGGTCGGCGCGACGGTGGCGGCGGCGTTGACGCTGCTGCCGGCGGTCCTCTCGCTGCTGGGCGACAAGGTGAACGCGCTCCGCCTGCCGCGCATCGGCCGGCGCGAGGGCGCGGGCGAAGCCGGCGGCGTGTTCGCGCTGGTGGCGCGCGCGGTGGCGGCGCGGCCCGTGGTCAGCGCGCTCCTCTCGGGCGGGCTGCTCGTGGCGGCGGCCGCGCCCGCGCTCGGCATCAACATGGGTTCGGTGGGGATCGGCACGCTCCCGGAGAACAGCGACTCACGGCACGCATTCGACGTGCTGAACCGCGAGTTCAGCGACGGCGTGCTGACCGCGGACGTCGTGATCGATGCGCCGGATGTGCGCTCGGCGACGATCGCCCGCGAGATCGAGGACCTGCAGGCGGCGCTCGCGCAGGACGGCTTCTTCGGCGGGACGACGTCCGAGACGAACGGCGCGGGCGACCTGGCGCTGCTGACGGTGGCGATGCCGGGCGACTTCTCGAGCCCGGAGTCGGAGGCGGCGTTGAAGCGCCTGCGCAACGCGTACATCCCCGCGGCGTTCACGGACGGTGAGTCGCACGTGTACGTCGGCGGCGCCACGGCCGAGACGGTGGACTCGGTGGCGGCGCAGATGCACTACCTGCCGCTGGTGTTCACCTTCGTGCTCGGGCTGAGCTTCCTGTTCCTGCTCGTCGCGTTCCGGTCGATCGTGGTGCCGCTGAAGGCCGTGGCGATGAACGCCCTGTCGGTCGGCGCGGCGTACGGCGCGCTGGTGCTGGTGTTCCAGCACGGCTTCGGCGCGGGGCTGTTCGGGTTCCGCGAGGCGCCGGTCATCGAGTCATGGCTGCCGCTGTTCCTCTTCGCCATCCTCTTCGGGCTCTCGATGGACTACCACGTGTTCCTGCTGAGCCGGATCAAGGAGCGGTACGACGAGACGGGCGCGAACACGGCATCGGTGGTGCACGGCGTGCGCCAGACCGGCGGCATCATCACGGGCGCGGCGCTGATCATGGTCGCGGTGTTCGCCGGCATGGCTTCGAGCGAGCTGGTCATCTTCCAGCAGGTCGGGTTCGGCCTCGCGGTGGCGATCATCGTCGACGCGACCATCGTGCGCATGGTGCTGGTGCCCGCGACGATGGAGCTGCTCGGCGACTGGAACTGGTACCTGCCGCGCTGGCTGGGCTGGCTGCCGCAGGTGCACATCCACGGCGCGCCGGCTCCGGCGGCCACGACCGCCGCGGCTGCGCTCGAGCCGGCATACGCGGGTGGCGGCCGGTAACTGCCGGCGCCCGCACGCAGCGCGCTGCCCTCCTTCCGCCGACGCGGGGGAGGGCAGCGTGGCGTGCACCGCGACCGGCGATCCGTGGCGCGCCACGCCGCCGCGCGGGAGGGAAACGCGCGCACCGGGCCACGGCACGCGCGGGGCGACCGCCGTTGCGCCGGCGTTGCCGGGAGTGCAAGATCGGCTCTCACGCCGGGCGCGCGGAGGATCCGCGCGGGCAGGCACGCAGTGGAGGAAACGCGGTGGCTGCGGACGGCACGGACGACCTCGAACAGCAATGGGCGGAACGCGGGCTGCCGCGAGAGTTGCTCGTGCGCGCGCGCGAGCTGCGGGTCGGCGAAGGGTTGCTGCGCGCGCTCTTGGGCTGGGACGCGTCGCGCGAGCGCATCGAGGAAGAGATCACGTGGGCGGACCGGCTGCTCAACGGCCGCATGCGCTTTCGCCAGCTCACGCCAATGGACGCCGATGAGTTCCGGTCGCTGTGGGCCAACGCGCCCGAACGGATCGGCGACTGGGACGTGACGGTGGAGCGCGGGCCGAATGCGTTCGCGCAGTTCGAGCTGCAGGAGCGGCCGGTGCTCAACGGCCTCTTCGACGGCCCGTCGCTCGTCGCCTGCGTCTCCTTCGCGATCCGCCGGACGGTCGTCGGCGGCCGCGAGATCATCGTCCACTACGGCCAGGCGATGCGCGTGCACGAAGCGCATCGCGGCGCGCGCTACGCGCACTGGGTGCGGTCGCTCCCGTGGGCGGTGGGGCTGGGGCGCAACACGCACTTGCAGTACGACATCATCCGCGCGGGCAACATGACGATGGAGCGCTGGAACCGGAAGTTCATGCCGGCGGTGGAGAGCGTGCCGGTGCGCGAGGGGGAGGTGCCGGGCATCCCGGTGACGGTGCTGCAGTACCCGGCGGGGGCCGGAGCGGCGGAAGGGGTGCGCCCGGCCCGCGACGAGGACCTGGAGCGCTGCGCCGCCCTCATCAATCGCACCCACGCCGGGCGCGACCTTTTTCGGGCGTACACCGCACAGTCGCTGATGGACCGTCTCGATGCCGGGCTCGCGGGCGGCTTTCATCGTCCCTCACTGCGACCGTACGGAATGTCCGACTTCTACGTGCTGGAGCGCGCGGGCGAGCTCGTCGCGTGCGCCGGGCTGTGGGACCGGGGCCGGGATTCGATGGAGCGCTGGACGCACCGCGAGACCGGCGAGACGCGCACGCTCGCCGTCACGGCGCTGCTCGACTTCGGCTTCGCCGAAGGGCGGCCCGATGCGCTCGCGGCGCTGATCGAACACCTCGTTGGCGTCACCGGGGGCCTCGGGCGCGACTGCCTGGTGGCGCCGCTCGAGACCCTTCCGGAGGTCGCGGAGCTGCTCGCGGCGCGCGAGCCCGTCCCCGAGACGCGCTACCTCCAGTGGCGCGCGGACACGCCGGTGATCACGACCCCGGCATTCCTCGATTTGGTCTACTGGTGAGCGCGATTGCCTGACGGCGCAGTGTCTGGTATCCGGGGAGCGTGCGCCCGGCGTGTATGCGCGCACCGGACGGGAGGGACGTGCACCAGATCGAATACGCGGCCCCGGCGACGCTGGATGGGGCGCTGGCGCTTCTCGGCGAGCGGCGGGCCGAGGCGCGCGTGCTCGCCGGCGGCACGGACATCATCGTCCAGGCGCGCGAAGGGCGGCGCCGCCCGGCGCTGCTGCTCGACGTCAAGAAGATCCCGGAGCTGACGGAGATGCGCTTCGAGGGCGGCGGGCTGGTCATCGGCGCCGCGGTGCCGTGCGCGCGCATCTGCGCGGATGCGGAGGTGGCGCGCCGCTTCCCGGCGCTCGTCGAGGCGGCGGGGCTGATCGGCGGCACGCAGATCCAGTCACGCGCGACGCTCGGCGGCAACGTCTGCAACGCATCGCCGGCGGCCGACTCGGTGCCGGCGCTGATCGCCCTCGGCGCGACCGCGGAGATCGCGGGGCCGCAGGGAGGGCGCACGCTGCCCATCGAGCAGATGGCGACCGGCCCGGGCGCGAGCGCGCTCGCCGAAGACGAGATGCTCGTGGCGCTGCGCATCCCGGCGGCGGCCCCGCACAGCGGCGCCGCGTTCGAGCGCTTCATCCCCCGAAACGAGATGGACATCGCCGTCTGCAACTGCGGCGCCAGCGTCACGCTCTCGCCCGACGGCGCGACGTTCGCGGCGTCGCGCATCGCGCTCGGCGCGGTGGCGCCGACGCCGCTGCTCGCAGCGGAGGCCGCGGCGATGCTTGCGGGTTCGCCGGCGACCACCGAGACGATCGCGCGCGCCGCGGAAGCCGCCGCCGCCACGGCGCGGCCGATCACCGACATGCGCGGGTCGGCGGCGCAGCGCCGCCACCTGGCGCAGGTGCTCGCGCGCCGCGTGCTGGAACGGGCGCTCGTGCGGGCGAAGGACGAAGGAGGCGCCCGATGAGCAGCCGCGCGCGCGTTTCCACGCGCATCAACGGCGACGACGTCGAGTTCCTCTGCGAGCCACGCCAGAGCCTGCTCGAGGTGCTGCGCGACGAGCTGGGACTGACCGGCGCGAAGGAAGGCTGCAACAACGGCAACTGCGGCGCCTGCAACATCATCCTCGACGGCGCGCTCGTCAACTCCTGCCTCGTCCTCGGCGTCGAGGCCGACGGCCGCGAGGTCCGCACGATCGAGGGGCTCGCGAACGGCGGCCTGCACCCGATCCAGCGCGCCTTCCTGGAAAACGCGGCGCTGCAGTGCGGGATCTGCACACCGGGGTTCATCATGTCGGCGAAGGCGCTGCTCGACCGCGAACCGGCGCCGACGGAGGACCGCGTGCGGCACTGGCTCGCCGGGAACCTCTGCCGGTGCACGGGATACGACAAGATCGTGCGCGCCGTGCTCGACGCGGCGGCCGAGCTGCAGCAGGCCTCCCCGGCGGAAGGAGGACACGCATGACCACCGAGACGACGCGCCCGTACCGGGTGATCGGCACGCGGCCCCTCCGGCCGGACGGCATCGACAAGGTCACGGGCCGGGCGCAATTCGGCGCCGACATCCGCCTGCCCGGGATGCTCTACGGCCGGGTGAAACGCAGCCCGCACGCGCATGCCCGGATCCTGCGCATCGACACGTCGCGGGCGGAGGCGCTGCCGGGGGTGCACGCCGTGATCACCGCCGCCGACCTGCCCGGAGCGGAGGACCGCGTCGCCGACGTCGGCGAGAGCGCCGTGAACATGCGGGAGCTTTCGGGGAACGTGCTGGCGCAGGACAAGGCGCTCTACCGCGGGCACGCCGTCGCCGCGGTCGCCGCCGTCAGCCCGCATGTCGCCGCGGAGGCGCTCGACCTCATCCACGTCGAGTACGAGCCCCTGCCGGCGGTGCTCGACGCGCGCGACGCGATGCGCCCGGACGCGCCGCTGCTCGACGAGCGGCGCGTCACGCGCTCGATGGCGGGCGAGAGCGGCGGCCCGAGCAACGTCGCCGCGCACTACCAGTTCGTCACGGGCGACGCCGAGCAGGGGTTCGCGGAGGCGGACGTCGTCGTCGAGCGCGAGTTCGTCACGAAAATGGTCCACCAGGGGTACATCGAGCCGCACGCGGCGACGGCCACCTGGTCGAGCGACGGGCAGATCACGATCTGGACGTGCACGCAGGGCGCCTTCACGGTGCGAGACCAGTGCGTCGCCATCCTCGATGTCCCGCCATCGAAGATCCGCGTGATCCCGACGGAGATCGGCGGCGGCTTCGGCGGCAAGACGGTCGTCTACCTCGAGCCCGTCGCGGCGCTGCTGGCGAAGCGCGCAGGCCGGCCGGTGAAGGTGCAGATGGACCGCACGGAGGTGTTCGAGGGCACCGGGCCGACCTCCGGCATCCACGCCCGGGTCAAGATGGGCGCGACGAAGGACGGGCGGATCACCGCCGCCGACCTGGAGCTGGTGTACGAAGCCGGCGCCTACCCGGGCTCGCCCGTGATGGCGGGCTGCATGACCGCGCTCGCGCCGTACGACGTCGCGAACTCGAAGATCGACGGCTACGACGTCGTCGTGAACAAGCCGAAGGTCGCGGCCTATCGCGCGCCCGGGGCGCCCGCGGCGGCGTTCGCGGTCGAGCAGGTCGTCGACGAGCTGGCGGAGCGGCTCGCGATCGACCCGCTCCGCTTCCGGCTCAAGAACTCGTCGCGCGAGGGCACCCGCGGCCCCGGCGGCCGCCCGTTCCCGCGCATCGGCCACGAGGAGTGCCTCGAGGCGGCGCTCGCCTCCGCGCACTACAACACGCCGCTCGAAGGCCCCTCGCGCGGGCGCGGGGTCGCTTCGGGCTTCTGGTTCAACGGCGGCATGCGCTCCAGCGTGACGGTGATCGTGAACGGCGACGGCACGGTGAGCCTGGTCGAAGGCTCGACCGACATCGGCGGCTCGCGCGCGTCGCTCGCGATGCAGCTCGCGGAGACGCTGGGCATCGGCGTCGAGGCCGTGAAGCCGACCGTCGCCGATACGGACGCCGTGGGCTACAACGACGTCACGGGCGGCAGTCGCGTGACGTTCGCGACCGGCATCGCGGTGCACGAGGCCGGCATGGAGGTGCGCCGCCAGCTCGTCGCCCGCGCCGCGCAGCACTGGGGCGTGGCGGCGGAGGACATCGCGTACGAGGACGGGCGGCTGACGTGCGCGTCCGACCCCGCGAAGTCGGCTACCTTCGCGGAGATGGCCGTCGAGGTGCTGCGCACGGGCGCGCCGCTCGTCGCCACGGGCTCGGTCGTCGGGCGCGGGGTCGGCGGCGCGTTCAGCACGCAGATCGCGGACGTCGAGGTGGACCCGGAGACGGGGAAGGTGACGATCCTGCGCTACACCGTCGTGCAGGACGCCGGCACGGCGGTCCACCCGGCGTACGTCGAGGGGCAGATGCAGGGCGGCGTCGTCCAGGGCATCGGCTGGGCGCTGAACGAGGAGTACGCGTACGACGACGCCGGGCGCATGGCGAACGCGAGCTTCCTCGACTACCGCATGCCGACCGCGCTCGACGTGCCGATGATCGAGACGATCATCGTCGAGGTGCCCAACCCGCGGCACCCGTTCGGCGTGCGCGGGGTGGGCGAGGTGCCGATCGTGCCGCCGCTGGCCGCGATCGCGAACGCGATCTATCGCGCGACGGGCGTGCGCCAGACGCAGCTGCCGATGTCGCCGCGGCGCATCCTCGAGACCACGGCCGGGCTCTCGTAGGCGCGCCGCGTGGCGACGGTGTGGATCCCGGCGCTGCTGCGGCCGCTGTGCGACGGGGCGCACACGGTCGAGGCCACGGGGGAGACGCTGCGCGCGCTCATCGACGACCTCGATTCGCACTGTCCGGGCATCGCCGCGCGGCTGCTCGACGGCGGGCGCATCCGACCCGAGATCGCGGTCTGGATCGACGGCGACGAGGCCGACGACGTCACCACGCCGGTCGGTCCGGCGAGCGAGCTGCAGATCGTGCCGGCGATCGCCGGCGGGTGAGCGGGCATATCCGTTCGTGCGGTGCGCCGGTCGCGCGCCCGCGGCGGGCATCGCGCGCAACGGCGGCGCGCGGCGCGGCTCGCGCGTGCGACACTGACCGCGTGACACGAACGTCGATCCTCAGCGCGCCGGGCGGCGGGCGGGCGCGGCGCCGCCGCAGGGCGATGGCGTTGTTGCTCGCCGGCGCGATGCTCGTGGCCGGCGTCGCGTGCGACGGCGGCCGCGGGCGCCCCGCCAGCCCGACGCCCGGCGACGGCGCGACGAGCGCGACGGCGGCGCTTGCGACGCGGACCGCTGCGGCCACGCCGCCAGCGCCGACGACGGAGCCGGAGCCATCCGCGACGGGCGCACCGCCACCGGCCAGCCCCACGCCGGCGCCGGGCCCCGCCCGCCTCGTCTACCGCGGCGACGCCTCGCGGCGCGTCGTCGCGCTGACGTTCGACGCCGGCAGCGACGCCGGCTTCACCGCGCAGATCCTCGATACGCTGGCGGCGCAGGGGATCCGCGCGAGCTTCGGGGTCACGGGGAAATGGGGTGAGCAGAACCCGGAGCTGCTGCTCGCCATCGCCGCCCAGGGGCACGAGTTCATCAATCACTCCTACGACCACGCGTCGTTCACCGGCCGCTCGACCGGCGCGCCCGCGCTCACCGCGGAGGAGCGCGCCCTCGAGCTTTCGCGCACGGAGACGACGGTCTTCCGTATCACCGGCCGCACGACGCACCCGCTGTTCCGCCCGCCGTACGGCGACATCGACGCATCGGTGCAGGCGGACGCGGGCGCCGACGGCTATCCCTGGATCATCATGTGGACGATCGACACGCTCGGATGGAATGGCGCGACGGCGGACGAGATCGTTGCGCGCGTGGCGCAGCTGGCCGAGCCCGGCGCGATCATCGTCATGCACGTGGGCGCGGACTCGCAGGACGGGGTCGCCCTGCCCCGCGTCATCGATGCGCTGCGCGCGGCGGGCTACGGCTTCGCGCCGGTCTCGGAGATCCTGCCGCGCTGACCGCTTGCGCTCGGGACGACGCCCGCGTAGCTTCGCGACAGCCGCCCCCGACGAGGGAGGGAACGTGGCCGGAGCCGCACCGCGCGAGTCGAACGAGAGCCTGCGCCCGCAGCCGCGGATCGTGTCCGGCGGACGCACGCTCGGCCTTGGCATGCCCTCGCTCCGCGTCGGCGTCGCCGAGTACGCCGAGGGGCCGACGGGCTGCACCGTGTTCGCCTTCCCGCGCGGCTCAACGGCGGCGGTGGACGTCCGCGGGGGCGCCCATGCCACGATCTTCACCGAGGCCTACCACGCCGGCGGCATGGCGATCGATGCGCTGTGCTTCGCCGGGGGCTCCGCGTACGGGCTCGAGGCCGCGACCGGCGTCTCCTCGGCGATCTTCGCGGAGCGCGGCTGGTCCACCGACTGGCTCGATATCGCGCTCGTCTCCGGCGGGATCATCTTCGACTACCGGCCGCGCCAGAACGCGCTGTACCCGGACAAGGCGCTCGGCGCGGCGGCGTATCGCGCAGCGCAGGCGGGCGCCTTCCCGCTCGGCGCGCGGGGCGCCGGCGTCTCGGCGAGCGTGGGCAAGGCGCTGCCGGCGCCGTTCGAGCGCGAGCCGGGCGGGCAGGGCGCGGCCTGCCTGGAGCGCGAGGGCACGCACATCGCGGTGTTCACCGTGGTGAACGCGGTCGGCGCGATCGTCGGGCGCGACGGGGCGGTCGTCCGCGGTCACCGCGAGCCGGCGTCCGGCGTGCGCATGCGCGCGGGCGATGTGCTCGTCGCGCGCGACGCGGCGCCGCCCCCGCCCGGCAACACGACCCTCACGCTCGTAGTGACGGACCGCCAGCTTCGCCCGCACGCGCAGGTCCAGATCGCGCGCCAGGTGCACGCGTCGATGTCGCGCGCCATCGAGCCGTTCCACACGCTGAGCGACGGCGACGTGCTGTGGGCCGTGAGCACGAACGAGGGGCCGCCGGCCGACGGCGAGGAGGCGGTGCTGTCCATCGTGGCGTCCGAGCTGGCCTGGGACGCGGTGCTGTCCTGCTTCGACCCATAGCCCGCGCACTCCCTGCGGCCGACCACCGACCAGACCACCATCCCTCGCCCCGGTTCGCGCTCCCGGCGGTGATTGGCGATACTTTCCGCAGATGGCTCTCACCGCGGATTCGGCCTTCCCTCCGCCACCGCCCCAACCCCCGCTCGAGATCGGCGGCCAGCGCATCGACTGGGGGCTGCGCGATGTCATCGAGGGCATCGCCTGGTTCGTCGGGCTGTTCGTGGCCGGCCAGATCGCCCTCATCCCGGCGATCGTCGCGACCTCCGACAAGAGCGACGCGACCTACGCCACCGCGTTCGTCACCGGCGCGCTCGTCGAGGTGGCGATCGCGTTCGTCGCGCTGCGGCTGACGTTCATGCGCTACGGCGGCGGGCTGGAGCGCCTGGGGCTCAAGCCGCCCGGCTGGGAGACGCTCGGCTGGGCCGCCGCGGCGTTCGTGACGGCGTTCATCGTCTCCGTCATCTACGGCATCATCATCGACCTCTTCAACCTGGACTTCCTGAAGACGAAGTGCGCGGAGCAGATCCCGTCCGGCGTGCGCGATGAGCGGGCGCTGCTGGCGATGGCGAGCGTGGTCGTCATCGTCTTCGCGCCGATCTGCGAAGAGCTGTTTTTCCGCGGCTTCATGTTCCCCGGCATCGCCCGGAAGTGGGGCGTCCCCGCCGGCATCGTCCTCAGCGGCGTCCTGTTCGGCGGGGCCCACCTGATCCCCAAGTCCTTCATCCCGATAGCCGGCGCCGGCATGGTGTTCGCCTTCGCGTACTGGCGCTCCGGTAACATCTTTTCGAACATGCTCGCGCACCTGGCGTTCAACAGCGTCTCGATCGCCTTCATCGCGGGCGGCTCGTGCGACCAGTCGGTGGCGCCGTCGTTGCCGGCGTTGCTGCACCCGCTCGCCGCGACCATCCACCTGGTGCCGCTGTGAGCCGCATCGGACCCCGCCTCGCCGCCGCGCGGGCGGAAGGCCGGGTGGCCTTCATGCCGTTCCAGACCATCGGCTACCCCGACTACGAGACGAGCATCGCGCTGGCCCGGGCGATGGTGGACGCGGGCGCCGACGGGCTCGAGCTGGGCATGCCCTTCAGCGACCCGCTCGCCGACGGCCCGAGCGTCCAGAAGGCGTCGTACCGCGCGCTCCAGAACGGCACGACGCCAGCGGCGGTCGTCGGCGCCGTGCGGCGGTTACGTCAATCCGGGGTTGAAGTGCCGATCGTCCTTATGGGATACTGCAACACGTTCCTCGCCCTTGGCGAGGAACGCCTGATCTCGGACGCCGCAGAGGCCGGGGCCGACGGGTTCATCATCGTCGACCTGCCGCCGGAGGAGTCCGACGCCACTCGGGCGCTCTGCCGCCGCCATGGGCTCGACCTGATCTACCTGGCGGCGCCGACGTCCGACGACCGACGGCTGGATGAGATCGTCTCCCGGGCGAGCGGTTTCATCTACTGCGTCGGCGTGGTCGGCGTCACCGGGGCGCGGGCGAAGCTCGCCGAGGAGCTGCCCGGGTTCCTCGGGCGGCTTCGGGCGAAGACCGACCTGCCGCTCGCGGTCGGCTTCGGGATCTCGCGGCGCGAACACGTCGCGGCGCTGCGGGGACTTGCGGACGCCGCCATCGTGGGCGCGGCGATTATCGATCTGGTAGAGTCATCGCCTCAGGACGAGCGAGTACGACGGGTTCGGGATTATGTTGAGGTGCTCACCGGCCGTACGGAGGCCAGCGTCTAGAGCCAGCGAAGGTTCCCGCAGGACCTCCGATGGCCGCGCCTATGCCTCCGCGGCCGGCGTCTTTGGACGCCGCTAGGCCGCCACTGCGGGACGGCACGTCCGAAGGCGAGGCGCCCTCCGCCGGGCGCCCGGGCAGGAGTACGGACGAGGCGATGCGGTTGCGGGGGATCCGGGGCGCGACGACGGTCGAGCACAACACCCGGGAAGCCATCCTCCAGGCGACCACCGAGCTCCTCACCGCCATCATCGAAGCCAACGGCGTGCAGCGCGACGATGTCGCGAGCGTCTTCTTCAGCACGACGCCCGACCTCGACGCGGAGTTCCCGGCGGTGGCCGCGCGTGACCTGGGGTGGACGAAGGTCGCCCTCATGTGCGCGCACGAGATGAACGTCCCGGGCAGCCTGCCGATGTGCCTGCGCATCCTGATGCACGTCAACACATCGAAGACTGCCGACGAGATCGAGTTCGTATACCTGCGGGGGGCGAAGCGCCTGCGTCCCGACCTGCTGGGCCAGCAGGGCCAGGCGTAACGCGCCGGCGCGGAGGAGGTTGACACGATGATGGTGATCATGAAACCCGGGTACTCCCGCGAGGAGTTCGATGGCGTCATGCGGCGCCTCGAGGAGGTCGGCCTCTCCGGCCACCCGATCGAGGGCGCCGAGCGCACGGTCATCGGCGTCGTCGGCATCGTCTACCCGGAGCTCGCCGATGACCTGGAGACGATGCCGGGCGTCGACAGCACGGTGCGCATCAGCGCGCCATACAAGCTCTGCAGCCGCGAGTTCAAGCCGGCCGACACGATCGTCGAGGTGCGCGGCGTCAAGGTCGGCGAGGGCACGGTGACGGTGATCGCCGGCCCCTGCGCGATCGAGAGCGAAGAGCAGCTCATGAGCACGGCGCGCGCCGTCAAGGAGCGCGGCGCATCGATGCTGCGCGGCGGCGCCTTCAAGCCGCGGACGTCGCCCTACAGCTTCCGCGGGCTCGAGGAGCAGGGACTGAAGCTGCTGGTGCAGGCGCGCGAGGAGACCGGGCTGCCGGTCGTCACGGAAGTCATGTCCGAGCCGACCGTCGAGCTCGTCGCGCGCTACGCGGACGTGCTGCAGATCGGCACGCGCAACGCGCAGAACTTCTTCTTGCTCGAGGAGGTCGCCAAGACGGGCCTGCCGGTGCTGCTCAAGCGCGGCATGTCGTCGTCGATCATGGACTGGCTGCTCGCGGCCGAGTACATCCTGGCGAAGGGCAACCGCAACGTGATCCTCTGCGAGCGCGGGATCCGCACGTTCGAGACGGCGACGCGCAACACGATGGACATCAACGCCATCCCGCTGATCAAGGAGCTGAGCCACCTGCCGGTGATCGCCGACCCGAGCCACGGCACGGGCAAGTGGCACCTCGTGGAGCCGGTGGGGCGCGGCATGATCGCCGCCGGCGCCGACGGCCTGATCCTGGAAGTGCACCCGAGCCCCGACCACGCGCTGTCGGACGGCGCGCAGTCGCTGACGTTCGATACGTTCGGCACGGTGATGCAGAACGTGACGAAGGTCGCGCACGCGGTGGGCAAGCGCGTCGAGTCGGAGCCGGCCGCCGTGCCGGCGTAGCCACAGGCATTCGGGCGAAGGCCGCAGGGGCGCTTGCGCGAGCAGGCGCCCCTCGTGCTCCGCGCGCCGATCGCACGGTGCGCGGCGCGGCGCCGCGGGCCTCGCCCCGGTTTCGCCGCCGCCGCTACCCACCGGTCGCGACTGGCGACGAAACGCCGCCGTGCGCGACCGGCCTCACCGCCCCGTGAACTTCGGCGGGCGGCCTTCGACGAACGCGCGGGGGCCTTCGCGCGCGTCCTCGGTCGCCTGCGCGATCGCCATCGCCTGCCCCGCCATCTCGAACGCCTCGTGCCAGCTCGCGCCTTCCAGCCCGCGGTAGACCAGCCGCTTCGCGAGCTGCATCGCCACGGCCGGGCCGTCCGCGAGCCTCCGCGCGAACGCCGTGACCTCGGGCATCAGCTCCTCCGCGGACGTGATGTGCGTGACGTAGCCGATCCGCAGCGCCTCCTTCGCGTCGACGAAGTCGCCCGTCCAGATGAGCTCCAGCGCCCGGGCGATGCCGACGATGCGCGGGAGGAAGTAGCAGCCGCCATCGCCCGGCACGAGGCCGACCTTCACGTACGACATCGCGAAGCGCGCGTGCTCGGACGCGAACCGCAGGTCGCACATCGACGCCATGTCCATGCCCGCGCCGACGGCCGCGCCGTTGACCGCGGCGATGTACGGCTTGTCGAGCAGTTGCGCCGCGCGCGCGACCAGGTGGACGCCGTCGCGGAGCCAGTTGCGCCGATCGGCGGCCGTCGGCGGCCGCTCGGCGCGCGCCGCCTCGCCGACGCCCGAGCCGCCGCGCAGGTCCGCGCCGGCGCAGAAGCCGCGCCCGTTGCCCGTGAGCACCACGCAGCGCACGTCGCGGTCGACCCGCGCGTCCTCCAGGGCCTGCGCCCACTCGCGGATCATGACGTCCGTGAAGGCGTTCATCCGCTCCGGGCGGTTGAGCGTGATCGTGGCCACGCCGTCCTGCTTCTCGTAGAGGATCTGCTCGAAGTCCATGGCGCCCCTCCCCTGCGTCTCCGCGATACGGTAGCCAACAGCGGACGTAGAACCCAGAGCCAAGAACCACGGGCGGCACGCGCTCCCGGTCCTTGCGCGGCGCCGCGCGCGAGCATCGCTCCGTGCGGTGAGCCTGCGGCGGCGGGCGCAGCGCGTTGATCTCTACCCCTGCCCGCCACACAATTCAGCGACCGCGCGAGATGCATTCCGGAGGCCAGCATGGAATTCAAGGAAGTCATCGGCCGGCGCCGCTCGATCCGATTCTTCGACCCCGACCGTCCGGTCGAGCGCGAGAAGATCCAGAAAATGCTCGAGGCGGCGCGACTGGCGTCGTGCGCGGTGAACGCGCACTGGGCGCGCGCCATCGTCGGCTTCCGCGACGACCTGACGGAGGACCAGCTCAAGCGCCTCAAGACGCCCGTCGCCGCGCTCAACACCGAGCTGGCGCCGGTGCACATCCACTTCTTCAACGACCTGAGCATCGTCAACAAGATCCAGGGGTCGCGGCTCAAGGAGCTCGTCGACGTCGGCGCGCTGGCGCCCACCCACGGCTGGAGCCACAAGTTCGTCGACGAGTTCGTCTATCCGCAGATCCTCAAGCCCATGACGCAGAGCCCCGGCTACCCGATCGCTTCGACGATGGACGTCGGCGTGGCGATGTGCCAGGCGCTGCTGACGGGGGTCGATGAGGGCCTGGGGGTCGGGCTCGTCACGCTGAACGGCGCGGTGCTCAAGGAAGTGTTCAAGACGCCCGACGAGTGGATCCCGCTCTCGACGATCCTCGTGGGCTACCCGGCCGAATCGTGGGACGCCGGAGGCCAGCGCCCGCGGCCGCCGTTCGAGGAGCTGTACTTCGAAGGCGAGTACGGCAAGCCGTTCAAGCGCGACCCGAAGGTCGTCGAGGAGCTGAAGCAGGCGAAGATGATCCAGGAGCCGGCGAAGCCCAACGACCCCGAGCGCATCGCCGAGATCAAGCGCCTCGCCGAGAAGTACGGCCTGCCGATGTGATCGCGCCGGCGATGGCGCGGGCGGGACGACTCGTGCGATACCAGCCGGCGGCGCCGATCTCAACGCCGGGCGCTGGAAGCTGGACGCGATAGAGCCGCGTCATTCTCGGCGCGGCCGCCCGCAGGCCTCACCAGCCAGACACGGCGCGAGACGCGAAAGGACCACGGATGACGGACCATGCGCAGACGTCGCCGCTCGAGCTGCGCCCGCTGCTCGAGTACCAGAGCGTGCAGTCCTGGCTCGACGGCCTGCGCCAGCACTGGGGCGGCGACCCGGCGACCGACGACCCCGAGCGGCTGCCGATCCTCGAGGCCTTCTGCCGCCACGTCGGACGCGACCCCGACCAGATCATCAAGGAAACGACCATGGTCAAGGACGGCGAGAAGCGCATCCGCACGAAGGGCCGCGCCCGCTACGCGGCGCTGATCGACGAGTGGCAGGCGAGGGTGGAAGGCTCGCGCATCCGCAAGGCGAAGTGGGGGAACACCGTCCGCAGCTTCCTGATCCACAACGGCGTGTTGCTCCAGGGGGGCATGCAGGCGTAGGGTCCGCGCATGGTGATCTTCGAGGACGACGACGACGAATATTTGGGCTGGCTCGACCGGCACCCGCACGGATTCGTCATCAACAGCACGCGTCCGGCGTCCGCGAGCTACCTGGTGCTGCACGCTGCGCAGTGCACGACCATCCGCGGCAGGCCCACGCGCGGCACGTATTGGACGCGCGACTACGTAAAGGTCTGCGCGGAGACCACGGACGCGCTCCAGGCCTGGGCGCGGCGCGAATTCGGATCGGCGGCGAAGGCATGCGAGCGTTGCGCGCCGGCGGCCGGGTGACCCAGAACACAGATGGAGGACGTCTCCGTCCTCCATCTTCCATGCTCCACTGTCGCGGCAGCTACGCCCGCTTACGGTTCGAGAGCGAGAGCGTGAGCCGCACATCCTTGAGCACCGCCCTCGCCGCCTCGCCCTGGCCGATGTCGAGGCAGTCGCAGTAGGCCGCGAAGATCGACCGGTCGAGCAGGCGCAGCCCCTGCTCGTTCAGCTCATCGAAGTGGTCCCGGCGCAGCCGCAGCAGGCGCCGCAGCCGGTTCAGGTAGCCATCGCGCAGCTCTTCGGGCCGCGCCCGCGTGATCTCCGGGATCAGCGCGCTCAGCTTCCTCGTCCGCGATGTCTGCGCGCGCGCCATCAGCCGACCGCCTGTTCGCTGCCGCTGTCCAGGTCCGGCCCGCTCTCCAGCCCGACGATCCCCTTGCGGATGGCGTAGCGGATCAGGTCCGTGCGGTTCTGCGCGTGCAGCTTCGACATGATGTGCGCCTTGTGCGCCTCCACCGTCTTCACGCTGATGAACAGCTCCTGCGCGATCCGCTGGTTCGAGTAGCCCTCGGCGATGAGCTGCAGCACCTCGCGCTCGCGGCTCGTCAACAGGTCATAGCCCGACTTCGACTCCGGCTTCTTCGCCTGCCAGAGGTAGTCCTGCACGGCGTCGCCATCGCTGATCGCGGAGCTGAAGTATGTGTTGCCGCGGTGCACCGACTGGATGCCGAGCAGGAGCTCCTGGACGTCCGACTTCTTGACGACATAGCCGCTGGCGCCGGCACGCAGCGCCGCCAAGATCTGCTCGTCCTCCATGTACCCCGTGAGGATCAGCACCTTCGTCTTCGGCGAGCGGCGGCGGATCTGGCGCGTCGCCTCCAGCCCGTTCAGGCCCGGCATCACCATGTCCATCAGCACGACGTCCGGGTGCAGCTTCTCGACGGCGTCGAGCGCCTCCCGCCCGTTGCCGGCGTCGCCGACGACCTCGACCTCGTGCTGGTTCTCGAGCAGCATCTTCAGGGCCTGGCGCAGCACGGCGTGGTCATCGACGATCAGCACCTTGATGCGGCTCGCGTGCGCACGGGGCGCCATTCCGTTCGTCATCGTGTCCCCCTTTATGTCTCATGCGGCGCCGGGCGCCGGTCCTTGCACTGATTCACAAACCCTTAGGGGTTTCCTAAGGGAGCGGCGCGCTACCCTACCACGCCCGATCCTGCGGCGACAACGGTGCCCGGCTCCCGGTCCGGCACGAGCCGCACGGGGCGGCTGACCGGCCGGGCGACCTCATCGACGATCGTCGCCGGGCCGCTGAAGTCCAGCGACGCCGGGTACTCGCGCTCCATGCCGCACCGCTTGCAGCGCCCGCGGACCACCTCGTCCTCCGGAGTGCCGAGCACCCAGTGGTGCACGCAAGCCGCCGTCGCCATCGATTCCATCGCTCACCTCCCTGCGAACGTGGGCGGATTATCAGGGCGGGCGGCGAGGCTGCACATAAGGGTTTTCCCTCAGGAGGCGTAGGGGAGCGCCCCTAATTTCCGTAGGGAGCATCGGGAAACACCGGGGCGTCACCCCGGGCGGAGCCGGGCCGGCGCCGGCGCGGATAGGGGCGCCACCCGGCGTCCTCCGGCGGCGCGCGATGCGGACCGCCGCCGGGGCGACGCGCCGTATATCGGGATACGCCTACGTGCGGGCGAGAAAGGGCGCGAGGCGAGCGAGGATCTCGTCCGGCGCGTCCTCCTGGAGGAAGTGGCTGGCGGCTTCGATCTCGTGCGCCTCCGCGTGCGGGTAGACGGCGCGCCACGCCTGCAGCACGGGCGGCGGTATCGCCGGGTCGCGCATGCCTCAGACGATCAGCGTGGGGACCTGGAGCACACCCAGGCGGTCCTGGATGCGGCCCATCGCCGGCGTCGACGGATGGCCGTCGCCGACGGGAATGTCGTTGGGGAAGCGCCAGGTCGCGATGCGGCTGTTGTAGTCCGGGAACGGCGCCCGGTACGCCGGCATGATCTCCGGCAGCAGCTCCTTGCGCGCGATGCCCGCCGGCAGGAAGCCCTCGACGAACAGGTTCAGCCCCTGCACCATCGCCTGCCCTACCACCGGCTGGCGGAACAGCTCGAGCAACGGGAAGAGTTGCGTGCCGCCGGCGACGCGGAACGCCCAGGTGTTCATGATGACGAGCCGCTTCACGCGATCCACATGCTCGACCGCCCAACCGAGTCCGATGGGCCCGCCCCAGTCCTGCATCACGAGCGTAATGTCGCGCAGGCCCAGCGCATCGAGCACGCGCCCGAGCCGTTCGCTGTGCGCCTCCAGCGTGTAGGTCGCGTCGAGTGGCTTGTCGGACCGCCCGAAGCCGAGGTGGTCGACCGCGACCGCGCGGTATCGCGGTGCCAGCGCGGCGATGAACTTCCGGTACAGGAAGCTCCAGGTCGGGTTGCCGTGGAGCATCACGACCGGCTCCCCGCGCCCCTCGTCGATGCAGGCCATGCGCGCGCCGCCGCCGACATCGATATAGCTCGACCGCCAGGGGAAGGCGCCGCCGAACGTCTCGCCGTGGATGTCCATCGCTGCTCCCTTCGTCTCGGCGCCTCAGGAGCGCGTGGGGCGCTCGTCGCCGCGGCCGAGCACGCTCCACGCGCGCTCATCGTCCCGCGACAGCACGCGCATTCCCCGCGGATCTACGCGTCGACGATGCTCTCCGGCCCGGCCGGCGGCATCGTCTTCGGCGCGCACCGCCGGTCCGCCCATGAATCGCCGGCTCGCGCGCAGGAGGCGCTTCATTCGGCCTCGTCGTCGATCTCGAGCGCCTCTCGCGCGCGCTTCAGGTCCTTGCGCAGCACCCACAGCTCGTAGGCCCAGGGCGGGCCGAGCGCGCCCGACTGAGCCGTCGCCGCGTCGCGGTTGCGGATCATCGAGTGGACGCCCTGCTGCTCGAGGATGCTGCGGAGCAGGACCGCCTCCGGCTCGCCGTTGGGGCGCGTCAGTAACGTCAGCGCGTCGGGCGAGGGCAGACGCGGCGGCCGCCCGTCATCGGACGGGCCGCGCAGGAAGTCGACGATGCGCGTGATGATGGACATGAGAATGGCGGAGGGGGAGGGATTCGAACCCTCGATCCCGGTTTCCCGAGATAAGCGCTTAGCAGGCGCCCGCACTAGGCCACTATGCGACCCCTCCGCGGCGCTGCATTCTAGCATCGGCGGAACGACGGCCGAGGAGATGACGGCATCCGTGATGCCCCGTCACTCACCGCCCGTCCTCTCGTCCCTCCTACGGCGCTGGCTGGCCGATCCCGCGCGCGGCGTCCTCGCGCAGCGCCGCGCGGTCCGCCTCCTGCAGCAGGTCGAGCACCCGCAGCGCGTCCTCCCGCGAGAACTGCTGGTCGATGCCCGCGAGCGCTTCCTCGAGCGTGCGCTCCGCCTCGCGCGAGGTCGGCTGGGGCGTCGCTTCGGCGGTTGCGCCGGCGCCGGGGGTGCCGTCCGTGGCGGGCGTGCCGCGCTCGGCGCCGGACGGCGTGCCGCTGCCCTGCGACGGCGTGCCCTCGGCGGGCGGCGGCGAAGGCGTCGGCGATGGCCGCGCGCGCTGCGAAAGCACCTCGAGGTTGTGCTTCGCGTCGGCGTCGGCGGGGTCGGCGAGCAGCGAGCGCTTGTAGGCTTCGACCGCGTCCTGCACGCGGCCTGCGCTCGCCTGGTACGTGCCGATCTCGTACTCCAGCCGCGCGCGCATGGCATCGGGCGCGTCGCGCAGGCCCGCCTGCGCCTCCTCGACCGCGCGGTCGTATTCGCCCTCGCCGGCCAGCGCGTTCGCCGCGTTGTGGTGCAACTCGGCGAGCGAGGCGTCCAGCGCGAGCGCCGCGCGATAGCGATCGAGCGCGCCGGCGTAGTCGCCCGCGGCATAGCGGCGGTTGCCTTCCCGGTTGAGCGACGCCACGCCGCCCGCGCAGATCGCACCGGCGAAGAGCCCGGCCGCCGCGAGCGGCCAGAGGCGCCGCACCGCCTTCGCGCCCTGCGCGCGCCTCGCCCGGTCGTCGAGCAGTGGCAGCGCAATGCCGGTCAAGACCAGCAGGAGCGCGGCGATCGTGAACCACTGGTGCAGCTCACGCGGCGCGCGGCCGGGCGGGGCATCGGGCAGACGCGCGCCCGAGCGCAGCAGCTCCGGCGCCAGCGAGGGCAGTGTGCCGTCGGTCAGCGCGACGTAGCGCCCGCCGCCGGCCGATGCGGCATCGCGCAGCGCGGCGGAGTCGAGGCGCGTGATCACCGGCCCGTTCTCGCCGGAACGCGGGCGTACGGCGCCCGACCGCGCGTCGATATCGACCACCGGCGCGCCGGCCTCCGTCCCCGCGCCCGCGGCGTACAAGCGCACGCCGGCGGCGCGGGCGCGCCCGGCCGCGGCGCGCAGCTCGCCGCCCTCACCCTCGCCGTCCGTCACGAGTAGCACGAACTTCGCGCCATCGCGGCCGCTGGCGAGGAGCTGCGCCGAGGCATCGACCGCGGCGCCTGCGTCCGAGCCGGCGAGGACGATCTCGCGCTCGTCGCCGATGCCGGCGAGGAGCGACTGCACCGCGCGCACGTCCGTCGTCAGCGGCGCGCGGGGGAACGGGCGACCGGCGAACATCACCAGGCCCACGCGCGTGCCGCCGCCCTGCAGCCGGTCGAGCAGCGCCGAGACCTGCTGCTGCGCGGCGGCGAGCCGCGACGGGTCCTCGTCCTGCGCGAGCATGCTCTGCGAGACATCGACCGCCACCACGAGGTCGACGCCCGTGCGCGGGCCACGCGCCTCGCGGTCGCCGGACTGCGGCCGCGCCGCCGCCAGCACGATGAGCGCGCCGCCGGCGATGACCATCGCCGCCCCGGCCCACGCCGCGCGCGTCGGGCGTCGCACGCGCCCGAATGCGTCCGCCGCCTGCCCGGCGCGCCGCAAGGCGAGCCAGAGCGCGCCGGCGAGCGCCCCGACGGTGGCCAGCATGATGAGGTACCCCGGCGCGCCCAGGCTCATGGCAGCCCCCGCAGCACGCTCGCGCGCAGCCCCGCTTCGAGCAGGAGCGCCGCCAGCGCGGCCGCGAGCGCATACGGCGCGATCTCGCGCCAGGTGCGCCCGGCGCCGGCCGGCAAGCGCGACCGCTCGAGCGCATCGATGCGGTCGTAGGTCGCGCGCAGCCCCTGCGGGTCCTCGGCGCGGCTGTACGTGCCGCCCGTCACCTCGGCGATCTGCTTCAGCGCCTGCTCATCGACGCCGACGCGCGAGCGCTCGACGGCGCTTTCCGGCGGCAGGCTGACGACGCCGACGGTGTACACGCGCACGCCCAGGCTCTCGGCGAGGCGCGCGGCCGCGAGCGGGTCGATGGTCCGCACGTTGTTCTCGCCATCGGTCAGCAGCACGACGGCCCGGCTCGCGGCATCGGAGTCGCGCAGCAGGTTCACTGATTGCCCGATCGCGACGCCGATCGCCGTGCCGTCCTTGAGCCGCAGTTGCCCGGAGTTGCGCACGGCCTCGGCGACGGCAGCGTAGTCGGTGGTCAGCGGGCTCATCGTCAGGCTCGAGCCCTGGAAGGCGACGAGCCCCACGCGGTCGCGCTGGCGCGAGCGCACGAACTGCGAGAGCACGTCCTCCGCGACGTCGAGCCGGCTGCGGTCGCGCGCGAACGGCTGCGACATGCTCGACGACACGTCGAACGCCAGCACGATGTCGATCCCCTGCTGCGACGACCGCGTCGCCGCCGTGCCGGACTGCGGGCGGGCGAGCGCGACGACGAGCGACGCGACGGCGAGCGCCCGCAGCAACGCCGGCGCGTAGCGCGCGCGCTGGCGCCACGTGACGGGCAGTCCCGCCGCGAGCGACGCCGACCCGATGCGCACGGCCGGCCGCAGGCGCAGACGCGCCCACGCGAGGAGCGCCGCGGCGACGAGGGGGAGGAGCAGGAGCGCTTCCGGCGTCTCGAAGCGGAGCGCGGGCATGTGGCGATTGTAGCCCTCGGCGGGGGAGATCGCCGGTGGCCGGCCGCTGGCCGGCATGCGCCGTTCGCCGGCTCTCGCGCGCAACGCGAGGGGCCGGGCGTGATGCCCGGCCCCTAGAGCGTCCTCCGTGCCGCGAGCAGCGGCCTCAGGCGGTCGCCGGCTTCTCTTCCTTGCGCGGCCACTGGTTCGTCAGGCCCTTCGTGACCTTCTCCGGGATCTCCTGGTCCAGCCGGTCCAGCGTCCACAGCTCGCCGCTCGGGTTGTCGACCTTCGCGATGACCTCCGGCAGGCTGTACAGCCCGATGGTCGTCCCGCTCACCAGGAAGTCGCGGCCGTTGACGTTCTCGGCCGCGTCCGTGCAGAGCCACACCACGAACGGCGCGACGGCCTCCGGCGGGTTGAGCTTCGCGAAGTTCTCGAGCGCCTGCAGGCCCATGCCCGCCGCGCCGCCGCGCGCCGCGGCGGCGCGCATCTCGTCGCTGATCACGAGGCGCGTCCCCGCGCGCGGCCGGATGGCGTTCGCACGCACGCCGTAGCCGCCCATGTCGCGCGCCAGCGTGCGCGTCAGGCCGATGATGCCTTCCTTCGCCGCGGCATAGTTGCCCTGTCCGCGGTTCCCCAACCCGGACTCTGACGCGGTGTTCACGAACACGCCGCTGCGCTGCTGGCGGAAGACCACGGCCGCGTGCCGGCTGAGGTTGAAGTGCCCCTTCAGGTGCACCGCGAGCACGATGTCCCACTCCTCCTCCGACATGTTGAAGATCATCTTGTCGCGGAGGATGCCGGCGTTGTTGATGACGATGTCGAGCCGGCCGAACGAGTCCATCGCCTGCTGGACCATGCGGTCGCCCGCGGCAAAGTCGGCGACGTTGTCGTAGTTCGCGACGGCGTCGCTGCCGAGCTTCTTGATCTCCTCGACCACCTCGTCGGCCGGGCCGCGCTCGCCGCCCGTGCCGGCGGCGGTGCCGCCGAAGTCGTTGACGACGACGCGCGCGCCTTCGGCCGCCAGCGCCAGCGACTCCGCCCGGCCGATGCCGCGGCCGCCGCCGGTCACGATCGCGACCTTGCCCTCCAGTCGGTTGCCCACAGTACGCCTCCTTCAGGTTCGTTTGCAGCGTGAGGCCGCCGGGGAGGACCGCCGCGTCGCGGCGCAGTCCCGGACAGCGCGCATCAGCCTAAGTCGGGCACCCGTTACGGGCAAGAATCGCAGCCGGGGGCGCTTGTTGCTGCGTTATCCGCGATCCCGGAGGAATGGGGTACGAGGCGCGATCGCCGGGATCAACGCTGCGGGCGGCGGGGGGATGCGCGCAGCAGAAGCAAGGCGCCCCGTGCCGCTCCTGCGACACGGGGCGCCCGCCCTCGTCCGTTCGTTCAGCCGCGGCGGCGGTCAGATCGCGACGCCGCCGCGCTCCCCCGTCCGCACCCGGACGGCCTGCTCCACCGGCAGCACGAAGATCTTGCCGTCGCCGATGTTCCCGGTCCACGCGGCCTGCTGGATGATGCTCACCACGTCGTCGGCGTCCTTGTCCTCGACGACCGTCTCGAGCTTCACCTTCGGCAGCATGTCCACGCTGTACGCCTGCGCGCCGCGCCCCGCGTGCACGATGCCCTTCTGCACGCCGCGCCCCGTCACGCCGACGATGTTCAGCCCGATGAATCCCTTCTCCGCCAGGGCGTGCTTCACGTCGTCCAGCTTCTCCGGGCGGATGATCGCTTCGATCTTTTTCAACCTCGCGTCCCTTCGTTACTGCGCCGCGCCGGGATTCGTCTGCAACGCGTGCTCCGCCGCCGTCGCCGGCCGCCCATCGTGCGTGTGCACCGGGATCGCCTCCGGGATGCCGAGCACCGGGCCGCTGCCGCCGAAGATGTACGCGCGCTCGCCGTGCTGGGACACGTCGAGGCCCGCGACCTCGTCGTCCTCGCTCACGCGGATGCCGAACACCAGGTCGAGCACCTTGAGAATCGCGAACGTCATGACGAACGAGTACGGGGCGACCGCGAGCACGCCGAGCGCCTGCCGGCCGAGCTGGTCGAAGCCGCCGCCGTGCGTCAGACCGTCGACGCCGTGCCCCAGCGCATTGGCGCCGGTGGTCGCCGCGGCGACGCAGAACACCCCGGTCAGCAGCGCGCCGGTGAGCCCGCCGACGCCGTGCACCGCCACGACATCGAGCGAGTCATCGATCGAGCTGCGCGTGCGCCACTGCACGGCCAGGAAGCACAGCACACCCGCGATGCCCCCGATCGCGATCGACTCCATCGGCTGCACGTAGCCGGACGCCGGCGTGATCGCGACCAGCCCCGCGACGGCGCCCGCCGCCGCGCCGACGACGCTCGGCTTGCCGGTGAGCAGCCACGCCATGCCGGTCCAGGCCAGCGCCGCGGCGGCCGCCGCGGTGTTCGTCACCGTGAACGCGTTGACGGCCACCGGGCTCGCCGCGCCCGCGCTGCCGGCGTTGAACCCGAACCAGCCGAACCAGAGGATGCTCGCCCCGAGCACCACCATCGTGATGTCGTGCGGCTCCATCGGCTCTTCCTTGAACCCCTTGCGACGCCCGAACATCAACGCCGCCGCCAGCGCCGCGGCGCCCGCGTTCACGTGGATCGCCGTGCCGCCGGCGAAGTCCACGCCCTTCACGTCGTGGGCGATCCAGCCGTCGACCGCGAACACCCAGTGCGCCACGGGCGCGTAGACCAGCAGCGACCACGCCGCCATGAACAGCAGGAACGGGCCGAACTTCGCCCGCTCGGCGAAGGCGCCGGTGATCAGCGCCGGCGTGATGATTGCGAACATCGCCTGGAAGATCATGAATGCTTCGGCCGGGATCCCCGGGCCAGCCTGCGAGTCGCCGACGGCGCCGACGTCCTTCAGCCCGAAGTGGTCCAGGTTGCCGATGATCCCCCAGCCCTTGACGTCAGGCCCGAAGGCCAGCGTGTAGCCGATGACGACCCATAGCACGCCGACCAGCCCCATGACGATGAAGCTCTGCATGATCGTCCCGAGCACGTTCTTGTTGCGGACGAGCCCGCCGTAGAAGAACGCCAGCCCGGGCGTCATGAAGAGCACCAGCGCCGATGCGGCCAGCACCCATGCCGTATCGCCCGAAGAAAGGTCGGTCATGCTCTCTCACTCCCGCTGTGCACGTTTCGGATGGCGGGAGCGTAGCCGTGTCGTGTTACGGCCAAGTTTCGTGAGCGTGATCCTTGCGTTACGCCGATTCGCGCGGACGGGTGACCGTTGGCGCGCGCCAATCCCACGGCGGCGGCCGCCGGCCGCCGCCAGCCCTCCGGATCAGAACGGGGCGCCGACCGCCTCGAAGTCCGCCGCCGCCCGCGCGTCGAGCTCCACCTCGAGCGCGTTGAGCATCCGTGAGACCATGTTGTAGTACGCGGTGACCATCGCCAGCTCGACCATCTCCGCCTCGTCGAAGAACGACGCGGCGGCGGACCAGGTCGCGTCGGACACCGCGGCGTCGCGCGAGAGCTCGCCGGCGAACGCCAGCACCGCCATCTGCTGCGGGTCGAAGAGCTGGATCGTCGGGTCGCCGACGCCGCGGATCTGCGCCTCGGTGAGCCCCGCACGGCGTGCGAACGACACGTGCTGGGAGAACTCGTAGCGCGAGCGGCACTCCCAGCCGGCGCGGAGAATCGCCAGCTCGCGGAGCGCGGGCGAGAGGCGCCCCTCTTCGAGCAGCCAGCTGCCGAGGCGCATGAAGCGCCGCATGGGCTCCGGGCAGTGCGAGAGCGCGCGGAAGATGTTGAGGACGCCGCCCTGGCGCTCTTCCATGCGCTCGAAGATGCGCCGGTGCTCCTCCGGCAGGTCCCGCGTCTCGTTGAGCCGTACGCGCGCCATATCGTCTCCTTCGGCGGGAAGCCCGCCCCCGCGCCATCGCATCTGTGCTGCTCACCAGCGCGTCGCGATGGAGCTTGAACCGGGGGACACCGCCCGGCTCATCTTCCGATCTGCAGGTCCACCGCGACGACGAGCGCGTCGCGCTCCCACTCGTCGAGATCGCGGTGGCCGCGCGCGCGGTACTTGCCCGCGACGAGCCGCCGCGCCCGCGCATCTTCCGGCCCGCGCGGCAGCCGCGCCGTCCCGGCGAACGTGCGCCGGCCGATGCGCACCTTCACCGCCGGCGTCTTGCGCGCGTTCTTCACCCGGTCCGAGCGCTCGCGCCCGCCGGAGAGCATGTACAGCGTGTCCCCGTCGATGGCGAACCAGATCTCGGTCGTGCGCTGCTTGCCGGTGACGCGCCCGGTCGTCAGGAGATAGCAGTAGTCCTCGGCGGCGAGGGAATCCGGCACCGGCATGCGCGATTCTCGCACGCCGCTGCGGAACGCGGGAGCCCGAAGCTGCCTGGCATGGCTCACAGGTCCGGGCACCGCGCGCCGATCATGAGCGCGGGGGGTTCGCGCAGCGCCCGGGGGACGGTCCCGCGGGGAGGCCGCACGCCGACGGACTCGATGGGACATCTGGTTGCGGGGCACCCGCCCCGCTCGATCGCCGTCCTGCTGCTCACCGCCGTGGCGCTCGCGGCGGCTTCGGCGTGCCTGCTGCTCCCCGGCTCCGGCGGCGGCCCGATCGGGCTCGACGCCCCGGACACCGGCACCGCGACCGTCGCGCCGGCGGACACCGCGACGGCGACGCCCACCGGCACGAGCACGCCGACGCGGGAGCCCGTCGTCGCCCTCGCGACCGCAACGCCGGTGCGCGTCTCGATCCCGCGCGGCGAGACCGTCGTGCCGATCCCGACGGCGACGCCGGTCCCCGGCGGGCGGCCCATCGCCGGCGGCTGCTACGTCTTCCCGGCGGACAACCCGTGGAACCAGGACATCTCCGCTCTGCCGGTGGACGCGAACTCGGCGAACTACATCGCCAGCATCATGCAGAGTGGCAACGGCTTCCTGCACGCGGACTTCGGCTCGAACCCGGACTACGGCATCCCCTACGTGATCGTCCCGCAGACGCAGGCGCTCGTGCCGATCACCTACACCATGTACGGCGACGAGAGCGACCCCGGCCCGATGCCCGTCCCGCTCAACGCGCCGGTGGAGGGCGGCGGCGCCGGCGACGCGCACGTCATCGCGCTGCAGCAGGGCACGTGCAAGGTGTACGAGTTGTACGCGGCGCAACAGGCGGGCGCAGGCTGGGACGCGGGCTCCGGCGCGATCTTCGACCTGAACTCGAACGCGCTCCGCCCCGATTCGTGGACGTCAGCCGACGCCGCCGGCCTGCCGATCTTCGCCGGGCTCGCCCGGTACGACGAAGTGCAGGCGGGCGCGATCAACCACGCGCTGCGCTTCACCGTCGGCACGGTGCAGCGCGCGTGGGTGCACCCGGCGACGCACTACGGCACGAGCAGCGACGTCAACCGCCCGCCGTACGGCGCGCGGCTGCGCCTCAAGGCGTCGTTCGACACCTCCGCGTACCACGGGCACGCGCGCGTGATCCTGGAGGCGCTGAAGAAGTACGGCATGATCGTCGCCGACCAGGGGACGAGCTGGTTCATCACCGGGGCGCCCGACCCGCGCTGGGACGACGCCGACCTCGACCAGCTCAAGACCGTCCCGGGCTCGGCGTTCGAGGTCGTGCAGCTCGGGCCGATCTACCGGCCCTGAGCGAAGCTCAGTCGACGCCGGCGTCGCCGCGCGTCACGCCGTCTCCCTTCGTGCCGAGGTCGTGGTAATCAGCGTCCGTCGCCTGCTTCCGGTCGCGGTTGAAGCGCTCCATGTAGCGCTGGCTCGCCTCGTCCCAGATCTTCGTCTTCGGCGCGCGGCCGCCCCCGTCGGGCCCGTCCGGCTGGCCGCCGCCCGGCGCGTCGGCCATCCGACGCTGCGGCGCGGCCGCGGCGAGGCGCTCCGGCGCCCGCGGGCCGGGTTGCGCGGGCGCACCGGCGTCGTGCGCGGCGCCGCGCGGCGGCTCCTTCTTCTCCGGCTCCGCGTTCGGGCCGGCCGGCTCGGCGGCCGCGTCCTCGCCGTCGGAGCGCGCGGTGCCCGGGTGGTGCGCGGCCGGCGGGCCGCCGCGCAGCCCGTCGAAGCCGGTCTTGCTCGCCTCGTAGGTCAGCTCGTCGCGTTCGTCGCCCATCTGATCCGCCTTTCTCGACGAATCTCAGCGTAGCCGCCGTTGCATAACATGCCCGTAACACGGGCCGTGTACTATTGCGGCTGTCGCGACACAACGGCCGGTACGCCGCGATGCCGCGCGGGTGGCACGAACCCCGCGCGAGCTTCCTGGACCGCCGCCGGCGCCAGCACACCAGCACAGAGGTGGATCGATGAGCTACAAGGCCGAGTACATCTGGATCGACGGCACGAAGCCGACCGCGAAGCTGCGCTCGAAGACGAAGATCGTCCCGGACGGGCAGAAGCCGCCGATCTGGGGCTTCGACGGTTCGAGCACGAACCAGGCGCCGGGCAAGAACTCGGACTGCGTCCTCAACCCCGTGTTCGTCTGCCCGGACCCGCTGCGCGGCGGCCCGCACAAGCTCGTGCTCGCCGAAGTGCTGCTCACGGACATGACGCCGCACCCGACGAACACGCGCGCGGCCTGCGTCGAGACGGCGAAGAAGTACAAGTCGCACGACGCCTGGTTCGGCATCGAGCAGGAGTACACGTTCTTCGACGGCGCGAAGCCGCTCGGGTGGCCGGACAACGGCTTCCCCGCGCCGCAGGGCGGCTACTACTGCGGCGTCGGCGCGGACGAGGTCTTCGGACGCGACATCGTCGAGGCGCACATGGAAGCGTGCATGCAGGCCGGCCTCGCGATCTCCGGCATCAACGCCGAGGTGATGCCCGCGCAGTGGGAGTTCCAGATCGGCCCCGTCGGGCCCGTCGAGGTCGCGGACCAGCTCTGGCTCGCCCGCTGGCTCCTCTACCGCATCGCCGAGGACTTCGGCGCCAGCGCGACGCTCTACCCGAAGCCGATCAAGGGCGACTGGAACGGCGCCGGCGCGCACACCAACTTCTCGACCGCGGAGATGCGCCGCTCCTACGACGCGTGCGTCGCCGCGGCGGAAGCGCTCGGCAAGAAGCACGACCTGCACATCCAGAACTACGGCTACGCGATCGAGGAGCGCCTCACCGGGCTCCACGAGACGTGCTCGTACAAGGAGTTCAAGTACGGCGTCTCGGACCGCGGCGCGTCGGTCCGCATCCCCTGGCAGGTGGCCAAGGAGCGCAAGGGCTACATCGAGGACCGCCGGCCGAACGCGAACTGCGACCCCTACGTGGTGACGCGGCTGATCACGGAGACCGTGTGCGGCGCGTTCGAGGCCTCCGGCAAGTCGCCGCGGACCGCGGCGCGCAGCGCGAACGGCGCCGCCGCCGCGAAGCGCAACGGCGCTGGCTCGGCGAAGGCCGCCGCGAAGGCGAAGGTCGCCGCGCGCCGCTAACCGCAGCCCGGGCAACCCGCCATCGGCGCCCCTCGCGAACACGAGGGGCGCCGCCGCTTCCGCGCGGTCGCGGAATTGCCCTCAACGCCCGCGCGTGCGACGGTTAGGCGCGCGCGCGTGCGCGCTCCCGGCCCGCACGAATCGCACGAGGCGCACCACCCCATGACCACGGAGTCCCGTCCGGCGACCGTCATCAAGTTCGGCACCGACGGCTGGCGCGCCGTCATCGCCGAGGACTACACGTTCGACAACGTGCGGGCCTGCGCGGCCAGCGTCGCGCGCTTCCTGAAGGCGCACCATCTCGACGGCCAGGGGCTGATCGTCGGTTACGACACGCGCTTCGCGTCCGAGGACTTCGCGGCGGCCGTAGCGGAGGTGGTCGCGGCGCAGGGGATCAAGGTGCTGCTCAGCAACACGCACGTGCCGACGCCTGCCGTCAGCTACTCGATCATCGACCGCAAGGCGGGCGGCGGCGTCGTGATCACGGCGAGCCACAACCCCTGGCGCTGGAACGGGTTCAAGTACAAGCCGCACTACGGCGGCAGCGCCGCCCCGGAGATCGTCGCGGAGATCGAGGCGCCGCTTCCGGAGATCGTCGCGAACCCCATCGCGCGGGTGGACTTCGAGCAGGCGAAGCGCGACGGGCGGGTGGAGCTGTTCGACGCGCGCGGCGCCTACCTGCGCGGGCTCGCCAACCTCGTCGACCTCGACCGCCTGCGCGCGAGCGGGCTGCGCGTCGCCTACGACGCGATGTACGGCACCGGCGCCGGCTACCTCGCGTCGCTGCTCGAAGGCGGGACGGCGACGCTCACGGAGCTGCACGGCGTGCGCAACCCCGCCTTCCCGGGCATCCACGCGCCGGAGCCGATCGCGCGCAACCTGCAGGAGTTGAGCGCGCTGATGGCCGGCGGCGGGTTCGACATCGGCATCGCGACGGACGGCGACTCGGACCGCGTCGGCATCGCCGACGAGCGCGGCAACTTCATCAACCAGCTCCAGGTCTTCGCCCTGCTCGCCTTCTACCTGCTCGACGTGCGCGGCGAGCGTGGCCCGATCGTCAAGTCGGTGACCACGACGCGCATGGTGCAGCGCCTGGGCGAGCTGTACCACGTGCCCGTGTACGAGACGCAGGTCGGCTTCAAGTTCCTCGGCCCGAAGATGATGGAGACCGACGCGCTGATCGGCGGCGAGGAGAGCGGCGGCTACGGCTTCCGCGGCCACGTCCCCGAGCGCGACGGCATCCTCGCCGGGCTCTACTTCCTCGATTTCGTCGCGCGTACCGGCAAGCGCCCGAGCGAGCTGCTCGCCGAGCTGTACGACAAGGTCGGGCCGCACTACTACGACCGCCTCGACATCGAGCTGAAGCCGGAGGACCGCGACGCGATCCGGACGCGCGCGAGCGAGGCGCACCCCGACCGCATCGCCGGCATCAAGGTGACGGGCATCGACACCGTCGACGGCTTCCGGTTCACGCTCGCCGACAAGGGATGGCTGCTGCTGCGCTTCAGCGGCACGGAGCCGCTCGTGCGCATCTACACCGAAGTCGTGGGCGACGAGTCGCTGGTGCCGAAGGTGCTGCAGGCCGGACGCGAGCTCATCGGCGCGTGACCGGCGCGGCGTCCGGCGGCGGCCCGGGCGGCCGCGGCGCGGCTTCCTTCGCGCGCACGAGCCCCGCGTCGCGCGCGAGCTCGCGGTCGCGCCCCCGCCGTGCCTCGCCGGCCCGCGCTTCGCACCAAAGCGCGGGGATCAGGTACGCCAGCCCGAGCAGCACGCCGCCGGCGACGTCGGTGGGCCAGTGGGCGCCCGTGTACATGCGCGCCGGCGCGCCGAGCACGATCGCGGCGAGGCAGGCCGCGCGCAGCAGCGCCGAGAGCGGCCGCCATGGCACGAGCCGGTCCGCGAACGCGAAGACGAGCCCGTAGATGATCACCTCGCCGACGACGTGCCCGCTCGGGAAGCTGTCCTCGCCGACGAGCCGCGCCGGCAGCGGCTTGCGGTCGAAGTCGAACGGGCGGTTGATCAGGTCGCGGAGCAGGAGCTGCACGTAGCGCATCGGCAGCGCGCCGGCGAAGAGGAGCGCTGGCAGCCGCTCCCCGCGCAGCGCCAGCACGGCGAACGCCGCGAGCGCGACGCCGCCGAGCACCGCGGATGTGCCGAGCACGTTCACGGCATCGAAGGTGGGGCCCGCCCAGGCGAAGCGGTCCAGCCGCTGCACCTTCATCAGCAGCGTCTTGTCCAGGTCGAGGTAGTAGGTGCCGTCCACGCGGCGCGCGAGCCAGACGAGCGCGACCACCACTCCCACCCAGAGGATGAGCGGCGCCACGACCGCCGTTGCCCGCGTGATCCCCCGCATCCGCATGGCGCTGAGTATCGACTGGACACGTTATGCCGGGCAAACGCCCATCCGGGCGCCGTCAAGGAAGGCGTTGCTATCATTTCATCCGACAGCGCCGCGGGAGGGATGCACCATCGAAGAGCGCCGCCTGCGCGAGCTCCTGGACTCCGTCGCCGCCGGCCGCACCGACGTCCAGGCCGCGGTCGACGAGCTGCGCCGCATGCCCTTCGAGGACCTCGGCTTCGCGAAGGTGGACCACCACCGCGGCCTGCGCGACAACATGCCGGAGGTCATCCTCGGCGAGGGCAAGACGCCGGCGCAGGTCGCTTCGATCGCGCGCTCGGTCCTCGACCGGGCCGACCGGCTGCTGATCACGCGCGCCTCGCCGGAGGCCGCGGCCGCCGTGCTGGCCGAGATCCCGGACGCCCGCCATCACGAGCTCGCCCGCTGCCTGACCGTCGAGCGGATCCCGGCGGCGCGGCTCGCGGGGATCACCGTCGTCTGCGCCGGCACCGCCGACCTGCCGGTGGCCGAAGAGGCCGCGATCACGGCGGAGATCATCGGCAACGAGGTCGAGCGCATCTACGACGTGGGCGTCGCGGGCCTGCACCGGCTGCTGGAGCACGTGCCGCAACTGCAGCAGGCGCGCGTCGTCGTCGTCGTCGCCGGGATGGAGGGCGCGCTGCCGAGCGTCGTCGCGGGGCTGCTCGCGGCGCCGGTGATCGCGGTGCCAACCTCGGTCGGCTACGGCGCGAGCTTCGGCGGCCTCGCCGCGCTGCTTGCGATGCTCAACTCCTGCGCGTCCGGCGTGGGGGTCGTGAACATCGACAACGGCTTCGGGGCGGGCTACCTCGCCGCGAGCATCAACCGCGCGGGGCGGAGGGACTAGCGCCGCGCATCGCGCTACGCGCCGCGCACGGAGTCGAGGATCCGCTGCGCGTGCTGGATGTGGTCGGCGTCGTGGACGCGCTGGAACGCCGCCCACTCGCGGCAGTCCAGCTCGCCGAAGAACGGGTGCTTCGCCGCGCCGTCCGGCGCCGCGGCCGGCAGCCCGCGCGTCGCGTCGAGCATCCGCGCGTTGGTCGCCCGCAGGTCGTCGAGCAGCGCCGCCCACGGCCGGCCGTCGTCGTCGATCATCGAGCCGATGCCGCCGCGCCGCGCCGGGGCCTCGCCCCGCTGCGTCGCCGCGATGAGCGCGACCACCAGGTCCTCCGCATCGATCACGTGGCGCACGAGGTCGCGCAGGCACCACTCGCCGTCGCCCGCCGGCGCGCGCCTGCTCGTCGCGTCATCGACGGACGCGAGCACGCCGAGCAGGCGCTGCTGGCTCTCGTCGATCAGCGCCACCAGCTCGCCGTTCGGTTTCTGCGCCTGGTGGCGGATGTACGACGTGACGCGCGCGCGGATGTCTTCGCTCACCATGCGGCGAGCGTAGCACCGGCGCCCATTACTTGTCGAGAGCTAGTTACTTCCGGAACCAGGGTCTCAGCGTGTCGTACGCCCAGGTGAGGATGACGCCCATCAGCGCCAGCCAGAAAATGTTGCCGAGCAGCTCGCCGAGCGTCATCCGTGCCAGCCTTTCCGTGTTCTCAGCTGTCCGGGCGGGGCCGTTTCCAACCTAAACCCGGCCGGCGCCGCCGCATAGCCGCGCACGTCAAGTTCCGGGGCCTCGTGTCAAGCTCGCGGCTGAAACGCCCTCCGGTTGCCCCTGCGCGGCCGCTCGACGATCATTTCACCCCGACGTCAAGGAGCAGCGCATGACCACCACCGCATCGACCGCCGTCGGCCCGGAGCGCCTCGCCGGCCAGGGCCTCGACCCGGAGCAGTACGAGTCCGGCGAGCGCGCCATCCGCATCCTGCTGACCGACGACATCGCGGGCCCGCAGACCGACTTCGTCGCCACGTACCGCGACGGCGCGTACGAGATCTGGGCGCAGCGCGGGATGGTGCGCTTCGAGCGCCGCTACGCGCCCGGCGGCGGCTACGCCTACGAGGTCATCGAGCAGATCGGCGAGAATCCGGTCGCGGACCAGGACCCGCGCGCCCTGGCCACGGTCGACGACGAGCTCGCGGCGTCGCGCGCTTCCGGCTTCGACCCGGCCGACGCGAATGTCGCCTACATCGAGCCGGCGCACGTCACCTACCCGCTGGCGTACGAGCGCATCTCGCAGCTCTTCGACAGCCCGAACGCGCCGGACCTCGTCGTGAACCCGAAGGCGTACGCGTTCGGCCGCCAGCCCGGCCAGCACGGCGCGCTCGATGTCGTGCAGGCGCGCTCGCCCCTGATCTTCTCCGGGCCGGGCGTCAGGCGCGGCGAGATGACCGACGCGCTCTCGCGCCAGGTCGACATCGCGCCGACGATCGCGAAGCTCTGCGGCTTCCCGCTGATCGACGGCGCCGACTGCACCGGCCGCACGTCCTCGGAGCGCGGCGTCGCGCCCGATGTCTACCTGAAGCGCCAGGACGGCCGCGTGCTGGACGAGATCCTCGATCCCGCGCGCGGCGCCCCGAAGCGCGTCTACATCTTCCTGCTCGACGGCCTGAGCAACACCGAGCTGAAGCACCGGCTGGCGACGGACCCGGACGGCATCCCGAACCTGCGCCGCCTGATCCGCAACGGGACGATGTTCGAGTTCGGGTCGTTCACCAACTTCCCGAGCATCACGTGGCCGAGCCACAACGCCATCGGCACCGGCGCGTGGGGCGGCCACCATGACATCGTCAACCCCACCTACTACCTGCGCGAGACGCGCGAGGTCGTGACGCCGCAGGGCCAGCAGTTCGACACGGCGCGCTTCCTCGGCCCGGGCGTGGAGACGCTGTACGAGGCGTTCCACCGCGTCTTCGGCGAGTGGGACGGCGGCATGAACGGCGCGCTCACCGCCTCGATCCACGAACCGTGCACGCGCGGCGCCGACCACGCGACGCTCGAGCGCCGCATCGTCGGCGACCGCGCGATGCTCAAGGCGCTCACCGCCGAGTACGCGGGGGACACGAGCCCGAAGTGGGAGCAGGACGGCCAGCGCGGCGCCCACGGCGAGTCCATCATCGAGACGCGCGGCCTCGCGCAGGCGCTCGTGCTCTACACGGAGGAGGGCCACCCGCCGCCCGCGTTCATGTTCCACGAGATGCCGCTCACCGATGGCGTCGGCCACGACTACGGGCCACACTCCGAGGGCGAGCGCGTGGCGCTCGACGAGACGGATGTGCGCATCGGGCGCATCCTCGACGCGCTGGCCGAGCGCGGGCTGTACGACGACACGCTGTTCATCGTCACGACGGACCACGGGATGGCCGCGACCGATGCCTCGCTGAAGGCGGACCAGGTGCAGGCGGTCGTGAACGCCGGCATGAAGGCGGTCGTCGCCGCGCCGCTCGTCTACCTCATCGACATGGCGGTCGCGGTGACGCCGCACGAGGACGGCCGCACGGCGATGGTCGAAGTGCTCGCGAACGACGCCGACGCCGCGGGCGAGCGGCCGCCGGTCGAGGGCGCGGAGGTCACGCTCGTCACGCACGACGCCGCGACCGGCGCGCCGAAGACCCTCGCGCGGGCGCGCACCGGCGCCGGCGGCACGTGCGGCCTGCCGCTGCCGGCCGGCGTCACGCCGGAGGACCTGTACCTGCTCATCGAGCACGCGGACTACAACCCGCGCCGCCTGCGCCTCGACGGCACGCCCCTGCGCGAAGACCTCCGCCGCGCGCTCTACGGCTGAGCGGAGGACAAGCCGCCCGGACCAACGCTCAAGGGGCGTGCAGGGGGCTCTCCGGGGGTCCCCGGACTCAAGCCAAGTCTCGGCGGGCGCGGGTGGGCCGATCAGCAGCCGTCACGCGGCCCAGCGCGCAACGCGCGTTACGCGCCCGCCCGCGCGTCGATCGCATCGACGACGCCGAGCACGTCCCCCAACGACCGCACGACCGGCGCGTCGATCGGCGGCGCCTTGCCCTCGCGGTCGATCAGCACCGGGTGCAGGCCCGCGGCGCGCGAGCCGAGCACATCCGCCAGGTAGGAGTCACCGACGTACACCGCCTCCTCCGCGCGCACGCCGGCGCGCCCCAGCGCGTGCAGGAAGATGTCGCGCTGCGGCTTCGACGACCCCACGACGGCCGATGCGACGACGAAGTCCATCAGCCGCGTGATCTCATGCGCGTGCAGGATCGGCAGCAGGTCCGTGCCCCAGTCCGAGACCACGCCCTGAGCGAGCCCGCGCGCGCGCGCCGCACGCAACGCGTCGAGTACGTCCGGGAACGGCTCCCACTGCGCCGGCTCGCCGTACCAGTCGAACATCGCCGCGCCCGCCGAGAGCAGCTCCTCGCGCTCGAGGCCGGGCGCGGCATCGCGCAGCGCGTAGGCGTAGTACTCCGCCCAGAAGCTGCGCGCCGCATCGTCCGAGGTGTAGGCGCCGAGCCCGTCCTTCCCCAGCCGCGCGTAGAAGAACGCCGCCACGTCCGGGAAGTCGCCGCGATGCTCCGCCGCGATCTCGATCTTCAGCTGATGCGCGAGGAAGTCCCAGACCTCGTCGATCTCCGGCCGCGGGCGGACGAGCGTATGGCCGGCGTCGTAGAAGATCGCGCGGATGGTCATCGCCCGGCTGCCGCTTCGGCCTCCGCGCGGGCCGCCGCCATCGTCCCGGCGACGAAGTCGCTCTTCCGGTCCGTGTAGTGCTTGTTCCGCTCGATGCTGCCGTAGTGCGGCTGCAGCGCGGCGTTGTAGTCCGCCGCGATCGCCCGCTTGAGATCGGCGTACGCCGCGGCGGCCTCCGGATGCGCGCGCAGGTAGTCGCGGAACACCAGGTGGTCGCGCCAGAAGCCGCTCCCCATCTCGACGACGTGCAGGTGGAACGCGCGCTCGCCGCCGGCGTCCTTCCGGAAATAGCGCCGGAACGGCATCCCCGGGTCGTCCATCTCCGGGATCGGGCGCTCGAACTCCGGCACGTACTCGTAGCCGATGCCCTCGAGCTTCGCGATGGCCGGCGCGAAGGCATCGAGCGCGCGCACGCCCGGCATGATGTCGATGATCGGCTTCGCGGCGAGCCCCGGCACCGAGGTGCTGCCAATGTGCTCGATGGCAAGGAACGTCTGCGGCCCGCACGCCTCGACGATCAGCGCCCGCTCGCGCGCGAAGCGCTCCGGCCAGGCCGGGTCGTAGTCGGCGATCACGATCGGCTCGCCCGTGCGCGCTGCCGGCTTCACGCGTCCTCCCCGCCGGCGCGCTCGTTCGGCATCACCCGCGCGCCGGGCTCCAGCCGGCACCGCTCGACCACCTCGGCGCCGTTCGCGAGCACCGCGTCGCGCACCTCGGCGCCGTCGCCGACCGCGGCATACGCCGCGACGATGCTCCCCTCGACGGTCGCCCGTTCGCCGATCGTCGTCTCCTCCCAGAGCACGCTCGCCCGCACCGTTGCGCCGGCCTTCACGATTGAATCATGGCCGATGACGCACGGCCCCTCGATCATCGCGCCGGTCTCGATGCGCGCGCGCGCGCCGAACGCGACCTTCCCGGTGACGCGCGCGCCGGCCGCCACGTCGGCGCCCTCCTCGAGCATCGTGTCGCGCCCCCACGATGCCGTCGTGCGGTCGAGCAGCAGGCGGTTCGCGAGCAGGTAGCGCTCGGGCGAACCGACGTCCACCCAGAGGTCCTCCTCGAACCCCTGCACGCGCTTGCCGTCGGCGATGATGCCCGGGAACAGCACGCGTTCCGCGAAGCCGTCGCGCAGCGCCGAGTCGCCGTCCGGCACGCGTTCGAGCACCTCCGGCTCGAAGAGCCAGGTCCCCGCGTTGATCAGATTGCTCGGCTCCTCCCCCTGCGGCGGCTTCTCGACGAAGCGGCGGATCCGCAGGTCCTCGTCGGTCTCGACGACGCCGAAGTGCCAGGGGTCATCGACGCGCGCCAGCGAGATGCTGAGCGTTGCATCGGTCGCCCGATGCCGCTCCAGCATTGCCGTGAGGTCGATCATCGTCAGGATGTCGCCGTTGCAGACGACGAGCGTACCCTTCGCGCCGGCCCAGCGCGCCGCCTCCTTTACGGCGCGGCCGGAGCCCAGCGGCCGGTCCTCGTAGCGGTAGCGCAGGCGCACGCCGAGCGAGGCGCCGTCGCCGAAGTGCTCCTCGATCTCGCGCATTCCCTGCGAGCACGCGAGCACGATGTCGGTCACCCCGTGCTGGCGCAGGTTGAGGAAGCGGTACTCGAGCAGCGGCCGGTTGACCACCGGTACCAGCTCCTTGCGTCGGGCGTAGGTCAGCGGGCGCAGGCGCGTCCCGGCGCCGCCCGCGAGGATCACCGCCGTCAGCGAGTCGGACATGGCGCCAGTCTAGTCGGCGGCGAGAGCGAGGCGGAACGACGGCGAGGCCGGGCGGTGGAAGCGGCTACGGCGGGGCGACGCCGCTCTGGTTTCTGACGCCTCTGCCCTCTTTCCGGGGCCGCCGCGTGGCGCGCGCGTCGTCCTTCGCCGGCGCGCGGCCGCTCCGCTGCTCGGGCATCGTCGTCCCGGGCAACGTCACGACGAACTCGGTGCCGTGGCCCGGGCTGCTCAGCGCCTTCACCGTCCCGCCGTGCGCCTCGACGATCTCCGCGACGATCGCCAGCCCGAGCCCGCTGCTGCCCGGCTTGCGCGCCCGCGCGCGGTCCACCTGGAAGAAGCGCTCGAAGACGCGCGGCAGGTCCTCCGCCGGGATCAGCGACCCCGTGTTGTGCACGCTGACCACCACGCCGCCCAGGTCGGCGCCCGCCCGCACCGTGATCACGCCGCCGCGCGGGGTGTGGCGCACCGCGTTCGTGATCAGGTTCGTGAACACCTGCTCGAGCCGCCGCTCGTCGCCGTGCACCGGCGGCATCGACCCGAAGTCCAGGTGCGCGCTCACCTCCGCATCGCGCAGCGCCCACTGAAAGCGCTCGACGGTCGCCTCGAGCAGGGCGCGCAGGTCCACGTGCGCGTGCTGCATCACCATCTGCCCCGACTCGATCTGCGAGAGCAGCAGCAGGTCGTCGACGAGCGCGCGCATGCGGTTCGCTTCCTCGTGGATGATGCGCCCGGACTCCTGCAGGTCCTCCTCCGTCGTCACGGCGCCGTCGATGATCGCCTGCGAGAAGCCCTGGATCGAGGTCAGCGGCGTCTTCAACTCATGGCTCACGTTCGCGAGCAGGTCGCGCATCGTCTGCTGCGACGAGCTCACCTGCCGCGCCATCGCGTTGAACGCCTCGGACAGCCGCCCCACCTCGTCCTCGCCGCGGATCGGGATGTAGACGTCGTAGTTCCCGCGCGACATCTCGACCGAGGCCTCGGTGATGCGCCCCAGCGGGCGGGAGATCGAGCGCGAGATGAAGTACGAGACGCCGAACGAGACGGCGAGCGCGATCGCCCCGGCGAGCGCGAGCCGCGGCGCCAGGTCCAGCCACGCCGACGAGAGCTGGCTCGCCGGGATGGCGATCAGCGCCTCGTAGGCCTGCCCGTCCGAAGCCTGCGCCATCTCCTGCGTGGCGCCGGGCGGCGCGAAGAGCGTCAGGTGCACGTCGCCGCCGTGGTAGTCGGCCCAGGTGTAGTGCTGGTTCCCCGCCTCGGCGACGGCGAGGCGCCGGTTCTCGAACGAGAGCACGTAGCGCCCCTCGAGCTTCGCGGCGTCGCTGTCGTAGATCACCTGCAGGTCGTCGTTGAGCAGGAGCACGCGCACGTCGAGCTGGTCCGCGTAGACCGCCATCGCCGCGCGCATGTCGCCCAGGGGCTGCCCGTGCGCGACCATGTTGGCGATTTGGGCGTTCACCGGCTCGGCAAAGCGCCCGTAGCGCTCGCGGGCCGCCGCCTGCTCCCGGTCGCGCAGCAGGAACAGCGCGCCGGCCCCGGCGAGGAACACCGCGAGGGCGACGACCAGCGCGAAGGAGACGATCAGGCGGGCCCTAAGGCTCCCGAGCATCGTCTTCAACCACGAGCTTGTAGCCCACGCCCCATACGGTCTGGATCTTGACCCGCGCGTCACCGAGCTTGTCCCGGAGCCACGCGACGTGGACATCGATCGTCCGCGTGTCGCCGTAGTAGTCCGCACCCCACACCATCCGGAGCAGCCGCTCGCGGTCGAGCACGGTGCCCTTGTGCTGCGCGAAGGCCGACAGCAGCTCGAATTCCTTCGCCCGAAGCTGGATCAACCGCCCGTCCAGCGTCACCTCGCGGCTTGCGGCGTCGATGCGCAGGCCGTCGACCTCGATGACCTCGGGCACCTCCCGCTCGCCCTGGGCGCGCCGCAGCACGGCCTTCACCCGCGCCACCAGCTCGCGCGGGTTGAACGGCTTCGCCATGTAATCATCGGCGCCGATCTCCAGCCCGATGATGCGGTCCACGTCGTCGCCGCGGGCCGTGAGGATGATCACCGGCACGTTGCTGGTCTTCCGGAGCTCGCGGCAGACGGTCAGGCCGTCCATCTCCGGCATCATGATGTCCAGCACGATCAGGTCGGGTTTGACGCTCTTCGCTCGCTCCAGCGCCTGCTTCCCGTCGGACGCGGTCTCGACGCGGAAGCCCTCGTTGTTCAGATACAGGCGGGCGAGCTGGACGATGTTCTTCTCGTCATCGACGACGAGGATGGTGCCCGGCATGCTATCGACTTTCTCGTTCGAACGCCGGGGCCATTATAAGCAAGAGAGCAAGCGGGCGGACCGCTTGCTCACTCCCTGCCTCAAGTTGTCACACCCTACGCCTGATTTCCAGACGCGCAAGCGGTCCGCCCTCGACAGGCACTCTACGGGCGCCCTGTGAACGAATTCCTGCGCAAGTGTTAACCAACTGTGAACCGCCCCCCGCGATCACGCCTTCGAAACATTCGCCCACCCCGGCTCGCGCCACCGCGATCGCATCGCTAGCATGGGTTCGAGGCCGCGCCGACGTGCACGTAAGCGTGAGGTCGTCCGCGGCCCCCCGTCCGAGGTCTCATGGCGCTCCCACGGCTCTCCGAGATCCCCTATCGCTGGCTCGTCGCCATCGTCTTCGTCTTCGGCATGTTCATGGACCTCATGGACACGACCGTTGTGAACGTCGCGATCCCGAAGCTGACCCAGGAGTTCCATACCACCACCTCCACCGTCGAGTGGACGGTCACGGGATACCTGCTCAGCCTGGCGGTCTTCATCCCGGCCGCGGGCTTCCTCAGCGACCGGCTCGGCACCAAGCGCGTCTTCCTGACGGCGATGGCCATCTTCGTCGTCGCCTCCGCCGCCTGCGGCCAGGCGCGCTCGGTGGAAGAGCTCGTCCTCTTCCGCTTCGTGCAGGGCGTCGGCGGCGGCATGATGACCCCCGTCGGCACCGCGATGCTCTCGCGCGAGTTCCCCGGCGTCGAGCGGGCCCGCGCCTCCGCGATCATCTCGATCCCGGTGGTCCTGGCGCCCACGGTGGGCCCCGTAGTCGGAGGCTACCTCACCGAGTACGCGAGCTGGCGCTGGATCTTTTACGTCAACCTGCCCGTGGGCGTCGCCGGCTTCCTGCTCGGGCTGCGCGTCCTGCACGAGCACAAGGAGGAGTACGCCCAGGGCCGCATCGATATCCTCGGGCTGATCACCGGCGGCGCGGGCGCGGCGATGACGCTCTATGCCGTGTCGGAGGCGGCGAACCGCGGCTGGACATCGAGCACGGTGATGGGCTTCGGGCTGGGAGGGCTCGCCCTGATGGCCCTCTTTGCCGCCATCGAGCTCATCGTGCCCAACCCGGTCCTCGACCTGCGGCTCTTCAAGCGCTGGCTTTTCGCCTCGGGCAACCTGATGATGATGCCGGCGTTCGGCGCCTTCGGCGGCTTCATCCTGCTGCTGACGCTCTTCCTGCAGGAGCTCCAGGGCTACTCGCCGTTGCAGGCGGGGCTCATCCAGGCGCCGAGCACCGTCGGCACCGCGATCTCGCTGCCGCTCGCCAGCCGCCTCTACCCGCGCATCGGCCCCCGGCGCATGCTGTTATTCGGGTTCTTCTTCGCCGCCGTGACGATGCTGCCGTTCCTCACGCTGCAGCTCGACTCGCCCGCGTGGTACGTGGTGATCCTGCTCCTGCTGCGCGGCCTCCCGTTCGCGTTCGCCGCCGTCGCGTCGCAGACCATCCTCTACGGCCCGCTCGAAAGTTCGAAGCAGGGCGCCGCATCATCGATCTACAACACGCTCCGGCAGGTGGCGGCGTCCTTCGGGGTGGCATTGATCATCACGGTCGCCATCAACCGCACGAACGCGCACGCGGGCCCGAACGCCAGCGCGGAGGCGATGCGCCACGCCGCCGTGCTCGGGTACCACGAAGCGTTCCTCGCCGCCTTCGCCCTGCTGGCGATCCCCTTCTTCCTCGCCTTCACGATCGATGACCGGAAGGCCGCCGAAACGCTGCGACAGCGCATGGAGACGGTGCGCGTGACAGCCGAAGCGGCCGGCGGCGGCGGATCGTAGCGTGGAGGAAGCGCGGGCGAGCCGGACGGCGCTCGCGGCCGCGGCGTACCGCGCGGCGCACCAGGTCGTCGAGCAGGGGCGCATCTTCCGCGACCCGCTCGCGCTCCGCATCCTCGGCGCCGATGCGGAAGCGCTCGTGCGCGACCAGGGCGCCGACGTCGCGCGCCGGATGCGCGTCTTCATCGCCGCGCGCAGCCGCTTCGCCGAGGACCGCATCGTGACGACGATCGAACGCGGGCTGCGGCAGGTCGTGATCCTCGGCGCCGGGCTCGACACGTTCGCCTACCGCACACCGGCGCGCGAGGGGCTGCGAATCTTCGAGGTCGACCATCCCGCGACGCAGGCGTGGAAGCGCGAGCGCCTCGCCGCGGCCCGCATCGACGTGCCCGCGTGGCTCACGTTCGCGGCGATCGATTTCGAGCGGCAGACGCTGCGCGAAGGGTTGCGCGCAGGAGGCTTCGACGAGGCGCGCGAGACGTTCTTCAGCCTGCTGGGGGTCGTGCCCTACCTGACGGAAGACGCGGTCTGGTCGACGCTTGGCTTCATCGCCGGCACGCCCGGCAGCGCGCACGTCGCATTCGATTACAGCGACCCGCCCGGCGCACTCGCTGCGGACGGCCGCGCGCAGCACCTCGACCGCGCGTCGCGGGTGGCGGCGATCGGCGAGCCGTGGCTCACGCACTTCGTGCCGGTGGAGTTGCACGCGCGCATGCGGACGCTCGGGTTCACGCGCGTCGAGGACCTCGGTCCGGCGGAAGTCGCCGAGCGCTACCTCGGTGCGCCCCGCGCAGAACGCCGCGCCGGCGGGCACCTGCTATACGCGACGAATGTCCGCGGACAGTAGCGTCGATCCTACCGGGGGTGCAGGGGGTCCAAGCGTGTCCCCTGCCCGGATTCGAACAAATCGATATGAGGCGGGTGGGTGCGCCGGCGACACCCGGTGGACCGCTTACCCAAAGACGGCCGTCTTGTTCCCGTACACGATCACGCGCCGCCGCAGGTGCAGGTCCACCGCGCGCGCCAGCACGATCTGCTCGAGGTCGCGTCCCTTGCGCACCAGGTCGCGCACGGAGTCGCGATGGCTCACCCGCACCACGTCCTGCTCGATGATCGGCCCCGCGTCCAGCTCCGGCGTCGCGTAGTGCGCCGTCGCGCCGATCACCTTCACCCCGCGCTCGTGCGCCTGGTGGTACGGCCGCGCGCCCGCGAACGCCGGCAGGAACGAGTGATGGATGTTGATGACCCGGCCGGCGTAGCGCTCGACGAAGCCCGCGCTCAGCACCTGCATGTAGCGCGCCAGCACGATGAGCTCGATGCCCTCGGCGTCGAGCAGCGCCGAGAGCGCCTGCTCCTGCGCCGCGCGCGTGTCGTGCGTCACCGGCAGATGGTGAAACGCCACGCCGAAGCGCTCGGCCGTCGGGCGCGCATCCTCGTGGTTGCTCGCGACGAGCCGGACCTCCGCGCGCAGCTCGCCCATCCGCCAGCGGGCGAGCAGGTCGTACAGGCAGTGCTCCAGCTTCGACACCAGCACGGCGACGCGGGGGCGCTCGTCGGAGAAGTGCAGCGCCCAGCGCATGCCGAAGCGCTCGGCGAGGGGGCGGAACGCCTCGGCGATGCCGTCCCGCGGTACGCCGAAGCCCTCCAGCTCCCACTCGACGCGCTGCAGGAAGACGCCCTTCTCGGCGTCGGTGTGCTGGTCGGCGTGGACGATGTTCCCGTCGTGGCGATACAGGAAGTCGGACACCGCGGCGACCAGCCCCTTCTGGTCGGCGCACGTGATCAGCAGCACGGCGGTCGTCGGCATCGCCGACGAGCGTAGCGGATCGCCGGCCCCCGCGCGCGAGGGCTACGCCGGCGCGTCCTTCGCCGCGTGATCCTTCGGCTCGTCGGCGCTCGTCGCGTGGGGGACGCGCGCGGCGGGGATCACGCCCATCTTGCCGGCGTGGTAGTCCTCGATCGCCTGGTAGATCTCCTCGCGCGTGTTCATCACGAACGGCCCGTAACGCGCGATCGGCTCGCGGATCGGCAGCCCGCCGAGCACGAGGATCTCCCACCCCGCGGCCGCCGGCGAAGGCTGGCGGTCCGCCGCCCGCACCGCGAGCGCATCACCCGGGCCGAACGCCGCGAGCTGCCCCTCATCGAGCGGGCGCTCCTCGACACCGGCGTAGCCGCGGCCCGCGAGCACGTACACCAGCGCGTTGAAGTCGCGCGGCCATGGCAAGCGCAGCCGCGACCCCGGCGCCACCGTCGCGTGCAGGTAGGTGATCGGCGTGTAGGTCATCCCCGGCCCGCGGTGCCCGTCGAGCTCGCCGGCGATGATGCGCACGAGGGACGAGCCGTCCTCGTTCGAGAGCAGCGCCACGTCGCGCGCGCCGATGTCCTGGTAGCGCGGCGGCAGCCACTTCTGGGCGGCCGGCAGGTTCACCCAGAGCTGGATGCCGTGGAACAGCCCTCCCTTCGCGACGAGCCGGTCCGGCGGCCGCTCGATGTGCTGGATGCCTGCGCCGGCGGTCATCCACTGCGTCGCGCCGTCGGTGATCAGCCCGCCGCCGCCAGTCGTGTCCTGGTGCTCGAAGGCGCCGTCGATCATGTACGTCACCGTCTCGAAGCCGCGGTGCGGGTGCCAGGGCGTGCCCTTCGCTTCGCCCGGCGCGTACTCCACCGCGCCCATGTGGTCGAGCAGCAGGAACGGGTCCGCGAGCGACAGCTCGTATCCGGGGAAGGGCCGCCGCACCTCGAAGCCCTCGCCCTCGAGCTGGCGGTGCGCCGTCACGACGCGCGCGACCGGACGCCACTCGGTGCCGTGCTCGCCGGGCGGCGTGATGCGCGGAAGGGTGAGCGTCTCGGCGGTGACGGCGGGCATGCGCGGCTCCTTCAGGTGATCGAGGCGATGCTTATCGAATGTAAGCAGCTCCACCGTAACGGGGCGCGCCGGCTACTGTCAACGTCCGGCCCCGGGGCGCGGCGGCCTCGCGCTGCGAGCGACCGCGAAACGGCCGGCACGACAGCGGCGGGGAGGGTGTCCTCCCCGCCGCTGCGTGGATCCCGCGGGATGCTGCCGAACTCGCAGACCTAGTTCTTCACTCCCGAGTGGATCTGGAAGTTGCCTGCCGCGAGCCATGTGCGGTTCGCGCACACCCCGCTAAGCGTGTTGTCCTTGCTCGCGAACGTTGGATACGAGTCGTACACGAGCGCGTTCGACGGGTTGTACAGCTGCACGCGGATGCTGTCCTTCTTGCCCGGTTCGCCACGGTCAGCCAGGCAGACCACGAGCCGGTATCCGTCAACATTGTCGAGCCGTCCCGTCGCCTCGAAGCGCCCGACGTTGGCGTTCGCCGGCGGCGGGTTCGGGCCGGTGCCGGCGTCCTTGTAGAACTGCAGCGACGTGATCGCCGTAGAGTGGAACTTCGTCCCGTTCAGCGCGGTCACGCCGACGTTGTGGAAGTTCGTCTCCCACTGCCCGACCAGCGAGAAATCGGCCAAGTACCCGACGTTGCCGCCGAAGCTGATCTTCTTCTCCCCGTTGCCACGGCCGGTGATGATCTGGCCGCCGCCGGTGAGGAAGCCCTCCGGCACCTTGATGACCTTGTGCTCCTTCGCAACGGCTCCCGTCCGGTCGAGGAGCGGCTGGCCGTCGATGGTCGCCGTGTCGTCGCACTCGTAGGTGCCGCCCGGCGCCGTCGAGGACACGCTGATCGTCTCGGTGAACGTCGCCGTGCCGCCGGCGGAGACCGTCTGGCTCGCGGGCACGAATGTCGTCGTGATCGGGCTCGTGCAGTCGCTCGCCATCGCGACCTCCACGGACACCGACCCGATCGCCTGCAGGATCGCCTGCGAGACGTCCGAAGCGCTCACGTTCGAGAGGAGCGCGCCGCCCGTCGCGGTCGTGATCCGCGTCGCTTGCCCGGGCAGGCCTCCTTCGACCGTCCCGAACGCCAGCGCGTAATCCCCGCCGAAGAACAGCGGGTCACCATCGAGCCCGTCCGGGCAGCCGGTGTCCACGCTGATCGCGACGACCTTGACGCCCGCCGAAACCAGGTCCGCCGTGACGCTCGCTTCCGTCAGATCGCTGCCGAGGCCCGTCGCCGCGGCCGGGACGGGGTCGTGCCCCGGGCAGTCCCCGAACCAGACGACGATCTTGCTCGCCCCGGTCCGGAACCCGATCGCCGGGTCGGTGGCGATCTTCTCCAGCGCATACAGCTGCGACTCAGGCGCATCGCAGCCCGCTCCCGGCGGCGCCGTCCAGGCGTTGATCGCGTTCTGGACGTCGGTCGCGTTCGCCGTGACCGCCTGCCCCAGCGTGAATGGCTGCGGGTCGCACGCGAAGTCCTTGTAGTCCGCCACCCCGAACTGCGCGTCTGCGGAGCCGAGGTTGATCAGCGTCAGGATCCCGCTCGCGTTCGTCTGCACGTTGGCGAGCGCCGGGCCCATGCTCCCGGTCGTGTCGGCGAGGAAGATGATGTCCGCCTTCGGCGGGATCGCCGGCACCTCGACGCACTTCTCGATGTCGACCGACGAGCCGGGGAAGATCACCGCTTCCACGTTGGCCGGCGAGATGACGCCGTCAGCGCAACCGCCGCCACCCTGCGTGATCTCGCCAACGATCGCCAGCCCCGCCAGCGTCGTGTTGGGCGCGGAGTTGAAGTTCAGGAGCACCGCCCCGGTCGCGATGTCGAACTTGAAGATCTCGCCGCTGAAGATGTCCGCGCTCCAGAAGGACGTGCCGTCCGGGTCGAGGTTCAGCGCGAACCAGTTATCTTCACCGGAGACGTCGTACGTCTGCACGATCGCCCCCGTTGCGTCCACGCGCTTGATCTCCGGGAAGCAGGCGATGAGGCTGCCGCCGTCCGCGAGGATGCGGTTGGCGAAGCACGGCGCTGGCAGCCCCGTCGCGAAGTCCGGTAGCTGCGTGTCCGTGCACACGTTGTATCGCTTGAGGAGCGACCCTTCACTCGTGTACTGCAGCGTGCACTGGTCGGCCGCGAGGTCGATCCAGTCCGATCCGCGGTCCTCCGTCGCCACATTGAACGAGTCGATGAGCGCGCCCGTGCTGTCGAACTTCAGCACGTCCGCCGTCCCGTCCGCCTGGCCCACGTAGACATTCCCCGAGACGTCCACCACGCAGCTCTCCGGGTCCGCGTTGAAGCCGCTGCCGAACGCGCCGACCAGGTTCCCGAGCGCGTCGAACTTGCTCATGGACTGCGCCTGGAAGTTCGTGGTGTAGAGGTTACCGGCGGCATCGAAGCACATGCCCGAATCCTCGGTGCTGCCGGTCGTGGTATCGAGGGTATCCACCAGCGTGCCGGTGGGGTCGAAGTGCTTGATCTGCCCGAGGCCGGCCCCGCCGAGGACGTCGCCGTCGGCCAGCGGGACGCCGTCGGCGTGCGCCGTGCGCCCGCCGGAGAAGCTCAGTAGTGCGATGCCGATGCTGATTGCGAGAGCGAGCGTCGCGAGGCGCCGCCCGATTGTGGCGTCCATTCCTTCCAATCCTTGGCTACCCCCATCGTCCTTGCCTTGCCTGCGTCATGCGGCAAGCCGCGTCCTCGTGCTATCGGTAACTCCTTTCCGCCGGGCGGCGCGCTGCGAGCGCTCGTCGGTCGTATCACGATGAATGCTCGCAGGAAAAACAGTACGGTTGGTAAATGTAGCGGGGAGGGGATTGTCGACCTGCCGTTGACTTTCGTCAAGGGCCGCGCACCCGGATCATCGCGCCATCGCAGGCTCGTCCGACCGATGACGATCGCGGCCGGGCGCACGCCTCCCCGCCGGCGGCGGCCGAAGACCGGTCCCGGCCCTTGACTCGCGGTCCCCCGGCGCTCGACGATCAGCCTCGTGAGCACACCTGTGCCGCGACATGGCTACCTTGTCCTCGCCGACATCGCCGGCTACACGGCGTTCCTCACCGGCAGCGAGCTCGAGCACGCGAGCGGCATCGTCGATGAGCTCATCTCGGTGATCCGCGACGCCCTCGCGCCGCCGCTGCGCCTGGTGAAGCTCGAAGGCGACTGTGTCTTCTGTTGCGCCGACGACACCCTGTTCGGCAGCCCCGAACGCGTCATCGAGCTCGTCGAGGCCTGCTACGTCGCGTTCGGAGACCGGCTCTTCGACATGCAGCGCGCCACCACCTGCACGTGCCGCGCGTGCGCCTCCATCGGCACGCTCGACCTCAAGTTCGTCGTCCACCACGGCGAGTGGGTCGATGCCGGCGGCGAACTCACCGGCGCCGACGTGATCCTCGCCCACCGCCTCCTGAAGAACGACGTCACGGAACGCACGGGCGTCCGCGCCTACGCGCTCTTCACCGAGGCGTTTTGCGGTTGCATGCCGGCGCAGCTCGCGCTCCCGCAGCACATCGAAGAGGTGGAGCGCTTCGGCGCCGTCGAGGCGCGCGTGCACGACCTTGCGCCCGTCGCCCGCGCGATGCGCGAGGCGCGCCGCGTCTACGTCTCGGCCGACGAGGCCGACTGCGCGTTCAGCGCCGAGGTCGGTGCGCCCGCCGCCGTCGTCTGGGACGCCTGGTTCGATGCGAAGAAGCGCCTCTCCTGGGAGTCGCGTCTCACCGGTCTCGACCACGCTCCCAACCAAGCCGGCCGCACCGGGCTCGGCAGCACGACGCACTGCGCCCACGGCGGCGCCCTCTCGCTCCACCGCTACCTGGACTGGCGTCCCTTCCGCTACTGGACCGAGGAGTCCGATCCCGTCCGCGGCCTCTTCAGCCCGCCGCCGATGCGCGCGACCGTCGAGCTGGAACCGCTGGCCGGAGGCGGCACGCGCGTATCCGTGCGCCTCGAGCTCCGCCGCGGCGGCAGGCTCGGCGCCGTCCGCGCCCGGCTCGCCGCGCCCGTCGTCCGCCGCATGACGGCGCCGCTTGCCGGCGCCATCAAGCGCGTCGCCGAAGACGCCTGGGCGGCACAGGAGGGCGCCATCGCGCCGGGGCAGGCGCCAGCGGCCGAGAGCGACGAGCGCACGGCCGCGCCCGCGCCCGGGGCGGCACCCTAGTCCGGCGGTCTACGCCTGGCGGTCCCCGAACGGGTCGTCGATCACGTAGAGCCAGGAGCCGTCCGGCTGCCGGCGCGCGACCTCGACGGCGTGCCCGGCCGCGCCGGTCATCTTCCAGTAGTTGTGCACCATCGCGATGTCCCCGGTTTGGACGACCTTGCGCGGGTCGCAGGTGATGTCCGGCTTCATCTCCGCGAACGGCTTCATCGCCGCGCGGATGGCTTCGGCGCCGTTATGCACGGTGCCCGCCTGGTCGTGGAACGCTGCGGCCGGCTCGTACAGCGCCACCAGCGCGTCGAGGTCGCCCTCGCCGACGTACTTCGCGAAGAGCAGGGAGAGTTCCCCCGGGGTTTTGGCGCCCATCTCGAGGCTCCTTGTCCACGACGGCGATTGCTTCGGGCGAGCCTAGCACGGGAGGCGATGTAGCAGAAAATCGCCTCCGCTGCCCCCTTGACCCGCCGGGGCGGGCCGGCATAGTATCCCCGTGCGGAGTACAAGTGAGCGCTCACTCACAACCACGAAGGAGCCGCCCCGCACAGCCGCGGGCCCGCAGGCTCCCCGCCGAAAAGCGCCGCCGCCAGATCATCGATGCGGCGCGCGGCCACTTCGCATCCCAGTCGTACGCCCGCGTCGGCACCGCCGACCTCGCCCGCGCCGCCGGCATCTCGGAGGCCGCGCTCTACCGCCACTTCGCCGGCAAGAAGGAGCTGTTCGTGGCGACGATCCGCGCGACCGGCCCGCGCCTGCTCCAGATCTGGGAGGAGATCTCCGTCGAGTACGAGGACCCGATCGAGACGCTGTGGGCGATCGGCGTGTACTACTACGACCACCTCGAGACGCACTCGGCGAACCTGAAGCTCCAGTTCCGCGCGCTGTCCGAGGCCGACGACCCCGACATCCGCCAGGCCCTGCACGACAACTTCGAGGCGTTCGTGCAGTTCGTCGCCGACACGCTCGAAGAGGGCAAGGCGCGCGGCATCGTGCGCCCGGAGGTCGACTCGCGCATGGTCGCCTGGCAGTTCCTCGGCATCGGCATGACGCTGGACCTCATGCACCTGCTCGGGTTCAAGGGGGAGATGGACCGCGCCCGCGCGCAGCTCTGGGGCCGCGTCTACCTCGATGCGGTCAAGGCCCGCGCCGGCGCCCGTCCGCCCTACATCAGCGAGGGTCTGCCGCTGCGCGCCCCCGCCGGCGTCGGAGGGCTCTGATGCAGTTGACGTTAACGTCAACGGTGCGAACAATAACGCCGCCGATGGCCGACCCGGCTCGGGAGGGCCGATGAATTTCAACGACACGCCCGAAGAAGCCGCCTTCCGCGCCGAGGTGCGCGAGTTCATCCGCACCGAGTGCCCGCCCGGCATCTCGCGCCGCGGCTTCGGCGCCATGTTCGGGGGCGGCGGCTGGGACGACATCCGCCTCGGCACGGACGAGTACCGCAGGCTCAACGCCGACTGGGCGAAGAAGCTCGCCGCCCGCGGCTGGATCGCCCCGGCGTGGCCGAAGGAGTACGGCGGTGCGGGCATGACCGTCATGCAGCAATTCATCTTCAACCAGGAGATGGCGAAGGCGGGCGCGCCGCGCGGCGGCAACTACGGCATCGGCACGGGCTGGGCCGGCCCGACGATCATCCTCTACGGCACGGAGGAGCAGAAGCGGAAATACCTGCCGCCGATCGTCAAGGGCGACGCGATCTGGTGCCAGGGCTTCAGCGAGCCAGGCGCGGGCTCCGACCTCGCCTCGCTGCAGACGCGCGCGACGAAGGACGGCGACGACTACGTCGTCAACGGCCAGAAGATCTGGACCTCCGGCGCGCACGTCGCGCAGTACATGATCCTCCTCGCGCGCACCGACCCGGATGCCCCGAAGCACAAGGGCATCAGCTACTTCATCGTCGACATGAAGTCGCCGGGCATCGAGGTCCGGCCGCTGGTCAACATGGCCGGCAACCACGACTTCAACGAGGTGTTCTTCGACAACGTGCGCGTGCCGAAGGAGAACCTGCTCGGCGAGGAGAACCGCGGCTGGTACGTCGGCACGACCACGCTCGACTTCGAGCGCTCCGGCATCGCGACCAGCGTCTCGCACGGGCTGATGGTGCGCGACCTCGCGGACTTCGTGCGCGAGAACCGGAGCGAGGGCTTCATCTCGAAGAGCCGCGCGCTGCGCAACGAGATCGCCGACCGGGCGGTCGAAGCCGCGGTCGAGCAGATGCTCTGCACGACGGTCATCTCGATGCAGAACCGCGGGCTCGTGCCGAACAAGGAGTCCTCGGTCGCGAAGCTCTTCTCTTCGGAGCTGGACATCCGCATCGCCGGCACCGCGATGAAGGCGCTGGGGCTCTACGGGCAGTTGCGCCGCGGCAGCCCGCACGCGCAGCTCAACGGCCGCGCGGAGAGCGCCTACCTCTACGCCACGACGAGCACCGTCGGCGGCGGCACGAGCGAGATCCAGCGCAACATCATCGCCCAGCGCGGCCTCGGGATGCCCCGGGCATGAGTCACAGGTGGCACGTGAGGCGAAGCGCGACGAAACGGCCGCCGGCGGGGGTGCAGGGGATGCAGCCCTTTGACGGGGGGAGGGTGTTCCCCCGGTCACGACTGCTGCCTCGGCGGGCGGACGGGCCGGCGCAGTCGCCGGCCGGCACACGTTACGCCCTGCAGGGCCCGAGTTCTCCGGTTCGATCGAGCGTCGGCTAGCGAAGGAGCACACGAATCATGGATTTCCGCGACAACCCCGAAGAAGCCGCGTTCCGCAAGGAGGTCCGCGACTTCATCAAGAACGAGATCTCGTCGTCGGTAAAGGAGACCGACCTCGCGGAGACCGGCATGTACCGCGGCGCCTTCGAGCGGCTCAAGGACGTGCGCCAGAAGCTCGCGAAGCGCGGCTGGATCGCGCCGGCGTGGCCGAAGGAGTACGGCGGCGCAGGGCTCTCGGTGAAAGAACAGTTCATCATGAACGAGGAGTTCGCCGAGAACCGCGTGCCGCCCGTCGGCGGCATGGGCGTGTCGATGGTCGGCCCGACGCTCATCGTCCACGGCAACGAGGAGCAGAAGAAGGAGCACCTCGGCCGCATCCTGAACGGCGAGGTGCAATGGTGCCAGGGCTTCAGCGAGCCCGGCTCCGGATCCGACCTCGCGTCACTGCAGACCAGGGCCGTGCGCGACGGCGATGACTTCGTGATCAACGGCCAGAAGATCTGGACCTCCGGCGCGCAGTTCGCGCACTGGATGTTCATGATGGCGCGCACCGACCCCGACGCCCCGAAGCACAAGGGGATCAGCTACTTCCTCGTCGACATGAAGTCCCCGGGCATCACCGTCCGCCCGCTCACGAACCTCGCGAACCAGAACATGTTCAACGAGGTCTTCTTCGAGGACGTGCGGGTGCCCGCGCGCAACCTCGTCGGCGAGCTGAACCGCGGCTGGTACATCGGCACGACCACCCTGGACTTCGAGCGCTCGAGCATCGGCAGCGCCGTCGGCATCCGCCTCCAGCTCGACCAGCTCGTGAAGTACGCGCGCGAGCACGAGGGCGACGGCACGAGCCGCACGGGCTACCTGCCCTCGGTGAAGATGGAGCTCGCCGACCGCTACGTCGAGGCCAACGTCGCGAAGCTCATGTCGTACCGCGTCGTCACCATGCAGGCGAAGGGCATGATCCCGAACCACGAGGCGTCGATGACGAAGCTGTTCGCGTCGGAGCTCAACCAGCGCATCGCGCGCACCGGGATCAAGGTCCTGGGGCTGTACGGCCAGCTCTACGGCGATGCGGCGCCCCTGAAGGGCCGCTACGAGAGCTCGTACATGACCTCGCTCGCATCGACAATCGCGGGCGGCACGTCGGAGATCCAGCGCAACATCATCGCCACGCGCGGCCTCGGCCTCCCGCGGGACTAGCAGGGACTGACAAGGAGCAAGCCATGGACTTCAACGACACGCCCGAAGAAGCCGCATTTCGGAAGGAGGTGCGGGACTTCGTCCTCGCCGAGGCGCCGAAGCCGAAGCCCGGGCTGAGCGGCGCCGAGGCGCTCGCGAGCAGCTGGCAGGAGAACCAGGAGTGGTTCCGCAAGCTCGGCGCGCGCGGCTGGATCGCCCCCGCCTGGCCGAAGGAGTACGGCGGGGCGGGCATGACCACGGTCCAGCAGTTCATCTTCAACGAGGAGATGGCGCTGCTGAAGGCGCCGCGCCCGCTGCACATGATCATCGGCCTCGGCATGGCCGGCCCCACCCTGATCGTGCACGGCACGGAGGAGCAGAAGAAGAAGTATCTGCCCGGCATGCTGAAGGGCGAGGACATCTGGTGCCAGGGCTACAGCGAGCCGGGCGCCGGCTCCGACCTCGCGTCGCTGCAGACGCGCGCCGTGCGCGACGGCGACGACTACGTCGTCAACGGCCAGAAGATCTGGACCACGCTCGCGCACATGGCCAAGTACATGATCCTGCTGACGCGCACGGACCCGGACGCGCCGAAGCACCGCGGCATCACCTATTTCATCCTGGACATGAAGTCGCCCGGCGTCACCGTGCGGCCCCTCTACAACCTCGGCAACGCGCACGAGTTCAACGAGGTCTTCTTCGAGAACGTGCGCATCCCGAAGGAGAACGTGATCGGCGAGGAGAACCGCGGCTGGTACGCGGCCGTCACGACGCTTGACTTCGAGCGCTCCAGCATCGGCTCCGCGACGGGCATGAAGCAGCACGTCGAGGAGCTCATCGAGTACGCGAAGAAGCACGCGGATGACCCGACGAGCACGCTGCGCACCAACCCGATGCTGCGCTACGAGCTCTCCGACCGCATGGTCGAGGTCGAGGTGGCGCGCATGCTCTCGTACCGGGTGGCGAGCATGCAGGCGCGCGGCCTCATCCCGAACTACGAGGCATCGCTGCTCAAGCTGTTCTCGACGGAGCTCAACCAGCGGATCGCGCGCACCGCGGTGCACATCCTCGGCCTCTACGGGCAGCTGCGCGGCGAAGAGGCGCCGCTCGGCGGACGCTGGGCTTCGACCTTCCTGCGCTCGGTCGCCTACACGATCGAGGGCGGCACGTCGGAGATCCAGCGCAACATCATCGCCCAGCGAGGCCTCGGCCTCCCGCGCGACTAAGCAACACGCCTGGTCGGCTGGAAGTCGAGCGCTGATGCGGAGAGGGCGCTGGAAGCCACTGCAGGAGCGGCGCTTCCTACCCGGCCGCTCAGGTCACGAATCGCGGAGCTTGAGCCGGCCGGACGCCAGTAGCTGTGCCGCTGCCCGATCAGCCGGCCGGAGGTCCAGGGGGCAGCGCCCCCTGGCGGGGGGCTCCGGGGGTGGGCCCCCGGTTCTCCAACAATTCCCGAGGGCGGGGGGGTGGGCCAGCCCGCTCCTCGGAACGCAGCGCAGCGGAGGCAACATTGAGGCGCACACCGCGCCGTCCAGGAGACCACCGATGAGGTTCGCCTTCACCGCCGAGCAGACGGCCTTCCGCGAGGAGGTCCGCGCCTTCCTGCAGTCGGCGCTGCCCCCCGGCTGGGAGGGCGCCGACAACGCGATCGACGATGAGGCGCACGAGGCCGGCCGCGACTTCCTGAAGAAGCTCGCGCCGAAGCGCTGGATCGCCCCCGCCTGGCCGAAGGCGTACGGCGGGCTCGACCTCTCGCTGTGGGACCAGGTCGTGTTCAACGAGGAGATGGGCTACGCCCGCGCGCCGATCATCAACACCGCGGCGGTCGGCTACCTCGGCCCGACGATCATCCTCTACGGCACCGACGAGCAGAAAGCGCAGCACCTGCCGGGCATCACCGCCGGTGACGTGATCTGGTGCCAGGGCTACAGCGAGCCGAACTCCGGCTCGGACCTCGCGTCGCTGCAGACGCGCGCCGTGCAGGACGGCGATGACTTCGTGATCAACGGCCAGAAGATCTGGACCAGCCAGGCGCACTACGCCGACTGGATCTTCGTCCTCGCCCGCACCGACCCCGACGCCCCGAAACATCGCGGCATCAGCTACTTCCTCGTCGACATGAAGACGCCCGGCATCACCGTGCGGCCGCTGATCAACATGGCGGACGGCGAGGGGTTCAACGAGGTCTTCTTCGAGAACGTGCGCGTGCCCCGCTCCGGGCTCCTCGGCGAGCTGAACCGCGGCTGGTACATCGCGACGACCACGCTCGACTTCGAGCGCTCGTCGATCGGCGGGACGGCGCAGGCGCGCCGCTCGCTCGAGGACCTGACGCGCTTCGCGCGCACGGAGACGCAGATCGGCGGCCGCCCGCTGTGGTCCAACCCAAAGGTGCGGCACGCGATCGCCGACCTGTGGATCGACCTCGAGCTGGCACAGCTGCTGTCGTACCGCGTCGTGAGCATGCAGGCGCGCGGCCTGGTGCCGAACTACGAGGCCTCGATCATCAAGGTGTTCAACTCGGAGTACCTGCAGCGGCAGGCGCGCGTCGGCGTCGGCCTGATGGGGCTCTACGGCGGGCTGTGGGAGGACAGCCCGTGGGCGCGGCTCAAGGGCCGCTTCGCCAAGTCGTACGTGGTCAGCGTCGGCAGCGCCATCGCCGGCGGCACGTCGGAGATCCAGCGCAACATCATCGCCCAGCGCGGGCTGGGGTTGCCGCGCCAGTGAGGGCGCGCCGGCCGCGAGGATGGAAGGTGGACGATTGAGGATGGAATCCGCGCGACATCGTCGCCCGATTCGGAGCTTTCGTGATCTCGACGTTTACCAGCGTGCGCAGTCGGCGATGCGTGACGTGCATGCACTCGTGTTCACCTTCCCGGACCACGAACGCTTCGGGCTGACCGATCAGATGCGGCGCGCGTCAAAGTCGATCGGTGCACTCATCGCCGAAGGTTGGGGTCTGCGCCAGTCCGAGAAGGAGTTCAAGAATTACCTGCGGCGCGCGCTCGGTTCTGCCAACGAGATGGAGGCGCATCTCGAAACGGCGAAGGAGCTGAGATACGGCACCGCCCCCGCCCTGCAGGCCCTGATCGAGCAGTATGCGCTCGTAGGGGCCCAGCTCGTACGACTGATCGCCAGCTGGCGCGTTTTCGACAGTCCATCATCTAGCATCCATCCTCCATCTTCCGTACCGGGAGCAGAATAGGGTTGGACTTCAAGGACAGCCCCGAAGACGCCGCCTTCCGCGCCGAAGTGCGCGACTTCATCGCGCGCGAGCTGCCCGCGGACCTGCGCGCGGCCGACGACGCGATCCTCGGCGTCGGCATCGGCGAGGACGAGCGCGAGCGCGACTGGCTGCGCACCCTCGCGAAGCGCGGCTGGGTGGCGCCCGCGTGGCCGAAGGAGTACGGGGGCGCGGGGCTCGGCGTCCTCCAGCAGTTCATCTTCAACGAGGAGATGGCGCGCGCGGCGGCGCCGCGCCCCAACTTCCTCGCGATCGGCCTCGCCGGCCCGACGATCATCGTCCACGGCAGCGAGGAGCAGAAGCGCGAGCACCTCTCGGGCATCCTCTCCGGCGAGACGTTCTGGTGCCAGGGCTTCAGCGAGCCCGACTCGGGTTCCGACCTGGCGTCGCTGCAGACGCGCGCGACGCGCGACGGCGACGATTTCATCATCAACGGCCAGAAGATCTGGACCTCCGGCGCCCACCGCGCGCAGCGCATGATGCTGCTCGCGCGCACCGACCCCGACGCGCCGAAGCACAAGGGCATCAGCTACTTCCTGCTGGACATGCATTCGCCCGGCGTCACCGTCCGGCCCCTCACGAACATGGCCGACACGCCGAGCTTCAACGAGGTGTTCTTCGACAACGTGCGCGTGCCGAAGAAGGACCTGCTCGGCGAGCTGAACCGGGGCTGGTACGTGGCCACGACCACGCTCGACTTCGAGCGCTCCGGCATCATCAACGGCGTCAGCCTCGAGCGGCTGGTCGAGGAGACCGCCGCGGTGGCGCGCGAGCAGCCGCGGCTCGACAGCGCGTGGACCGCCATCCGGCACGAGATCGCCGAGCGCGCGATCGAGGCGCGCATCGCGGTGCTGATGTCCTACCGCGTCGTCAGCATGCAGGCGAAGGGCCTCATCCCCAACCAGGAGGCGTCGGTCACGAAGCTCTTCGGCTCGGAGCTGGCGCAGCGCATCGCGCGGACCGCGATGAAGGTCGCCGGCGCCTACGGCCAGCTCCGGGAGGGCTCGCCACGCGCGCCGCTCGGCGGCCGCATCGACGCCTGGTACCGCATCGCCGTCGGCTCGACGATCGCCGGCGGCACCTCCGAGATCCAGCGCAGCGTCATCGCCCAGCGCGGCATCGGCCTGCCGAGGGAGTAGCGGATGAGCGCCGAAGCCCGCAGCCACGACGCTGGAGGCGCACACTGGATGCGCCGGCTCGCGACCGCCGCCGGCATCGTCGTCGTGATCTACGCCGTCGCGCTCGGGCTCGGCACGCTGCTGTACCAGACGGGCGCCATCGGCACCGGCGCCACCCACAACACCTGCGACGGCCTGCGCAAGCAGCTCGCCGAAGAACTGCACGTCGCCGAGGACGAGGTGCCGCAGTCCGCGCTCAAGGCGCGCACCGAGAGCTGCCTCGAGGGCCACGAGTTGACGGCGCGGGAGGCGTACCGGAGCGAGTACTTGTTCTGGACGCTCTGGCCGGCGGTCGTCGTCGCCGGCGTCTATCTCCTCTGGCCCGCCTGGGCGGCGGCGCTCCACCGCCAGGACCTCGCCGACGCCGCGCGCGAAGCGTCGCGCATGGAGCCAGGGACATGATCGGCCGTCTTGGCGATGGAGCCCTGCCACCGGCGCGGACACCCCGCGCGAGGAGCTACCACCGGCCGCCCGCGACGTCCGCTCGCGATGGCGGCGGGCCGGGGTGCAGAGGGCGGAGCGCCCAACGCGGGCATGGGGGCGTCCCCCAGGCCGCCAGGATTGAGCGGAGCAACGCGTCAGCGATGCGCAGCGCTCCCGCGGGCCAGAGCGACGCCATCCGCAGCCTCATCGCGCGGCGGCGCGTGGAGCGAAGGAGGGCGCCGAACGCGTGACGTGGCCCGCCATCGCGCGAGCAACGAAGCATCAGGAGGCCCGCCGGAGACCGGCGAGAACCGCTGGCGCGAGAGCGCCCCACCCACTACGATCCGACGCGATCAGCAACAGAAGGAGCAGAACACATGGACCTGGGGCTGTCTGAAGAACAAGAACTGCTGAAAAACGCAGCGCGCGACTTTCTCGAGAAGGAGTGCCCCGAGACGCTCGTCCGCGAGATGGAAGAGGACGAGAAGGGCTACTCGCCCGACCTCTGGAAGAAGATGGCCGAGCAGGGCTGGCAGGGCCTGCTCATCCCCGACCAGTACGGCGGCGCCGGCTTCGGCTTCCTCGACCTGATCATCCTCATCGAGGAGTTCGGCCGCGCGCTCGTCCCGGGCCCGTTCATCTCGACGCAGGTCGGCGGCGTCCTGCCGCTGCTCGAGGCCGGGTCGGAGGAACAGAAGAAGCAGTACCTCCCGCAGATCGCCAGCGGCAACGCCATCTGGACGCTCGCGTTCACCGAGCCGTCGGCGCGCTTCGACAACGAGGGCGTGACGCTCGAGGTGAAGGACGACGGCAACGACGTCGTGCTCAACGGCACCAAGCTCTTCGTCCGCGACGCCAACGTCGCCGACTTCATGACCGTCGTCGGGCGCCGGCCCGGCACGAAGGGCGACGACGGGATCGAGCTGGTGATCGTCCCGGCGAAGACGTCGGGGATCACCGTCACGATGCTCAAGACCATCGCCGCCGACAAGCAGGCGGAGGTGAAGTTCGAGAACGTGCGCGTGCCGAAGGCGAACGTCATCGCCGGCGGCGCCAAGACGCTCGCGAAGGTGCAGCGCAAGGCGACGGTGCTCGAGTGCGCGTACCTCACGGGCCTCGCGCAGATGGACTTCGAGATCAGCGTCCAGTACGCGAAGGACCGCATCCAGTTCGGCCGGCCGATCGGCTCGTTCCAGGCGATCCAGCACAAGGCCGCCGACATGGTGACGGATGTGGACGGCGCGCGCTTCATCATGTACCGCGCGGCGTGGTCCGTGGACCAGGACGAGGCGGACGCCGACCTCAACGTGCACATGGCGAAGGCCTGGTGCAGCGAGGCGACGCGCCGCGTCGTCGCGCACGGCCAGCAGATCCACGGCGGCATCGGCTTCACGAAGGACTACAAGATCCAGCTCTACTTCCGGCGCCAGAAGGCGGCCGAGCTGGCGTGGGGCGACGCGGACTACCACCGCGAGCTCGTCGCCGAAGAGCTCAAGATCTGATCCGCGCCCGGCGCACGATCAGACAGGGGCTGCCCTTCGGGCAGCCCCTGTCCGTTTCTCGACTTCATCCGCACATCTGCGTGATGTGCGGATCCGGCCCCCTACAGCGGGTGGGCGCGCAGGTGCACGAGCGTCTCCGACGCCACCACGTCGGGCGCCTCCTGCGCCAGCCAGTGGCCCGCCTCGACCTCCACCACGCGGTACTCGCCCGTCATGTGCGGCGCTGCCAGCTCGACCGTCATCGCCCGCACGTACGGGTCCTGCGTGCCCTTGATCAGCAGCGCCGGCACGGCGACCGGCCCGAACGGCGCGGACGGATCCTCGAGCGCGCGCCGGTGCGCGTTGCAGGCGCGATAGTAGCTCGCCGCCGCGCGCATCGCGCCGGGCTGCGACAGCACGCCGAGGTACTCGTCGATCTCCTCCGCGCTGCTGTGCGACCACGTCGAGCGCAGCAGCTCCGGCTGCGACGCTACCAGCCCCTCGAACACGCCCTCCGTGCACAACTGCTGCAGGATGCCACGGTACAGGTCGCCGCCCGGGTCGTCGTACGTGGCCTTCGCGAACCCCAGGTAGTGCGGGATCGACAGCGACGTCCACGAGCCGATGCGCCGGCCGCCGTCGAGGTGCACTGCCGCCCAGCCGATGATCGCGCCCCAGTCGTGGCCGACGAGGTGGAACCGCCCGAAGCCGCACGCGTCGGCGAGCGCGAACACGTCCGACGCCAGCGCCTCGTACGCGTACGCGGCGGTGTCCTCCGGCCGCGCGCCGGGGCTGTAGCCGCGCAGGTCCGGCGCCAGGCATCGGTACCCAGCCGCCGCGAGCCGCGGCATCAGGTCCGTCCACATGTGCGACGTCTCCGGGAAGCCGTGCAGCAGCAGCACCGGCTCGCCGGCGTCGCCCGCCAGCCGGCAGCGGAACGTCATCCCGTTCGCATCGATCTCGCGGACCTCCATGGCGCACCTCCGTCGCTCGCGCGAGTGTACGTGCCGCGCGAGCGAGGTGCTAGCGCGATCGCGTGCGCGATTCGCTTCGACGACGGCGATGCGCCGTGGGCACGGGCGACCGCGGCCGGAACCCGCATCGGACGGCAGGAGCACGGGCGCGCGCCGACGGCGACGACGGCCGCGGCTCAGCGGCGCATGCTGCGAAACCTGCGGGCTACACCGTCCGTGGCGCGTCGCCGCCGAACACCGAAGGGAAGCGCGCGCGGTCCACGCGCAGGATCGAGGCATAGCGGCGCGCGTTCTCGAGCGCGCGCGCCTCGCCGGACGCGCGGTAGGCGTTGAAGCTGTCGAGCATCTTGTCCGCGATGAGGTCGGCATCGAACCCCATCACGTAGCGCTCGCTGATCTCGTTGAGCGCGTCGACGTACACCTCGAAGTACTCCGCGAGCTTGAGGAGCACCGCGCGGATGCGCTGCCGCTCGGCCTCGCGGTCGTCCGCCGCCAGCCGGTACATGGCCTTGCCCGTCGTGACGTAGTAGGCGCGGTCGACCGTGCGCGCGCCGCCGCCGCGACGCATGGCGCCCGCGCGCGCCGGCCGGCGGCGTCCCAGCGCGCGCGGGAACATCCCGCTGAGGAACAGCGCGCTGTCGCCGTAGGTGCGGTACGCCTCGTAGGCGCTCTCGAAGCCCTCGCCCTGCGCGGCCTCGCCGAGCGCGTCGGAGAAGTACGGCCGCCGCGGCCTGCCGTCCGGGCGGGGCGGGAAGATGCGCGCCGCCGAGAGCGACGACTCCAGCAGCCCGCCGAGGTACTCGAGCACCTGCGCGTCGCGGCTGCGCCGGCCGACGTAGAGCACCTTGATGATGAACAGGTCGAAGAGCGCGCGCGCCGGCATGCGCTTCACCTGGCTCACGTCGTCGAAGACGGCGTCCACCAGCTCATCGACCATGCGCGCGAAGCGCCAGTCGGCCGCGTTGCGGCCGTCGTTGCCGGCGATGATCGCCTTGAGCTCCTCGACCCGCTCCTCGATCATCTCGAGCCCATCCTACGGCGGCGCGGTTGCGCGTGCATGGCAGGCGTCAAGCGCGCCGTCAACCTCTAGCGTAATCATCGGCACGCGCGGAAGTGAAGCGAGGTGCGGGATATCCCTGACGCGGGCGGCGCAGGGGATTGTGTGCGAGGGCACGAACGGCGTCAGCCCGCGAGCGCGCGCTCGATCGCCTCGCCCATGCGCTGCGTGCTGACGACGTCGCCGCCGGCGCCGGCGATGTCCGGCGTGCGCAGGCCCGCCGCCAGCGCCGCCCGCACAGCGGCCTCGACCGCCGCCGCCTCGGCCTCGAGCCGGAAGGAGAGCCGCAGCATCATCGCCGCGCTCAGCACCATCGCGACGGGGTTCGCCTTCCCCTGCCCGGCGATGTCGGGCGCGGAGCCGTGGATCGGCTCGTACATGCCGAAGCCGTCGGCGTTCAGGCTCGCGGAGCCGAGCATGCCCAGCGAGCCGGCGAGGACGCTCGCCTCGTCGCTCAGGATGTCGCCGAAGATGTTGTTCGTGAGCAGCACGTCGAACTGGCGCGGGTTCGTGATGATCTGCATCGACGCGTTGTCCACGTGCAGGTAGTCCGTCGTGACGTCGCCGTACTCCTTCGCGACGACGGCGAACACGTCGCGCCAGAGCACGCTGCTGTTGAGCACATTCGACTTCGCGACGAGGGTCACGTGCTTGCGCCGCAGCCGCGCCATCCGGAAGGCGCCGTGCGCGATGCGCGCGATCTCGCCCTCCGTGTACGCCTCGGTGTCCCACACCTGGCGCTGGCCGTCGACCCTGCGCTCGCCGCGCTCGCCGAAGTAGATGCCGCTGGTCAGCTCCCGGACGATCAGCATGTCGGCGCCTTCGACGATCTCCGGCCGCAGCGGCGAGAGCGAGACGACCTCCGGGTAGACCGTCACCGGGCGCAGGTTCATGAACAAGTCGAACGCGCGCCGCAGCCCGAGGATCGCGTTCTGCTCGACGCCGCTCCACTTGGCGTGGTGCACCTCCTCGGGTGGACCGCCGAACGGGCCCTTGAGGATGGCGTCTGCGCCGCGGCAGGCCTCGAGCGTGACGGCGGGCAGGTGCTCGCCGTAGCGGTCCCACGCCTCGCCGCCGGCGTACGCCTCGACGTACTGGAACTCGTGCCCGAAGCGCCGGCCGACGGCGGCGAGCACGCGCAGCGCCTCGTCCGCGATCTCCGGGCCGATGCCGTCGCCGCGCAGCAGCGCGATCGTGAAGTTCATGGGCGGCAGGATATCGGAGCCTCCGCGCGCGGGAAACGCGCGATGGCCCGGGACGCGCGCCCGTAGTACGCTCGCGGCGCGAGGAGGCGCAGCATGCCGGTCAAGGTGGCGACGCTCAACATCTTCAACCGCATGGGGCAGTGGGGCATGCGCGCGCCGCTGCTCATCGACCAGCTCGAGGCGCTGCGGCCGGACGTCATCGGCCTGCAGGAGGTGGACCTGGTGCTGGACCAGGGGATGTGGATCGCGCGCCAGGTCAACAAGCGCCTGCCCGGCGAGGCGCACTATCGCATCAAGCACGCGACCAACCCCGACACGCGCGCCAGCTACCACGCCATTGCCACGCTCTCGCGGATCGGCTTCGAGGCGCACGAGGTGCTGGACCTGATGTCGTTCGAGCGCGTGGCGCAGCGCGTCACCGTGCGATGCGACGGGGCGCCGTTCGTCTTCGTGAATACGCACCTGCACCACCCGCCAGAGGCGCAGGCGGAGCGCGTCGCGCAGGTGGAGCGCCTGCTGGCATGGCTCGACCGCGACGTCGGGGCGCTGCCGTGGGTGATCGCCGGCGACTTCAACGCGTACGCCGACCCGCCCGAGCCGGCGGTGACGCTGCTCAAGACGCGCTTCCGCTCCGCGTTCGAGGCCGCGCACGGCCGCGAGCCGGAGAAGACGTGGACGACACCGGTGAACACGTATGACCCCTCGCCGCACGGCACGCTGGACTACATCTGGCTGACGCCGGAGTGGCGCGTGGTCGACGCCGGGCTGGCGTTCGACCAGCCTTCGCCGCTCAATGGGGATCTGTATCCCTCGGACCACCTGGGGCTGTACGCGGTGCTGGCGCTCGGCTAGAGGATCGTCTTGAGGTTTTCGGCGATGACGTCGGCCGTCATGGGGCCGAAGGAGCGTGCGCGGACGATGCCGTCGCGGTCGATGAAGTACGACGAGGGGATGCCCTGCACCGGCCCACCGATCCGCCACGCGTCGCCGACGCCGCCGGTGCGGTCGATGACGATGGGGAAGCGCATGCCGAAGTCCTGCGCGAACGCCTGCACGACGCCATCGTTCTCCTGCAGGTCGACGGCGACGACGACGAGGCCTTCGGCGGCATGCGCGTCGTAGGCCTTGACGATCTCGGGCATCTCCTGCCGGCAGGGCGCGCACCACGATGCCCAGAAGTTCACGAGCACGGGCTTGCCGCGCAGGTCGCTGAAGCGCAGCTCGCCGCCGTCGGGCGTCTGCAGCAGGAAGTCCGGGGCGGCGCGTCCGACGTCGGTCGCCGGCGCGCGGCCGGTCGCGTTCGCGCCCGGCGGGAGCGCGACGGTGCCGTAGCCGTCCGAGGTCGCGCCGCCGCCGCCGCCGCGGCGCTCGAGGTAGAACAGGACGCCGACGATCGTCGCGACGATCAGCACGGGCAGCACGAGGCTGCGGACGACGCCCGACCACTCGCGGCGGTTCTGGGGGCGCTCCTCGACGCCGGCGGTCTCGTCGACCGTGCCGTCGTCGCTCATGGCGGCACCGGCGTGAACAACTGCTCATAGAGCGCGCGCACCTCGGCCGGCGGCAGGCCCTTCCCGAGGAAGCTGTCGCCGACGCGCACCTCCCAGTGGAGGTGGATCTCCGTGCCGGGGTCGGTGAGCGACTCGGGCGTGCCGGAATCGCCGACGAAGCCGACGGTCTCGCCCTGCGCGACGCGCGCGCCGACGGTGATGTTGTCCGGGATGCCGGACAGGTGCGCGTAGCGGGTGACGAGGCCATGGCCGTGGTCGATCCAGACCTGGCGGCCGCGGTAGAGGTCGAGCACGCGCGGGTCATCGGCGTGGCCGCCCGCGACGGCGGTATTCGCCTCGTCGTACTCGGACTGCGTGAGGTCGTGGTAGTCGTGGTCCGCGCGGACGACCACCCCGTCCTTCGCCGCGAGCGCCGGCGTGCCCTTCACGATCTCGGTGCAGTTGTCCACCTGATAGAAGTCGACGCCCTCGTGGGTGCCCCCGCGATAGTCACGCGGCGCGTTCGGCATCAGCTGGTCGCCCGTCGGCAGGCAGCCGCCGCGGATGGGCATGATGAAGTCGTGAAAGATCGTCAGGTCCGGCGCCTCGGGCGTTGGTGAGGCCTCGGGCGTGGGAGTGGCCTTCGGGGCGGCGTCGCCGCCGGCGCAGGCGGCCGCGAGCAGCGCGAGCGCGCAGGCGAGCGCGATCAGGGCGGGGAGGGGCGCGAGGCGACGCAGCGGTCTACCGGCCTTTCGCGGTCGTGAGTGCAGGGCGGGATCAGCTTAGCAGGGGGATGGGCGCCG
>DASRHM010000047.1:0-2290 GCA_035650575.1 Dehalococcoidia bacterium | reverse complement strand
CGCGACTACGCGCTCGGGACGGCGTCGCGCGCGTTCACCGTCGGCGAGCCGCCGGAGCCGTGGCCCGGGCCGAACTCGCTCTTGCTCCATGTGCGGCGCGAAGGCGCGCCGGGGTTCGCGGTGCTCCATCTGCGCTACGTGGTCGACGACCACGACCACGGCGGGCACGAAGAGCTGATCGACGAAGGGACCTTCGTTGGCGCGCAGGTGCGGAACCTCGCGCTATGCGCGTATGGGCTGCAGCCGCGGCTGCGACCCATGCGCAGCGCGAAGCTCTCGCTGCGCATGCTTGGCGCTGGCGATGCCGTCCTGATCGGGGGCCGGCGTGCCGGCGCACTGCCGGCGGCGGTGCGGCCCGGCGAGGCGGTGACGATCGATGCCGGCGCGGCGTACGTCGCACTGGTCCCGCTCGCGCCGACGGAGATGGGCACGGGCGCGGGCATCGAGCTGCGACGGACCGGGTACCTGCTTGCGCTGGACGTCTACAACTATCGCGGGCCGGCGAAGCAGTTCTGGGAGTACCGATCGCTCGGCGGGCCGTTCTTCAAGACGAACATCCGGGCGGCCTGCGCCGTCGAAGTCGCATCACGCGAAGACTTCCCCGGTCTGGAGGCGTTCGCGGCGCACATCGCGGCGACGCCGCTGCGCGACGTCGGCGACGGCGCCGTGCGCACGATCCGCTACGGCGGCGTCGCGGATGCCGTCACGCTGCGCTACGACCTGCGGACGATGGAGCCGGCGCCGTCCTGAGACGCGGAGACGCGGACGCGGGCCTCATCTCGAGGCCCGCGTCCACGCATGCCGGCAGGTGCTCCGGCCTACTTCACGTTGATCGTCCCCTGCATCCACGGATGGATGGCGCAGATGAAATAGAGCGTGCTGCCCGAGGGCGCCGTCACGGTCGCGCTAATCGAGTCGCCCGGCAGGACGAATAGCGAGTCCAGGCGGCCGTCGATGCCGGAGCCGGTGCCCGGTCCGTTCACGAACAGCGAGGACGACGGCTCCGAGCCGAACGCCGTGAAGACGTCATCGCAGACGGTGCCGGGCTCACCGCAGCTGAACACGGCGTCCAGGTCTCCCGGGACCTCGCCGGCGTTCACGATGCTCAGCGTGTGTGGCTCATCGGTGCGGTCGGCGTGGTCCAGCGTGAGCGTCTCGCCGGACGCGACGGTGAGGTTCCCTGGGGCGAACTTCAGGTTGGACATGATCTTCGCGTTGGGCACGAACTCTTCGCCGCCCTCCGTCTTGACCGTGCGCCCGTCGGCGGCGCTGCCCGTGCGCGCGGCGCCGAGCAGCCCTGCCCCGAGTGCGCAGACGGCGACGGCGGCAGCGAGCGGACGTGCGTGGCGGCGGACCGCGGCGGCGATGTGGACGATTCGACTCATCTTCCCTCCCTGCTGACCCCATCGATTAGCTGACGATGGGCAAAACCATGGCCGAGGTCGCGCAGGCGGGCAACGACATCCGGGTAATAATTGGTATTCTCTAATTGACGAATCATCGCCGTCCGAGGGGTTACGGGCGGGTCGTGCGCACCAAGTGTTATGTCGCGTACAGACTCGGCCGCGCCCGATCGGCTATACTACGGGTGTCCGCTCGGACGAGCGGCCCCACGGGGACGAAAGGGCTCGACAGGGGCTGGCGGACCTGGGTTGCAGGCGGAGGACGGTCATCAACCTCCTTAATCCGGTGACCAAACCATAACTGGCGAACGACAACTCGCCCTCGCTGCGTAAGCAGTGACGTGCACCCGCATCGCACCCTGGCCGGTGCGGGATGCGCGACGAAACGCCGGGGTGCGGCGCGCGGCACGCCGATCGCGCGCGCTCAAGATCATCGGCTGGCGCCATCCGGACGCGCCCGCGGCGGACGGACGGCGCGAGACCCAAATCGCGGGATAAGCCTGTAGGAGACTCAGGACGTACGTCGCCTGGACGGGGAGTTCAATTCTCCCCCGTCTCCACCATGCACTCGCCCCGATCCGAATCTGCATCGCGCTCGGATCGGGGCTTCCTGTCGGCGTTGACGCCAATCTTTGACGCCTGCGGCGTGTCGAGCGCTCCGGACGCGACGATGATATCGTCGCTCGCCGCGCGGGTGTCGAGGGCTGGGACCGGGGCGGCTGACTGCTGATCAGGGGGCCGCCCGCCGCACGGCCTCCCGGTGCGCCGTCCAGGCGGCGCTGTCGCCGAACCAGTTGTCGAAGCGCTCCTGCGTCGCGAGCACCTCCGAGAACGGCTGCTTGCCCGCCACGACATCGCGCAGCAGGCGGAAGTAGTCGAAGCGCTCG
>DASRHM010000046.1:0-57392 GCA_035650575.1 Dehalococcoidia bacterium | reverse complement strand
GCTCGGCCTCGGTCGGCAGGCGCCACGGCTCGCCGGTGAGCGACGCCAGCCATGCGCAGTACGCGACGGCATCGGCCCAGGTGACGCCGACGACGGGCTGCGCCGGCGCGTTGAAGCGCGGGTCGTGCCAGAAGCGCGGTGGGGCGTGGCCGGTGCCTTCGAGAAAGCGTGCGTAATCCGCGTTCGTCGTGGGCACGAGCGCCATCTCGAACGCGGACACGAAGACATCGTGCGCGGGGCGCTCGTCCGGACGGCCGGCGTCGTCGCCCATGCGGAAGACGCCGGCAGGGATGAGGACGGTGCGGGGGCGGGCGACCGTGATCTGCATGCGCGGATCATCGCATATTCGGCGGAGAACAAGGACGGCGCACGCCGTGAGGCCGGGGACGCGCGGGCACCGCAACCACCGGCGCCCATCAGCGACCACAGCGACGGAAGCTGGGCAGCGCACGGCGGCGATAGACTGGCGGTTGCGCGTCCGGGCAGCAATACGGCCGCCTCGGCGCCGAGGATGACGCCAAGCGGCCGCACCGCCGCGGGGTCGCGGGTGGAGAAGGGATTTGCTCGTTACGCACCTAGTATCGCACGGATGTCAATCCCCAACCATAAGTCGCGACGCGACGCACTTTCGGCGACAGCCGGACGAGATCGCGATGCCCGGATGCGTCGTTGAAGATGCGGTGAGCGCGACTGAGGGGGCCGCGCCGTGCGCACCTGCGGCGGCGCGGCGGCTGGCGTCGTGAGCGCGCGCGTAACCGTGCGTGTGACGCCGCGCGGAGGCCGCGACGCCATCGACGGCTGGCGGGATACCGTGCTGGCGGTGCGGGTGGCGGCGGCGCCGGCGGACGGCGCGGCGAACCAGGCCGTCGTGCGGCTCGTCGCGAAGGCGGCGAGGGTGCCGGCATCGCGGGTGCGCCTGGTATCAGGCGCGCGCGGGCGCATGAAAACGCTCGAGGTCGAGGGCCTGAGCACGGAGGAGCTGCGGTCGCGGCTCGGCGCCTGACGGGCCCAACGGACGGCGGCGCGGCGCCGGACGCCGGTTTCCCGGCCCGCGGTAGCTGAAAGCGGCTCGCGGGGCGATACTACCGGCGAAGCACAAGGGAGGCGCGCATGCTGGACATCGCACCGGAGGTCGCGGGGTTCGCGCCGCGGCGGCTCGAGCGCATCACGGAGCACCTCGAGCGGAACTACATCGAACCCGGGAAGATCGCGGGCTGCCAGACGCTCGTCGCGCGGCACGGGACCGTCGCCTACTTCCGCTCGCTGGGCGAGATGGACCGCGAGCGGCACCGGCCGATGACGGACGACACGATCTTCCGCATCTTCTCGATGACGAAGCCGATCACGTCGGTCGCGCTGATGACGCTGTACGAGCAGGGCTACTTCCAGCTCAACGACCCGGTCCACCGCTACATCCCGGAGTGGCGCGACATGCGCACGTACGTATCGGGCGAGGGCGACGCGATGGTGACGCGCCCGGCGGCGCGGCCGATCACCTTCCGTCACATCCTGAGCCACCAGAGCGGGCTGTCATACGGCGGCGGCCTGGCGCAGCTCGTCGACGCGCGCGTGAAGCTCCATCCCGCCGACCAGGCGTACGTCGCGGCGGGCGTGCAGCGCGGCGAAGGCGAGACGCTCCGCAGCTTCGTGCAGAAACTGGCGCAGGTGCCGCTGCGCTATGACCCCGGCGACCACTGGATGTACTCGTACGCGACGGACGTCTGCGGCTACCTCGTGGAGGCGATCAGCGGCACGCCGTTCGACCAGTACCTGCGGGAGACGATCTTCGAGCCGCTGGGGATGCACGACACCGCGTTCTACGTGGCGCCGGAGAACGCGGACCGGCTGGCGGCGAACTATCGGCGGGCGGCGGACAAGTCGCTGCGGCTCGTCGACGACCCGGAGACGAGCCGCTACCTGCGGCCGGTGTCGTTCCTCTCGGGCGGCGGCGGGCTGACCAGCACGACGGCGGACTACCTGCGCTTCTGCGAGATGCTGCGGCGCGGCGGCGAGCTCGACGGCGCGCGCATCCTCGGCCCCCGCACGATCCGGCTGATGACGCAGAACCACCTGACGGGCGGCCGCGAGCTGACGGAGATGGCGATCGGCGCGTTCTCGGAGACGGCATACGACGGCGTCGGATTCGGGCTGGGGTTCGCGATGACGCTCGACGCGGTGCGCGCCGGTTCGATCGCCGCGGGGGACTACTACTGGGGCGGGGCGGCCTCGACGATCTTCTGGGTCGATCCGAACGAGGACCTGGTCGTGATCTTCATGACGCAGCTCCTGCCTTCGGCGACGTTCAACTTCCGGGGGCAGCTGAAGAACATCATCTATTCGGCGATCGTGGAGTAGGCGAGCGCGCACGCGGATCGCGACTACGCGGCATGTCTCGCCCGCCCGGCGACCATGCCGCTACGGAGGCGCTCCCACGGAGCCCTGCATCGTCTCAGGTGCGTGCCTGGCGGAGGCGAATCGCCCGCGGGCGATGCGCCGATCGCATCGACGACGAGCTGGCCGGCGTCAGCGGCGCGGCAGGCGGATGGTGAACGTCGAGCCGCGCCCGGGGCGGGACACGACGGCGACCGTACCCTCGTGGGCGAGCACAATGTGCTTGACGACGGCGAGGCCGAGCCCGGTGCCGCCGCCCCGCCCGGGGTCGGCCTTGTAGAAGCGCTCGAACACGCGCGCCTGCTGCGCCGGCTCCATGCCGATGCCGGTGTCCTCGACGCGCAGCAGCACGTCGCCGTCGTCCGCGCGGGCGCCGACCGTCACGCAGCCGCCCGCGGGGGTGAACTTGATCGCATTCGCGATGAGGTTGCCGAGCGCGCGGTCGAGGCGCTCCGGGTCGCCGTAGACGGGGAGCGGCTCACCGGGCGCATCGACGCGCAGGTCGAGGCGGGCGCGCTGGGCCTGCTGCGCAAAGCGAGCGGCGGCGTCGCGCACGAGCTGTGCCGCATCGACCTGGCGGAATCGCATGGGCGCGGCCCCGGACTCGATGCGCGAGAGCTCGAGCAGCTCTTCGACGAGCTGCGTCATGCGGTCGGTCTCGCGCTGGATGTGCGCAAGGAACTCGCGGCCGGCGGCGGGGTCGTCGATCGCGCCCTCCTGCAGCGTCTCGGCGGCCGCGCGGATGCCGGCGAGGGGCGTCCGCAGCTCGTGGGAGACGTTGCTGAGGAAGTCGCGGCGCACGCTGTCCAGGCGGCGCACCTCCGTCAGGTCGTGGAAGACAGCGAGGGCGGCCCACGGCGACGGGCCGCGGATCGGCACGGCCGTCGCCTGCAGCCAGCGCTGCTGCGCGCCGTAGGGGACGACCCGGACGCTGCGCTCGCCACGCGCCGCGGCGGCGATCAGCACATCGTTCAGGTCGTGGTCGCGGACGACCTCGATGAAGGGGCGGCCCGGGCCGCCGGGGCCGGCGAACAGCGCACGGGCGCTGTCGTTCATGTACGTCACGATGCCGGCCGCGTCGACGGCGATCGTGGCGTCGTTGCTGGCGTTGAGCAGCGTCTCGAGCTGCGCGCGCTCGGCGCCGAGGCGCTGCACGAGGGCGCCAATCGCGTCCGCCGCCTCGTTCAGGGCGACCGCGAGCGGCGAAAGGGAGTCTGCGCCCGGGGGCGTGCGCACGGCGAAGTCGGAGCGGGCGAAGGCGCGCGCCTGCCCTTCGAGCGCGGCCAGCATGCGCAGCTTCGGGACGGCGATGAGCGCGGCCAGCGCGACCGACGCGGCGGCCAGCGCGAGGAATGCGACGAACAGCGCGCCCGCGTGCCCGCCGAGCGCGATGCCGGTGACGATCAGCACGACGCCGGAGAGGGCAGCCCAGGCGCCGGCGATGCGGGCCACGGCGACGGCGGCGCGCCTAGCGGACAAACTTGTAGCCCACCCCCCGCACCGTCAGCAGGTGCGCCGGATGCGCGGGGTCGGCCTCGAGCTTCTCGCGCAGCCAGCGGACGTGCACATCGACCGTGCGGCTGCCGCCGAAGAACTCGTACCCCCAGACGCGCTCGAGGATCTGCTCCCGGGTGAACACCTGGCCGGCGTTCCGCGCGAGAAAGAGCAGCAGGTCGAACTCGCGGGGCTTCAGGGCGACCTCGGCGCCATCGCGGCGCACGGTGCGCCCGCGCGGGTCCAGCACGATCGCGCCGGCCGTGATCGGCGCGTCGGCGGCCTCCGGGACGCGGGCGGCGGAACGTCGCAGGAGCGCGCGGATGCGGGCCATGAGCTCGCGCATGCCGAACGGCTTCGCGAGATAGTCGTCGGCGCCCATCTCGAGGCCGACGACGCGGTCGACCTCCTCGCCCTTCGCGGTGAGGATGAGCACGGGGACGTCGGACTCGGCGCGCAGGCGGCGGCAGACCTCGAGCCCGTCCATCTTCGGCAGCATGAGGTCGAGGACCACGACATCGGGCCGCTCGGCACGCGCGGCCTGCAGGCCGGCGACGCCATCGGTGGCGGTGATGACGCGAAAACCGTCCTTGCGCAGGTTCCAGGAGAGCGTGGCGACGAGGCTCGGCTCGTCCTCGACGACGAGCACGGTCGCGGCGCCGGCGGGCGCGGCGGCCTGCGTCATGCTGGCGCGCCGGAACTAGTAGCGCGAGACGTTGATCTCCTCCAGGTTGCCCGTGACCATGAAGATCACGCGCTCGCAGATGTTCGTCACGCGGTCGCCGATGCGTTCGAGGTTGTGCGACGTCCAGATGAGGTAGGTCATGGGCTGGATCTCATCGGGATCGCGGATCATCTCCTGGATCAGCGCGTGGTAGCTGTCGTCGTAGAGGCGGTCGATGACGTCGTCCTCGTCGCAGATGCGGCGGGCGGCGTCCGCGTCGCGCTCGATGAAGGCGGTGATGCTGCGGCGCAGCATGTCGACGGCACGATCCGCCATTTCGCCGATCGCGCCGAGCGGGCGCGGCAGCGGGCCTTCCGGCAGCATGAGGTTGATGCGGCCGATGCCCTCGGCGTGGTCGGCCATGCGCTCGAGCTCGGTGACGATGAAGAGCACGGCGACGAGCGTGCGCAGGTCCGCGGCCATCGGCTGCTGGAGCGCGATCGTGTGGATGCACTTCTCCTCGATCTCGTAGCGCTTCTTGTTGATCGCGGCGTCATCGCGGATCACGGCTTCCGAGAGGGCGACGTCGCGGTTGCGCAGCGCTTCGACCGAGCGGGCGATCGCCTTCTCGACCATGCTGGCGAGGATGAGGACCTCGTCCTGCATCTCGCGGAGCTGCCGTTCGAAGAGCTGCCTGGTCATCGCGCCTCCTAGCCGAACCGTCCCGTGATGTAGTCCTCGGTGCGCTTGTCGGCGGGCGCGGTGAAGAGCGCGTCGGTGTCGCGGTACTCGACGAGCTCGCCGGCGCGGTCGGGGCGCATCATCAGGAAGGCCGTGTAGTCGGCGACGCGCGCGGCCTGCTGCATGTTGTGCGTGACGATGATGATCGTGTAGTCCTTCGCGAGCTCGCGCATCAGGTCTTCGATCTTGAGCGTCGCGATCGGGTCGAGCGCGCTGCAGGGCTCGTCCATCAGGATCACGTCGGGTTGCACGGCGAGCGCGCGGGCGATGCAGAGCCGCTGCTGCTGGCCGCCGGACAGGGCGAGGCCGCTCTGGCCGAGCTTGTCCTTCACATCGTCCCAGAGCGCGGCGGCGCGCAGCGAGCGCTCGACGATCTCGTTGATATCGCCCTTCACGCCGTTCACGCGCGGGCCGAAGGCGACGTTTTCGAAGATCGACTTGGGGAAGGGATTGGGCTTCTGGAAGACCATGCCGATACGGCGGCGCACCTCGACAACATCGACGCCCTTCGCGTACAGGTCCTCGCCGCGGTACCGCAGCTCGCCCTCGAGGCGGAAGCCCTTGACGACATCGTTCATGCGGTTCATGCAGCGCAGGAGCGTGCTCTTGCCGCAGCCGGACGGGCCGATGAGCGCCGTGATCTTGCGCTCGGGGATGCGAAGCGAGATATCGGCGAGGGCGCGGAACGCTCCGTAATAGGCGCTGACGTGCGCGGCCTCGAGCACGACTGGCTCGGGGATATCGGGCCTGCGTTCGCCCTCGGGCGCCGCTACGGGCGCGGTCAGCCGGCCTTCGAGCGTGGTCACACTGTCCTCGCCCACCATTGTACGTCCCCCAGAATCCCGAAGCGGCTGACGGGCGGCGGTCATGCGCGTCGCCCGAGCGCCAGCCGGGCGCCGATGCTGAACACGAGCACGAAGAGCACGAGGATCAGCGACCCGGCCCACGCCTGGTCGTGCCAGTACGGGAACGGCCCGGTGGCGTAGGTGAAGATGCGGAGCGGCAGGGCATCGATCGGGCGGAAGACGCCCGTGCTGTAGAAGTTGTTGCCCAGCGCGGTGAAGAGCAGCGGGGCGGCCTCGCCGGCGATGCGCGCGGCGGCGAGGACGATCCCGGTGAGGACGCCGCTGGAGGCGGCGGGCATGACGACGCCGATGATGGTGCGCCACCTGGGGACGCCGAGCGCGTACGCGGCCTCGCGCGTGCTCTGCGGCACGAGCAGCAGCATCTCCTCGGTCGTGCGGCTGACGACGGGCAGGAGGATGAGCGCCAGGGCGATGCCGCCGGCGAAGGCGGTGAACTTGCCCATCGAGGTGACGACCGCGACGTAGACGAAGACGCCGATGGTGATCGACGGCACGCCGGCCAGGACATCGAGCAAGAAGCGGACGGCGAAGCCGGCCCGCGTGCCGCGCGCGTATTCGGCGAGGAAGATGCCGGTGGCGATCGCAGGCGGGAGGCCGAAGAGCAGAGCGAGGCCGACGAGCACGCCGGACCCGACGATGGAGTTCTTGAGCCCGCCGCCCGCGACGCCGGCCGGGCCGGGGTTCTCCGTGATGAGCGACAGGTTGAGCGCCGGCAGGCCCTTGACGACGATGAAGAGCAGGATCGCGAGCAGCGGCACGACGACGCCGACGCCGGCGAGCGTGATGCCCGCGGTGGCGACGGCGTTCATCACGTCGCGGCGGCGACGGCGGTCCCCGCGCAGCGCCAGGCTCACTCGTACACCTGCACGATCTGCCCGCGGGTGACGCGCCATACGAGCAGGCGAGCGAGCGCGTTGATGATGAGCGTGATGATCAGCAGGAGGAGCGCGATATAGACCAGCGCGGCGAGGTGCGTGTCGTTCTCGACCTCGCGGAACTGGTTCGCGATGACGCTGGCCATGGTGTACGCGGGGTCGAAGATCGAGTGGGGCACCTCCGGGCGGTTGCCGATGACGAGCGCCATCGCGAGCGTTTCGCCGACCGCGCGCGCCAGGCCGAGGATGGCGGCGCCGAGGATGCCCGAGCGCGCGTAGGGAAGGACGACGAGCCAGATCATCTCCCAGCGCGTCGAGCCGAGGGCGAGGACGGCCTCGCGCTGCGTGCGCGGGACGGCGCTGATCACCTCGCGCGAGATGGCGACGATCGTCGGCAGGATCATGATCGTGAGGACGAGCACGGCCGAGAAGATGCCGACGCCGAGCGCCGGGCCATCGACCCAGGGGAGCCAGCCGAGGTACTTCAGCACGAAGGGGCCGAAGCTGTGGTGGACCCACGGGCCGAGCACGAACACGCCCCAGAGGCCGTAGACCACGCTTGGAATGCCCGCGAGCAGCTCGACCATGTACGACATCGGCACCCGGACCGGCGCCGGGGCGAACTCGACGAGGAAGAGCGCGGCGCCGACGCCGATCACGGTGGCGATGAACAACGCGAGCAGCGAGGTGACGAGCGTCCCGGCGATGAAGGGCAGCGCCCCGAACTCCTCGCGCGGGGGATTCCAGTCGGTGGACCAGAGGAACGGGAGGCCGAACGAGTAGATGGCGGGCCAGGCCTCGCGCCAGAGCTCCACGATCATGACGATGACGAGCACGACGCTGAGCGCTGCCATGGCGGCGACGAACGTGCGGAAGATGCCCTCGCGCAGGTTGAGGCCAGCGAAGCGGCCCGTGCGGCGCAGGAGGAGCGGCCGGCCGGCCGGCGTCAGCGCCATCGATCGGTCACCTTGACGCTGCGGGCAGCAGCGGAGCGCCGCCGGACGTGATCTCGGCCGTCAACGTGCGCTCGAGTGAGCGTACGAGGTCTTCGGGGAGCGGCGCATAGCCGAGCGACGGCTCGAGCGCCTGTCCATCGTGGATCGCCCACCAGAGCCAGTCGACCAGCGCCTTTCCCTTTGCCTCGTCGCCCTGCTCCTTATACAGGATGATCCACGTGAACCCCACGATGGGGTAGGCGCCTTTCGACGGCGAGTTCACGATGCTCACCTTGTAGTCGGCGGGAATCGCGACGCCGGCCGCCGCCTTCGACGCCGTGTCGGAGGAGGGCGTGACGTACTCGCCGGAGGCGTTCTTCACATCCGCGTAGGGCAGGTGGTTGTTATCGGCGTACCCCTGCTCGACGTAGCCGATCGAGTTGTCGTTCTGCTTCACCTGCTGCGTGACGCCCTCGTTGCCCTGGCCGCCGAGGCCGACGGGCCACTGCGGGTTCTTGCTCGTGCCCGGGCCGGACTTCCAGTCCTGGCTGACGCTGCTCAGGTAGTCCGTGAAGATGAAGCTCGTGCCGCTGCCGTCCGAGCGGTGCACGACGACGATCTCGTCGTCGGGGAGCCTCTCCCCCGGGTTCTGGGCGACGATCGCGGGGTCGTCCCACTTCGTGATCTTGCCCAGGTAGATCTTCGCGAGCGTCTCGCCATCGATCTTGAGCGGCTGCGAGAGGCCGCTGAGATTGTACGTGATGACGACGGCGCCCATCGCGGTCGGGATGTGCTGGACCGGCGCGCCCGCCTTGTCCTCTTCCGTCGAGGTCATCGGGGCGTCGCTGGCGCCGAAGTCGACCGTCCGGGCGATGAGCTGCTGGATGCCGGCGCCGGAGCCGACGGACTGGTAGTTGATCTCGACGCCGCCCGCGACGCTGGACTTGTAGTCCGAGGCCCAGCGCGTGTAAAGCGGGTTCGCGAACGTGGAGCCGGCGCCGGTCAGCCGCGCGTGGTCGTCCTTGCCGATGTCGGTGGGAATGTCGAAGGTGCCGGCGGGGGCCGTTGAAGCCGGCTTCGTCGCCTGCGCGGCGGGGGTCTGCGTCCTGCGTGCGGCCGCCGTCTCGGTGCGCGACAGCGGCGACCCGGCGCCGCAGCCAGCTAGCAGCGCCCCCATAGCGGCGAGGACGCCCGTCGCCGCGAGCCAGCGTCCGGCAGGTGCCATTCGTCTCATCGCTCTCCTCATCACGCGCTCGCGCCACCATCGGGGGAGCCTTCGACCCGAGGCTAAGCCCGTGAGGTTAATGCCGCGTTAAGGGCGATTAAGGGTGGGTGAACGCGGGCTCGGAACCGGCGTCCGGGGCTCAGCCCGCCGAGAGCGTGCGGCGGAACGTCGGAAGCAGGCCGGGGCGCTCGGCGATGCTGACGACGGCGAGGGCGACGATCACGATCGCGGCGCCTGCGGCGGCATCGATCAGATAGTGATTCGCCGTGAGCACGATGGCGGACAGCATGAGCAGCGGAAGGAGCAGCGCACCGATTCGCACGAGGCGGCTGTGGTTCGTCTGGATCACGGCGAGGCCGACGAGCAGGATCCAGCCGAAGTGGAAGCTCGGGACGGCGGCGAACTCGTTGACCAGGTCCGAGCCCTCGAATGAGGAATAGATCGCCGAGTTGTCGCGCACGGTGTCGGTGAATCCGAACTCCGGGAACATGCGCGGCGGGGCGACGGGAAGCGTCGCGAAGATCACCAGGCCGATGGCGCCCGAGAGCAGGAAGGCGTTGCGGTAGCGCGAGTAGAACGACCGGTGCGCCAGGTACAGGTAGATGCCGGCGGCGCCAATCACCGGCAGGTAGCCCCAGACGTAGACCCAGTTGAGCATGGTCACGAGCCAGTGGTGGTCGACGACGTGGCGCTGCAGGTTGGGCTCGAAGAAGATCCCCAGGCGCTGCTCGATGCTGATCAGGCTGAGGCCGCGCTCGATCGCCTCGTGGGAGTTGGGCGCGACGAGCAGCCGCACGGCCTCGTACGCCATGTACGCGCCGATGAGGATGATCGCTTCCAGCAGCAGGGAGGCGACCAAGCGGGAGCGGCGGCCCAACTGCATCTTCATAACTCCCTGATACTCTACACCAGCTACGTACCCGTTGTATTCCGGTTGGCGGCACGGTGCATCGGCCTTTGGGCGGAGCCGGAGCCCCCGCCTGCGCCGGACTCGGGACAGGGCATCGCCGCGGCGGGTAGGATGAGCGGAACCGCGCCGACGTGAAAGGATTCGTGAATGCGCGCCATGCGGATCAGCCTCTATATCGTTATGTCGGCCTTCGCGGCGGTACTGCTCACCGCCTGCCCCATCAAGAACGGCTACCGGGCCGTCCGGGTGGCGCCCCAGGCGGACTTCGGCGAGATGACGGGCGCATGGGTGATCCCGAACGATCCGGGCGCGGCGTTGGTGCTTTCGAAAGACGGCATCGTCCACCGCGTGGACCTCGGGACCGGCGCATCGAGCACGTTCCTCGACATCCGCGGCAGGATCATCGACAACCCGGGGCAGGAGGAGGGACTGCTCGGGCTGGCGTTCGCCCCGGACTACGCGACGAGCGGCCGGTTCTACCTGTACTACTCGGCCGGGAACCCGCGGCGCAGCGTGGTCTCGCGATTCGTCGCGCGCAACGGCGCCGGTGACCCGGGCTCGGAGCAACCGCTGCTGCAGATCGCGGAGCCGTACGACAACCACAACGGCGGCAGCATGGCGTTCGGACCCGACGGCATGCTGTACATCGGCGTCGGCGACGGCGGCTCCGGCGGTGATCCGCAGGGCAATGGGCAGAACGTGAACACGCTGCTCGGCAAGATCCTGCGCATCGACGTGTCGGGCGCAGGCTACGCGATCCCGCCGGACAACCCGTTCGCACGCGGCGGCGGCGCGCCGGAGATCTGGGCATGGGGGTTCCGCAACCCGTGGCGCTTCTCGTTCGACCGGGAGAACGGCGAGCTGTGGGTCGGGGACGTCGGCCAGGACGCCTGGGAGGAAGTCGAGCGCGTCGACCGCGCCGGGAACTACGGCTGGAACCGCATGGAGGGATCCGCTTGTTACAGCCCGCGGTCCGGGTGCAACCCGGCCGGGCTCATCCCGCCACGCGCGACGTACGGACACGATGAGGGGTGCTCGGTGACGGGCGGCTACGTGTACCGGGGCAACGAATTGCCGGAGATGCGCGGCTGGTTCGTCTACGGCGACTTCTGCTCGGGGCGCGTGTGGGCCGTGCACACGTCGGAGAACGCGAGCAAGCCGGTGCAACTCATGCCCGATGGGCCACCCGTATCGTCGTTCATGCAGGACGCCGCCGGCGAGCTGTACCTCGTGTCGTACGGGGGCGGATTGTACAAGCTGGCGCGCAAGTAGCGGATGAAGCCGACGCGCGGCGCCCGACGTAGGCTGTAGCGTGGACCGATCGCTGGCGCGCGGCGTCGCCGCTGCGCTCGCCATCTCCGTGGCAGCGCTGCTGGCTGCCGCGTGCAGCGGCAGCGGTGGCAAGACGGGGACCGCGCCGACATCCACCACAACGACCGCGCCGACGCCCGAAACGACGGCGACCTCCGGCGCCGCGACCACCGCACCGCTCCCCAACGGCTACCACCGCACGCCGGTCTTCCCGCAGATCGACTTCGACCGCATGGTCGGGATGTACTGGATCCCGGGCGCGACGGACAGCGTCGCGGTCGTGACGCAGGGCGGGATCATCTACCGCGCGAGCCTCGCCGACCCGTCGCAACCACCGAGCGTCTATCTCGACGTCCGCGACCGGCTGATCCGAAACCCCGGGGAGGAGGAAGGACTGCTCGGGCTCGCGTTCGCGCCCGACTTCGCCCGGAGCGGGCGGCTGTACATCTACTACAGCGCGGGCGACCCGCGTCGCACGGTGCTCGCGCGCTACCACGGCGACGCCAACGCAGCGCAGGCGTCGTCCGCACAGGTGCTGCTCGAGTTCGCGCAGCCGTTCGCGAACCACAATGGCGGGCAGCTCGCGTTCGGCCCGGACGGCATGCTCTACATCGGCCTGGGCGATGGCGGCTCCGGCGGCGACCCGATGGGAAACGGTCAGAACACCAGCGTGCTGCTCGGCAAGATCCTGCGGCTCGACGTCAGCGGCGACGGCTACACCGCGCCGGCGGACAACCCGTTCGCAACGGGCGGCGGGCGCGCGGAGATCTGGGCATACGGCTTCCGTAACCCCTGGCGCTTCAGCTTCGACCGGGAGACCGGCGCGCTCTGGGCGGGCGACGTCGGCCAGAGCATGCGCGAGGAGGTAGACCGCGTCGAGCGGGGCGGCGACTACGGCTGGAACATCACCGAGGGCGACCTTTGCTACAAGCCCATGCAGGGGTGCGACCGCTCCGGGCTCATCCCGCCGCGCGCCGTATATCCGACCCACGATGCCGGCGGCTGCGCGATCGTGGGGGGCTTCGTCTATCGCGGCCAGGCGATGCCGGAGCTGCGCGGCTGGTACGTCTACGCGGACTACTGCAACGGCCGCGTCTGGGCCGTCGACACCACGAGCGATCCGGCGCCGCCGGTGCAGCTCATCGACTCCGGAGCGCCGACGTCATCGTTCGCGCAGGGCCCGGACGGCGAGCTGTACCTCGTGACATTCGGGAACAAGATCGAGAAGCTGGAGCGCGCCCGCTAGCTACGCCGCGCTGCGACCCGCGCCGGCGCCCAGGCGCGGCGCGAGCTCGCGCTGCCAGAAGTCGAAGAACCCCGCCTGGTCCGGCCCGACCTGGTGCAGGTAGATGTGGTCGAAGCCGGCGGCCTCGTACGAGCGGATCTGCCGCACGTAGCGCTCCGGGTCCGGGCCGCAGACGATGACCCCGGCGACTTGGTCCTCGGTCACCATCTTCACCGCCTGCTCGAAGTGGCGGGGGAGCGGCAACTCCTGCGTCAACTCGCCCGTGAGGCCGGCCGTCGGCCAGTAGCGGTGCGCCGTCTCGCGCGCGTGCCGCTCCTCGCGCGCCCAGCAGACCGTCACCTGCCCGTAGCGCGGCTTGCCATCGCCGCCGAACTCCTGGAAGCGGCGCAGCAGGTCCTCCTTCGGCGCGGTGGAGATCAGCCCGTCGCCGATCTCCGCCGCCAGCTCGACCGACGCTTCGCCCGACGCGCCGACGTAGATCGGGGGCGGGCGATCGGGGAGCGTGTAGATGCGCGCGTCCTCGACCGTGTACCAGGCGCCGTAATGGTCGGTGTGCTCGCCGCGCCAGAGCTCGCGGATGACGTCTACCGCCTCGGCGAGCATCTCGCGCCGGATGGTCACCGACGGCCACTTCTCGCCCGTCACGTGCTCGTTGAGCTTCTCGCCGGTGCCGAGGCCGAGGAAGAAGCGCCCCGGCATCATGTCGGCGACGGTCGCGGCGGCCTGGGCGACGATCGCGGGGTGCATGCGCACGAGGGGGCAGGTGACGCCGGTGCCGACGCGCAGGCGTTGCGTGGCCTGCGCGATGCCGCCGAGCGTGGCCCAGACGAACGCGCTCTGCCCCTGCGCGTCGATCCAGGGATGGTAGTGGTCGGAGATGAGCGCGAACGAAAAGCCCGCGTCCTCGGCCATGCGGGCATAGCGGACGAGGTCGTTCGGCCGGTGCTCTTCGGACGAGAGGGCGTAGCCGTACTCGGTCATGGCGTCCTCCGTGATCTGCGCGCCTGCTGGCTTCGTACCGGTTGCATGCGAGCGCGCGCCATAGCCCGCAGCGCCGGCCGGGCGCACTCGATACGCGGATTTCGTGCGAGGTCAGCGGACGAAGAGCACGATGACGACGATGAGGCCGTAGGCGATGACGGCTATCCGCAGCCAGCGCCGCCCGAGGCGCCGTGCGACGCCGACGCCGAGGTAGCCGCCGGCGACGGCGCCCGCGGCCATCACGGCGGCCGCGAGCCAGCGAACGGGACCGAAGAAGACGAAGTAGATCACCGCGACAGCGTTGATCAGCAGCGAGAGCATGCCCTTCAGCGCGTTCGAGCGCTGGATATCGTCCGGCATGAGGATGCCGAGCAGCGCGAGCATGATGATGCCGAGGCCGGCGCCGAAGTAGGCGCCGTAGATCGCGAGCAGGAACGTCGCGACGTGCAGGGTGAGCGGCACGTGCTGTTCGTGCAGGGCGCCCAGGCGGTGGGTCTGCGCGAAGCTCCCGAGCAGGTCCTGGACAGCGAGCACGCCGCAGGCGAACAAGATGAGGAACGGCACGATCGCGTCGAACGCGGACTGCGGCGTAGCGAGCAGGATCGCCGAGCCGGCGAGCGCGCCGGCGGCGCTCGGGAGGACGAGCGCGGCGACGCGGCGGCGCTGGACCCGCAGCTCCTCGCGGTAGCCGAAGGAGCCGCCCGCGTAGCCGGGCCAGAGTGCGACGGTGTTCGTGACGTTCGCCGTCTTCGCGGCGTAGCCGGCGGCGAGGAGCGCCGGGAAGCTGATGAGGGAGCCGCCACCGGCGACGGCGTTGATCGCGCCGGCCGCGAACGCCGCAGCGAGCAGGCCGGCGTATTCGGCGACTCCCATGCGCTTCCAACGATGCCGCGCGGCACCGTTAGGCGCCACTGGGGGCGATGCGGAGGAGCGCGGGCGAGCCGTCGCGCCGGTACGCTGATCGCGTGCGGGGCACGATGAGGCGCGGGTGCGATTTCGCCGGCGGCTGCTCCCGGACATCCCACCGCTTCCGGACGCGGTATGGGCGCCAATCGCGACCGGCGCGCTGATGCTCGCCGTCGGGATGCTGGGCGCCGCGGCGCGGCAGCCGTGGCTCTTCCCGAGCCTGGGGCCGACCGCCTTCCTGCAGGCCGAGCATCCGCACGCGAGGTCATCGCACCCGTACTGCGTCGTCGCGGGGCACGGCATCGGGCTGGCGGCCGGCTTTTTCGCCGTGTGGGCGCTGCGGGTGGCGGGTGACCCATCGGTGCTGGTCACCGACGACCTGACCGTCGGGCGCGTGGCGGCGGCGGCGCTGGCCGTCGCGCTGACGATGCTGCTGCGCATCATCTTCTGGGCGCCGCATCCGCCGGCGGCGGCGACGACGCTGCTGGTTGCGCTCGGCGTCCTTCGCAAGCGATCCGACGTGCTCGCGGTCCTGGGCGGCGTGCTGATCGTCGCGGCGCTCGGGGAGGGGATCCGGCGGCTGCGGCTCGCGCGCACCTCCGTGGTAGGATCGGACACACACGCAGACGCCCGCGCACGCCGGGAGGTGACGCCATGACGACCGAGACGCGCCCCGCCACGACCGACGGCATCGACTACGCGCAGTACGAGAGCGCGATCGGGCTCAACTGGTACGAGGCCGACCCGAACCTGCAGTTCCTCGTCGAGCGGCTCGCCGAGCCGGGGGACCGCGAGTTCGTCGAGCGTCACCTGCGCAGCATGGGCGCCGTCATGGGCGGCCCGATCGCCGCGCGCGCGGAGGTCACCGACAAGAACCCGCCGCGGCTCGAGAAGTACGACCGGTGGGGCAACGAGGTCAACGCCGTCGTCCACCATCAGAGCGCGCTCGACACGAAGCGCGACCTCTGGGAGAACGGGTTCATCGGCCTGCGCTGGACAGAGGAGGTGCGGAGGATGCGCGCCGGCCGCCTGCCACCGGTGCTGAGCACGGCGTTCTCGTACTTCCTGAGCCAGGCGGAGACGGGGATGCTGTGCGCGATCGGCATGACGAGCAGCGCCGCGGGCATCATCGACCGCCATGCGCCGCCGGAGGTGCGCGACCGCTTCCTGCCGCACCTGACGACCATGGACTTCGGCGAAGCATGGGACGGCGCGATGTTCATGACGGAGATCAAGGGCGGCAGCGACCTCGCGAGCAGCGAGTGCGGGGCCACCAAGACGGCGGACGGCTGGCGCGTCAACGGCTCGAAGTGGTTTTGCTCGAACGTCGATGCCGAGGCGATCCTGACGCTGGCGCGGCCGGCCGGCGCCGATGCGGGGCTGCGCGGGCTGGCGCTGTTCCTGGTGCCGAAGCGCCGCGCCGACGGCTCGCGCAACGGCATCCACATCCGCCGGCTGAAGGACAAGCTCGGCACGAAGGCGGTGCCGACGGGGGAGGTGGACTTCGAGGACGCCGAGGCGTACCTGATGGGCGCCGAGCGCACCGACGACGACACCGGCGCGCGCGACGGGCGCGGGCTCAACCGGATGATGGAGATGGTGCAGGGCTCGCGCTTCGGCGTCGCGCTGATGGGCCTGGGGATCATGCGCCGCAGCTTCCTGGAGTCGGCGATCTACGCGTTCCGGCGCAATGCGTTCGGGCGGCCCATCGCGGACTACCCGCTGATGCGCGAGACGCTGTTCGACATGGCGGTGGAGGTGGAGGCCGGGTGCGCGATCGCGTTCGAGGCCGCGGAGGCGGGCGCGAAGGCGGACGCCGAGTCGCGGCGGCTGTACCGCATCCTGGTGCCGCTGGCGAAGTTCCGCTGCGCGCGGCGCGGCGTCGAGCTGGCGTCGCAGGCGGTCGAGGTGTTCGGCGGCAACGGCTACATCGAGAACTGGCCGGTCGCGCGCCAGCTGCGCGACGCGCAGTGCCACACGATCTGGGAGGGCACCGAGAACATCATCTGCCTCGACGTGCTGCGGTCGATGACGAAGGAGCACGCCGAGGAGGCGCTGTTCGCGCGCATCGAGCGCGCGCTCGCCGGGACGGAGCACCCATCGCTCTCGGGCGCGGTGACGCAGGTCGGGCGCGCCGCGGACGAGGTGCGCGACGCGGTCGCGTACCTGGAGCGCGCGCCGCAAGAGGTGCGCCTGCTGCAGGCGCGCCGCCTCACCGACTACATGGCGGACGTGATGCAGGCGGCGTTGCTCATCGAAGAGGCGCAGTGGGAGCTGGCCTACAAGGACTCGGCGCGGAAAGCCGTCGTCGCGCGGCGCTTCGTGCAGAAGCGCCTGGCGTCGCAGCCGGTGCGCGGGATCACGTCGGGCGACACGCTGGTGCTGGACTATTTCGACCCGGTCGTGCGATACCAGCCCATCGCGAAGGACGCTATCGTCGGATAGATGGCGATGATCCGGCGGGCGGCCGCGGGCGCCATCGGCGGGTCCGCGGCGAGCGCGCCGATGGGCGCGCTGATGCTCGCGCTGCAGCGTACGCTGCCGAAGCGCGAGCAATACGACCTGCCCCCGCGCCAGATCACCTCGCGGATCATCTCGCCGCACGCCGGCGCGCCACGCGATCGATGAAGCGCACGAGCACACCGCGGCGACGTACCCCGGTCACTTCGGCTACGGGGCGGCGGCGGGCGCGGCGTACGGCGTCACGCTCGGGCGCGTGCGCGGTCCCCTCCTCGCCAGGGGGTTGATCGCGGCGGCCGTGCTCCGGGCGGCGAGCTACCTCGGCTGGCTGCCGGCGACCGGCGTCCTGCCGCCCCCGACGCAGCACCCCTGGCGTCGCAATGCGCTGATGATCTTCGCCCACGCCGTATGGGGGCTTGCGACCGCCGTCGTGACGGAGCGCATGGCCGGCCGGCGCTAGCGGGCGGGCAGGCATGCGAGGGCCCCGGCGAGACTCGCCGGGGCCCGGTCGCTGGACGCGCGCAGGGAGGACCTACTCGCGCGCCATCGGGACGCCCTCGACCAAGCCTGCGCCGGGGGCGGGGGACCACTGCGGAGCGGCCGCGCGGCGGGCGCCGCCTTCGACGTTGATCGTCGGCAGCCAGCGCAGCCACGACGGGAGGTACCAGTTCCATTCGCCGAGCATCGCCATGCTCGCCGGCACCAGGATCGAGCGGACGATCGTGGCGTCGATGAACACCGCGACGGCGAGGCCGAAGCCCATCTGCTGCAACTCGACCTGGTCGCCGAGCGCGAAGCCGGCGAACACGGCCATCATGATCGCGGCGGCGCCGGTGATGATGTGCGCGGTCGAGCGCAGGCCGTAGCCGACCGCCGCCTTGTTGTCGCGCGTGTGCAGGTAGCGCTCCTGCACGCGGGTGAGCAGGAACACGTGGTAGTCCATGGAGAGCCCGAAGAGGACCGTGAACAGGAACACGGGCAGCCAGGCGGTGATGATGTCGGTCTGCTGGAATCCGAGCAGGTCCGCGCCGATGCCGTGCTGGAACACCGCCACGAGCAGCCCGTACGCCGCGCCGACCGACAGCAGGTTCATCACGATCGCCTTCACCGGGATGACGAGCGAGCGGAACACGACGGTCAGCAGGACGAAGCTCAGCGTGAGCACGAACGCCATCACGATCGGCAGGTACGTGTTCATCGTCGAGATGTAGTCCTCCGTCTCGGCGCTGCCGCCGCCGACGGAGACCTTCGCATCGATGCCGCGGAAGGCGGCGGGCACGTGCTCGTTGCGGATGCGCTGGACCATCTCGCGCGCCTCGTTCGAGCTGGGGTCGCCGTTGATGGTGACCGGCAGGTTCGCGAGCGTGCCGTCCTCGCTCACCTCCAGCGCGCCCGTCCCGCCGATCGCGGGGTCGCTGTTCAGCGACTGGCGCAAGCGGGCGATCCCCCACTGGACATCGGCGGACGTGATGTCGCCCTGGACGACGATGTCGGTCGGGGAGAGTCGGCCGGCGGAGAAGTCGCGGTCGAGCACCTTGAACGCCTGCACGGACTGCAGCTTGCCGGGCATCTGCGTCAGGCCGGGGTTCCCGAGCTTGATCGTGGCGACGGGCGCGGCGGCGGCGATGAGCACGCCGGCGGCGAGGACGAGCGAGAGGAGCGGGTGCCGCATGACGATCGCCGTCTGGCGGCCCCAGAAGCCACCCTCCTCCTCGTGCGTCCGCGCGGCCTTGCGGCCAGGCAGGCGCAGCCAGTCGAGCTTGCGGTCGAGCAGGCTGAGCACCGCCGGCAGCAACGTCATCGCGAGCGCGACCGCCGCAATGACGGCGGTGAGGGCGCCGATCGAGAGCGCGTGGAAGATGCTCGACGGGACGATGAACAGGCCGGCGAGCGCGATCATCACGGTGATGCCGGAGAACAGCACGGCGCGGCCGGCCGTGTCGGCGGCGGTGCTGATGGCGTCGATCTTCGCCGCGCCCCGGGCGCGCTCCTCGCGGAAGCGCTCGACGATGAACAGCGTGTAGTCGATGCCGACCGCGAGGCCGATCATCGTGATCATGTTGGTCGTGACGCTGTTGACCTTCACGACCTGGCTGATGACGGCGGTGAGGCCGACCGCCAGTGCGATGCCGAGCAGGCCGAGCACGACCGGGACGCCGGCGGCGACGGCGGCGCCGAACACGAAGACCAGGATGATGATGGCGGCCGGGATGCCGACCATCTCACCCTTGGCGAGGTCCTTCTCGGCCGTGTGGTTCAGGTCGCGGGTGATGCTGCCGTCGCCGGCGGTGAGGACGCGGAACTGGCCCCCGCCCGCTTCCTTCACGGTGTCGAGGAGGGGGCGGACGGTCTTCTCGGCGTCCTCCATCTTGCCGGTGAGACCAACCGCGATGATCGTCTCCTTGCGGTCGCTCGAGACCATCGCCGGGTCGTGCGTGTCCCAGAAGCTCTGCGCCGAGGCGACCGAGCCGTCGAGAGCGCGGAGCTTCTCGGTGAGGGCCGTGACGAAGGAGCGGTACGCCGGGTCGTCGACGGTCGCGCCGTCGTTCGACTGGACGACGACGGTCTCCGTCGCCGGCGCGGGGCCGCGCAGCTGCTCGAGCAGCGTGTGCGCCCGTTGCGATTCGCTGCCGTGGATCTGCTGCGAGTCATCAACGCGGGTGCTGCCGGCGGCGAACACGCCAGCGGCGACGAGCACGACCCAGAACGCGATCGTGAGCCAGGGGTGGCGGGCGCTGCTGCGTGCGAGCGACTTCGGGGAGAACAGGCTGAGCATGGCGGACGCCTCCTTCTTGGATGAAGGCAGTGTCGCGCGCCCGGCGCCGCGTCGAATCGGGACATTGACCCCGCGTCCGCGCCGACCTGCGGCGGAGCCTGCGCCTCCGACCAAAGACGGAGGCGGACGGGAGAGGAAACGCTTGCGCTAGGAGACGCGCACGGGGAGGCGGACGAGGCCGCGGAACGACGGCACATTGCGCCACTCCGGCGCGCCCGCATCGGCCAGGCGCAGATTCGGGAAGCGAGCGACGAGCGCGCCGACGCCGATCTGCGCTTCGGGACGGGCGAGCGGGGCGCCGAGGCAGAAGTGGATGCCGCCGCCGAACGAGTGGTGGTGCGTGTCGGCGCGGGTGATGTCGAACCGGTGCGGGTCGGGATAGATGGCAGGGTCGTGGTTCGCCGCCGCGAGCACCGGGGTCACGGACTCGCCGGGGGCGACCGCGCAGCCGCCGATCTCGATGGGCTCGAGCGGGGTGCGGCCCGACTGCGTGACGGGCGAATCGTAGCGCAGCATCTCCTCGACCGCGTTCTTGATCAGCGACGGGTCCTGCTGGAGCTTCCGCAGCTCTTCCGGGTTGCGCAGGAGCGCGTAGACGCCGTTGCCGATGAGGTCGGTGGTCGTGACGTTGCCGGCGGTGAGCAGGAGGCCGCACATCGTCACGATCTCATCCTCGGTCAGGCGGTCGCCGCCCTCCTCGACGGCGACGAACGACGAGATGAGGTCGTCGCGCGGCGCCGCGCGGCGGGCGGCGATGGCGCGGCGGAAATACGCCTGCAGCGCTTGCGCCGCCTGCTCCATCTGCGCTCGTTGCTCCTCCGTGAGCATGGGGTTGAAGCCCTGCACGACGGTATCCGACCAGCGCTTGAAGTCCCCGCGGTCGGCGGGGTCGACGCCGAGCATCTCGGCGATGACGATCGTCGGCAACGGCCCGGCAAACGCGGCGATGAGGTCGAACTCGCCGCCGGCGGCGTCGAGCAACTCATCGACGATCTGGCGGATGCGCGGCGCCATCGCCTCGACGGCCTTCGCGCTGAACGCTTTGGTGACGAGCCCGCGCAGGCGCGTGTGATACGGCGGGTCGGCGAAGAGCATGCTCGGCTCGCGGTCGCGGTTCTCCTCGCCGAGCAGGAACATCGCCTCGAAGCTGCCGGGGGCGGCCTTGCGCGGGTCGACGGAGTGGCGGCGGTCACGCAGGATCGTGTCCACGTCGTCGTGGCGCGTGAGCACCCAGCGGTGCAGCACCTCGTCCCGGTGCACGGGCTCTCGCGCGCGCAGCGCGTCGAGCACCGGGTAGGGGTCGGCGCGGAACGTGGGGTCGAGCGTGGTCAGCGCGATGCCGGTGGGCACCTCGGGCGCATGGGTCTCGGGTGCGTCTGCCATCCGGGCGAGCGTACCAGATGCCGTGGAGCGTGACTACGCGCGGGCGGGGCGCGGCGGCGCGTGGCGGCGGGCGCCGTGGCGCGCGCCCTCGCGCCCGTGGATCCGCTCGCGGTACCAGGCGACGGTGTCGCGCAGGCCGGCCTCGAGCGGGACGCGCGGCGTCCAGCCGAGCAGCGAGCGCGCGCGGGTGATGTCGGGCCGGCGCCGGCGCGGGTCGTCGCCGACCGGCGCGTCGACGCGGACGATGCGCGAGCGGCTCTCGGCGCAGGAGCGCACGATCTCGGCGATCTCGCGCACCTTGCGCTCGTCGCGCGTGCCGAGGTTCACGACGGGCGGGTCCATCGTCGCGTGCGCGGCGAGCGCGACGAGGCCGGCGACGGTGTCCGACACGTGGCAGAGCGACCGGGTCTGGGCGCCGTCGCCGTACACGGTCATCGGCTCCTCGTGCAGCGCCTGGGCGATGAAGTTCGGCACGACGCGCCCATCGTCCGGGTCCATGCGCGGCCCGTAGGTGTTGAAGATGCGCGCGATGGCGGCGCGGACGCCGCGCTGCCGCGCCCAGGCGACGGTCAGCGCCTCGGCGTACCGCTTGCCCTCGTCGTACATCGAACGCGGCCCCGTGGTGCTGACGTTCCCGCGGTAGGTCTCGGGCTGCGGGTGGACGAGGGGATCGCCGTAGACCTCGGACGTGCTGGCGAGGACGAACGCGGCCCCGTGCTCCTCCGCCAGCGCGAGCAGCCGCCGGGTGCCCTCCGCGTTCACGCGCAGCGTCTCGACGGCACGGTCGCGGTAGCGCGGCGGGCTGGCCGGGCTGGCGAGATGGAACACGGCATCGACCGCGGGCAGGGGCGGGAGCGGCTCGACGACATCGCGCTCGACCAGCGCGAAGCGCGGGTGCCATGCGAGGTGGTCGACGTTGTCGCGACGGCCGGTGCAAAGGTTGTCGATGCAGACGACCTCATCGCCGCGCGCCAGCAGCGCGTCGCAGAGGTGTGAGCCGATGAACCCGGCGCCACCCGCGACGAGCGACCTCACAGCGCGGCCTCCGCGGCGGCGACGTCCGCCAAGCCGCTGCCGGGCCCCCAGGCGGTCGCCGCGCGCCCGAAGGAGACGTAGGTGAAGCCGAGGGCGCGCATGCGGAGCGGCTCCAGGCAGTTGCGCCCATCGACGACGGTGCGGCCACGCATGACGGCGCGCATGCGGCGCCAGTCGAGCGCGGCGTAGAGCGCCCAGTCCGTCGCGACGAGCACCGCGTCGGCGCCGTGCGCGGCCTCGTACGGGTCGCGCACGCGCCCGAGCTCATCGCAGCGCCCGTCAGCGGCGGGATCCATCGGGTCGTGCGCGACGACATCGACGCCGGCGCGCAGCAGCTCGCGCGCGATGGCGATCGCCGGCGACTCGCGGACGTCGTCGGTGCCGGGCTTGAAGGTCAGGCCGAGCACGCAGACGCGTCCGCCGCCGGGCGAGGACGCCGCACCGAGCAACGTCTGCACCACCCGGCGGCGCTGCGCTTCGTTTTGGGCCGCGACGGCATCGAGCAGCGCGTGGTCGCAGGCGTGGGTCCGCGCGGTCGCGGTCAGCGCGCGAAGGTCCTTCGGAAGGCACGACCCGCCCCAGCCGATGCCCGGGCGCAGATGCCCGGAACCGATGCGGCGGTCGGCGCCGGCGATCTGCGCCACCTCGGCCACGTCCACCCCCATGGCATCGCAGACCTGCGCGATCTCGTTCATGAGCGAGATGCGCGTCGCGAGCAGCGCGTTCGCGGCGTACTTGGCCATCTCCGCGGCGCGCCGCGAACAATAGATGACGCGCGCTTCGAGCGGCGCGTAGAGACGCCCGACGGCGGCGGCCGCGCAGGCGTCGTCGGCGCCGATGACGATGCGGTCGGGACGCAGGAAGTCGCGCACGGCGGTGCCCTGGCTGAGGAACTCCGGGTTGGCGACGACGCGGATGCCGCGCGCGCCGGCGTGGCGCGCCGCGGCCGCGACGAGATCGCCGGTGCCGGGCGGGACGGTGCTCTTCATCACGATCGTGGTGCCCGGGGCGCAGGCGGGGAGCAGCCCCGCGAGCGCGCGGTCGAGAAAGCACGTGTCGGGCGAGCCGTCGCCGCGGTCCGGCGTCGGCACGCAGAGGAAGATGAACGACGCACCGGCGACGGCCGCCACGGCGTCCGTCGTGAAGCGCAGGGAGCGCCCGAGATGGCGGCGGACGAGGTCGACGAGCCCCGGCTCGTGCAACGGCAGCACGCCCCGTCGCAACATGGCGACGCGCGGCGCATCGACGTCCACACAGGTGACGTCATGCCCGAGCTCGGCGAAGCACGCCGCCGCGACGAGGCCGACGTAGCCCGCGCCGATCACGCCGATCGTCGCGCGCCTCCGGACGCCGGCGATGTCCGCCGCGCTGCTGTCCGTTTCCGCCATCGCGATCAGTGTCCGGGGGCTACGCGGGAGATCGGCTAACAGACGATCCGCGCGCGGTTACAGGATTATCGCAAGGGAAATCGGCATCATCCGCGTGTTTTCGGCACGATGTCACCGTTTTGCGAGCGCGGGGCGCGGCGCGCGATCTCGCCCGCAACGGCCATGCTCCTACCGTGGCGTACACATGCGCACGCTCGGCATCAACGCGGCGTTCCACGACTCATCTGCGGCCCTCGTCATCGATGGGCGCGTGGTCGCGGCGGCCGAGGAGGAACGCTTCACGCGCATCAAGCACGGGAAGCGGCCGGTGCCGTTCACGACGTGGGAGCTGCCCTTCCACGCGATCGACTACTGCCTCGCCGCAGCGGGCATCGCGCTCGCAGACGTCGACCACGTAGCCTACTCGTTCGACCCGGAGCTGCTGCCCGCGGCCAGAACGGAGGCCGAAAGCATCGCGCTGCCGCTGGAGCCGAGCGCGCAGGCCGCGGCGGGCGACGCATCGCCCTGGGAGCCGCTGTTCTACGCGTCGGTCGTCAACGCGCCGCGCCAGCTCGCCGGCGGCGCGCCGCACCACCTGCGGGCGCGCCTGCGCGACGACGGCAGGGCCTCGTACCGATGGCACTTCGTCGAGCATCACACCGCTCACGCGGCGAGCGCGTTCCTCGCCGCGCCGTTCCGGCGGGCGGCGATCCTGACGCTCGACGGCCGCGGCGAGATCGCGACGACGTCGTACGGCATCGGCGAGGGCGCGGAGATGGACCGCATCGGCCAGGTGAACAGGCCGCATTCGCTGGGGCTGCTGTACGAGCGCGTCACGGAGTACCTGGGCTTCCTCCACTCATCCGACGAGTACAAGGTGATGGCGCTGGCGTCGTACGGGCGGCCGGCGTTTCTGCGGGACTTCCGGTCGCTCGTGCGGCTCGGCTGCGACGGGCAGTACGCGATCGGGCCGCTCTGCCTCGACGAGCGGTTCGGACCGGCGCGGCGGCGCGGCGAGGCCTTCGAGCAGCGCCACTTCGACATCGCGCATTCGCTGCAGGTCGTGCTCGAAGAGACGGTGCTCGAGATCGCCCAATGGCTGCACGACGCCACGGGCGCCGAAGACCTGTGCATGGCGGGCGGCGTCGCCCTGAACTGCGTGATGAACGCGCGCGTGCGCGATGACGGGCCGTACCGGCGCGTCTGGGTACAGCCGGCGGCCGGCGATGCGGGGACGGCGCTCGGCGCAGCGCTGTACATCGACGCGCGCGAGCGCGGGCGCTGCCGCGGCTGGCGCATGGACGACGCCTTCCTCGGTCCGGCATACGACGACGCCGAGATCGAGGCGGCGCTGCGGTCGGCGAAGGCGACGTTTACGCGCCCGCCGGACATCGCGCGGGCGACGGCGGAGCTGCTGGCGCAGGAGAAGATCGTCGGCTGGTACCAGGGGCGGATGGAGTTCGGGCCACGCGCCCTCGGCGCGCGCTCGATCCTCGCGTCGCCGCGGGACGCGCGCATGCAGGACCGGCTGAACGAGATCAAGGACCGCGAGGACTTCCGCCCCGTCGCGCCCGTGGTGCTCGAAGAGGAGGCCGGGGCCTGGTTCCGGGGCGCGACGGAGTCGCCGTACATGCTCTTCGTGTACGACGTGCGCCCCGAGCGAGCGGCGGAGATCCCGGCGGTGCGCCACGTCGATGGGACCGCGCGCGTGCAGACGATCCGGCGCGATCAGCACGAGCGGTACTACGATGTGGTGCAGGCGTTCGGACGGCTGACCGGGACGCCGGTCGTGATCAACACGTCGTTCAACACGCGCGGGGAGCCGATCGTCTGCACGCCGCAGCATGCGCTCGCGTGCTACTTCACGACGCCGCTCGACGCGCTGGCGCTCGGGCCGTTCCTGCTCGAAAAGCCATGCGCGGCGGCATGACGCCCGCGGCGTCGGTCATCGTGCCGACGTACCGGCGTCCGGACACGTTGCTGCGCTGCCTGGCGGCGCTGCTTGCGCAGGAGATGCGCGAGCCGTTCGAGATCGTGGTCGTGGACGACGAGCCCGCCGCGGCCACGCGCGCCGCCGTCGACCGCGCGGCGGCGCACGCGGGCGAGCACGTGTCGGGCGTGCGCTACCTGCGCAACGGGGCGCGCCACGGCCCGGCGGCGGCGCGCAACGCCGGCTGGCGCGCGGCGGCGGGCGCGATCATCGCCTTCACGGACGACGACTGCATCCCGCAGGCGCGCTGGCTCAGCGCGGGGATCGAAGCGCTGCGCCCGGGTGCGGACGCGGCGTCCGGGCGGGTCGTCGTGCCGGTCGCGGACCCACCGACGGACGCCGAGCGCAACCTCGCCGGGCTCGAGCGCTCGCGGTTCGCGACGGCGAGCGCGTTCTACCGGCGCGACGCGCTCGAGGCAGCCGGAGGCTTCGACGAGCGCTTCGCGGCCGCGTGGCGCGAGGACAGCGACCTGTACCTGCGCCTCGAGGAGCGCGGGGCGCGCCTGGCCGATGCGCCGGACGCGCTCGTCGTGCATCCGGCGCGGCCGCCGCGCTGGGGCGGGAGCATCGGCGAGCAGCGGAAGAGCGCGTACAACGCGCTGCTGTACCGCAAGCACCCGCGCGCGTACTGGCGCGAGATCCAGCCGGCGCCGCCGTGGCGCTACTACGCGACGGTCGTCTGCGGCGCCGCCGCGGGCGCCGGCGTCGTAACGCGAAGGGGACGCATCGCGCTCGCCGGAGGCGCCGGATGGCTGGCGCTGACGGCATGGTTCGCGGGGCGCCGCCTGCGGGGCGCGTCGCACGCGCCGGCGCACGTGGCCGACATGCTCGTCACGTCGGCGGTGATCCCGCCGCTCGCCGTGTACTGGCGCCTGCGCGGCGCGCTGCGCTATCGCACGGTGTTCCTGTGATCGCGGGGACGGAACAGCAGGGCGTGCGGACCCGCGTGGCGGCGCCGTCGTACGTGCAGCTCGAGCCCGTCGGGCAGTGCAACCTGCGCTGCCAGATGTGCCCGATCCAGTACCGGCGCGACGGGCCGCCCGAAGGGCCGCCGGCGTTCATGGACTTCGCCCTGTTCGCCCGGCTGGTCGACGAACTGGCGCCGGCGGCGGACCACCTGCACCTGCAGGGGCTGGGCGAGCCGATGATGCACCCGCGCTTCTTCGAGATGGTGCGCTACGCGGGGGCGCGCGGCATGCGCGTGACGACGAACAGCAACCTGACGCTGCTCAACGAGCGGCGGGCCGAGGAGTGCGTGCGCAGCGGGCTCGATGAGCTGCACGTGTCGATCGATGGCGCCACACCCGCGACGTACGAGCGCATCCGCGTGCGGGCGCGGTTCTCGCGGGTCGCGCGGAACGTGGCGCTCCTGCAGGCGGCCAGACGCAGGGCGCGGGCGACGACGCCGCGGCTCCACATCGTCGCCGTGGCGATGCGGGATAACCTCGAGGAACTGCCCGCAATCGCGCGGCTTGCGCACGGCTGGGGCGCAGAGCGCCTCTTCGTGCAGCACCTGTGCCATGACTTCGCCGAGGAGGCGCTGCCGGGGCATTACCGGCCGATGCGCGACTTCGTGGACGGGCAGACCTTGCTCCTGGAGGACCCGGCGCGCGTCGAGCGCTGGTTCGCCGCGACGCGCGAGGCGGCGGAGGCGCTCGGGCTCGCGCTGCGGCTGCCATCGTTGCGGCCCGGCGGCCACGCGCCGGAGGTACCGGGCCACGAGCGGTGCGACTGGCCCTGGAGCGGCGCCTATGTGAGCTACGACGGCCAGGCGATGCCCTGCTGCATGGTGGCGACGCCGGACCGCGCGAACTTCGGCAGCGTGCGCGACCGCGCGTTCGTCGAGGTATGGGAGGGCGCCGGCTACACGGGGTTCCGCGAGCGTCTGGCGTCGCCCGACCCGCCGGAGATCTGCCGCGGTTGCGCGCTGTACCACGGGACCTTCTGAGCCCGCGTCTCGGATGCGGCCGGGTGGAGACGTCGGGGCCCGAGGCGGCCCGGAGCGCGCGGCGCGCGGGCCAACGCACGCGACGGCCCGCCGGCGAGCCGCACCCACTGACAGGCGATTGAAACGGTTTCGCGCGCCTCGTTCGATCCTGTGCACGCGCGCGTGCGCAACAGTGAACGTGCGCGGCGACCGCGATGCCGCGCAGCGAGGGAGGTTGCCGTGCCGCGAGGGGCGAACAAGCAGCGTGAGCGCGAATACGACGAACTGGTCAAGGAGTTCCGGAACGAGGGGCGCTACCGCGGCCGTGAGCGCGAGGTCGCGGCGCGCATCGTGAACAAGCAGCGCGCGCAGTACGGCGAGACGCGCGCGGCCCGGGCGAAGGACCGCGCGGGCACATCGCCCGACCGCGGGCTGCCGATCCGGAACTACGAGGGGATGACGATCGACCAGGTCAAGCGCCGGCTCCCGAAGCTCGACCGCCGCGAGCTGAAGCAGGTGCGGACGTACGAGGAGAAGCACAAGGCGCGCAAGGGCCTGCTGACCGCGATGGAGCGCGTGATGGGCGGCGGCGACGGCCGCACGTCGTCCCGATCGACGTCGCGGCGGGAGCGTGGAGGTAGCCGCGAGCAGCGTTCCAGCAGGCGCACGACGTCGCGCGGGCGCGGCGAGACGCGCGGCCGGACATCGGGGCGCACCCCGTTCCGCAGCGCGGACCGCGGTACGTCACGGACATCCCGGCGCGGCACGCCACGCACGGCGTCCAGCGGCGGCCGCCGCGAGACGCGCCGCGGCAGCGGCGGCGGGAGCTCCCGGCGCACGACCGACCACGAGACGATCCGCCGCTGGGTCGAAGAGCGCGGCGGCCACCCGGCCACCATCCGGCGCACAGCATCGGGCGATGAGGCCGGCGTGCTGCGCATCGACTTCCCCGGCTACGGGCGGGAAGGCGGTCGCGATACGGCGCTCGAAGCGATCTCCTGGGACGAGTTCTTCAAGAAGTTCGACGAGGAGGGGCTCGAGTTCCTCTACCAGGACCGCACGAAGGCCGGGCGGGAGAGCCGCTTCTTCAAGTTCGTCAACCCCTCGAGCGCGCGCGGCGGGACGCGCGGACGCCGAGAGACGGCCGGGGGCCGGCGGCGTTAGGACTCGTCGCGGTCGCGGTCGCCCGACGCGCGGCGCGTCCGCTCGATGACCGCCGGCGCGTCGCTCACGTCCACCTGCTCGGCCTGGAGCAGGCCGTCGTCCCACGCCGGCACGCCCGTCGAGCCGCTGATCGAGGGTCTGCCGCCGGCAGGGTCGCGCGTCTCAACGGTATCGGCGGATGACGCGTGCGTCGGCGGGTCGACGATGCGGTCCTCGTCCGGGCGGTCAGCGCCGTCGGGTCCACTTCGCTCGCCGTCGCCCTGCCGTTGCCGATCCCGCCGCCCGGCGCGCGGACTGCGAGGGATCGCGCGGCGCTGACTCTTCTCCGGCATCACGGCACCTCCCGGGGTTGTGCTCCGGTGCAGCGTATCGGGCGGGGATTGCGCCCGGCTGGCACCGGGACGGCAGGGATTGCGCGATAGTTGCGACCGGTCCTCCGTGCGCCGCGTTAAGTCTGGGTTACGCAGGCCGGCAACCGGCGATCGCGCGGCGAGGCGTCGATAGAATGGGCGCGGAATCCAGAGGGAGGCGCCGGTGGAGATGCTCGACGACCAGAAGTCCTACGTGTTGCAGGCGTGCCGCGACCAGGACATCAAGTTCATCCGCCTGTGGTTCACGGACATCCTGGGCTCGCTGAAGAGCTTCGCGATCACGGTCGAGGAGCTGGAGCAGGCGCTGGAGGAGGGGCAGGGGTTCGACGGCTCGAGCATCGAGGGCTTCGCGCGCATCGACGAGTCGGACATGATCGCGATGCCGGACCCGGCCACGTTCCAGGTTCTGCCGTGGCGCCCGCGCGAGCGGGGCGTCGCGCGGATGTTCTGCGACATCCTGCTCCCGGACGGCTCGCCGTTCGAGGGCGACCCCCGGCACGTGCTCAAGCGCCACCTCAAGCGCGCGGCGGAGCTGGGATACACGTTCTACGTCGGCCCGGAGCTGGAGTTCTTCTACTTCAAGTCGGCCGAGCGGCCGGAGGGGCTCGACAAGGGCGGCTATTTCGACCTTACGCCGCTCGATGTCGCCAGCGACCTGCGCCGGCAGACCGTGCTGACGCTCGAGGAGATGGGGATCGGCGTCGAGTACAGCCACCACGAGGTGGCGCCGAGCCAGCACGAGATCGACCTGCGCTACACCGACGCGCTGACCATGGCGGACAACGCGATGACGTACCGCCTCGTGGTCAAGGAGGTGGCGCTCGCGTCCGGCGTCTATGCGACGTTCATGCCGAAGCCGCTCGCCGCGGAAAACGGGTCGGGGATGCACACGCACCAGTCGCTCTTCAAGGGCGACCGCAACGCGTTCTTCGACCCGGACGACCGCTACCACCTCTCGGCGATCGCGAAGGCGTACATGGCGGGACTGCTGCGGCACGCGCCCGAGTTCACGCTCGTGACGAACCAGTGGATCAACAGCTACAAGCGGCTGGTGCCGGGGTACGAGGCGCCGGTGTACATCACGTGGGCGCGGCGCAACCGCTCCGACCTCGTGCGCGTGCCGGAGTACAAGCCGGGGAAGGAAGTGGCGACGCGCATCGAGTACCGGGCGCCGGACCCGGCGTGCAACCCGTACCTTGCGTTCGCCGTGATGCTCGCCGCCGGGCTCGAGGGGATCGCGAAGGAGTACCCGCTCGCCGAGCCGACGGAGGAGAACGTCTTCGAGCTGGGGCCGGAGGCGCGGCGCGAGCGCGGCATCGAGACGCTGCCGGGAAGCCTGAAGGAAGCGATCGACGCGTTCGCCGCGAGCGACCTGATGCGCGCGGCCCTGGGTGACCATGTCTTCGAGAGCCTGATCCAGAACAAGACGATCGAATGGGACGCCTACCGCACGCACGTCAGCGACTTCGAGATGGAGCGCTACCTGGGCGTGCTCTGATCCGCTCGCCCGCGCGGCGGCGCTTCCGTACACTCATCCCATGCCATCCGGCGGACTGCTCGTGGTGCTGGCGCATCCCGACGACGAGACGCTCGTCTCGGGCGCGATGGCGCACTACGCCGCGCGAGGCGTGCCCGTGACGCTGCTCTGCGCGACGCGCGGCGAGGCCGGCGAGATCGCCGAAGGCCACAAGGCGACGCCCGCGGACCTCGGCGAACACCGGGAGCGCGAGCTGCGGCTGGCCTGCGACATCCTCGGCGTGCGGGACGTCCGGTTCCTGCCGTACCGCGACTCCGGGATGCGCGGCACGCCGGAGAACGACGACCCGCGCAGCCTGTTCCGCGCCGCCGAGGCAGGTGTCGTCGGCGCGATCGCGGAGGTGATGCGGGACGTGCGACCGGCGGTCGTCGTCACGTGGGACGCGACGGGCGGCTACGGGCACCCCGACCACATGACGATCCACGAGCGGACGACGCAGGCGTTCGAGCGCGACGGCGAGAGCGCCGCGCTGTACTACGCGCTGATCCCGGCCGGGGAGTTCGGCGAGATCATGCAGGCCGCGCGCGAGGAGCACCCGGACGCCGGCACGCCCGGCGACGTCGATGACACCCTGGAGATGCAGAGCGTGCCCGCGAACTGCGTGCTCGATGTCAGCGACGAGTACGAGCGCAAGATGCGGGCGATGCAGGCGCACGGCTCGCAGCTCGGGAGCTTCGAGATCTTCCTGCGCGTGCCGGAGGATCTGCGAAAGCGCATGTTCGGACGCGAGCACTACCACCGCGTCGCGCCGCCGGTGCCGGACGGCGTCATGCTGTCGGACCTCTTCTCCGGCTGACGGCGCGCGGGGCACTGATCAGCACGGACCGCGAAGGCCCGGCGCCGGCCTCAGGTCGCCGGCGCCGGGCCGATGCGCCGGGCGCGCGGCGCACGTCCGCCGGCCGCCGCCGGACGTGCTGCCCGCGCCTCAGCCACGCCCGAGACGGTCCGCTCGAACGTGGCGACCCGCCGGCGGCGGCGCGCCCCCGGCAGGGCGACGTCCTCGGCCGCGCCGGCGGGTTGGGACAGGGCAGCGAGCGCGACGATGTGTTCGACGGCCTTCTGCTTATCGAGGATCAGCATCGAGGGCGCGCAGTTCCTGGCGCACGATCTGGCTGACGCGCTGGCGCGTCACGCCGAAGTGCTCTGCCAGCCGCGACTGCAGGCCCCAGCGCCCCCCGTTGCCCGCGACGCCACGCTTGATCAGCACGCGCGCGGCGATGCGCAATTTGTCCGTTCGGGTAAGTTCCTCCTCGACCGGCTCGACGTGGATTGAAGACATCCGTGCCCTCCCGTGAACGCCCGCTCCCGGGCCAGTGACCGTCGCCGCCCAACCTGGATTGCGGCGACGGGCCGAATCTACGAGAGGGGTTCTCACCGGATGCGTGCGCGGTTATGACCACTTTCTCTTGCGCGCCAAACCTAACCGCAACGTCAAATGGCCACCTCCGGCGCGTCGCCCGGTCCCCTGGATACGGGGCGCGTGACTTCCGGCACTTCCCCCTGACGGGCGGCTGAGCAAAGAATCGGGGCGTATCGAAGGAGCCGCGCATGTACCTGGACCTCAACAAGAACCTCACGGACGAGCAGAAGGCGCTCAAGCAACGGGCCCACGAGTTCGCGGCGACCGTGCTGCGGCCGGCGGCGATCGAGCTGGACAAGATGGCCGACCCGGCCGACACGATCGCCGAGGGTTCGCCGCTGTGGGACGTCTTCCGCAAAGCGTACCAGGAGGGCTGGCACATCCGCGGGTTCCCGGAGGAGTACGGCGGGGCGAAGCTCGGCCCCCTCGAGTCGCACATCGTCAATGAGGAGATGGGCTGGGGGAGCGCGGACTTCTCGATCGCGCTGAGCGTCACGTCGTTCCCCTTCGCCTTCGCGATGGGCCGCCGCGACCCGGACATCATGCGCGAGGTCGTGATGCCGTTCATCGAGGACCGCGAGGGGCGGTACATCGGCTGCTGGGCGATCACGGAGCCGGGGCACGGCTCGGACACGCTCATGCCGGGCACGAAGTACTTCACCGACGAGAAGGTGCACTACGGCCTGACGGCGCGGCTCGACGGCGACGAGTGGGTGCTCAACGGCCAGAAGTCGGCGTGGGTTTCCAACGGGACGATCGCGACACATGCGCTGGCGTTCCTGGGCGTGGACCGCAAGCGGGGCATGGCGGGCGGCGGCGTCGCGCTGGTGCCGCTCAACCTGCCGGGCGTGACCAAGGGCCCGCCACTGAACAAGATCGGACAGCGCGCGCTGAACCAGGGCGAGATCTTCTTCGACGACGTGCGCATCCCGAAGAACTACATGTTCGTCGAGGCGGACGCGTATCCGTTCGCCATCGACGCCGTGCTCGCCGGGGCGAACGCCTACATGGGCTCGGCGTTCACGGGTCTCGCCCGCGCGGCGTTCGAGGAGGCGCTGACATACAGCAAGGGGCGCATCCAGGGCGGGGTGCCGATCTGCGAGCACCAGCTCGTGCAGAAGAAGCTCTTCGACATGTTCGTGAAGGTCGAGAGCGCGCGGCAGCTCTCGCGCGCCGCGCTGATCTACAACTCCGGCGCGTTTCCGCCGGGGACGCAGTACTCGATCGCCTCGAAGGTGTACTGCACGCAGGCGGCGTTCGAAGTCGCGAGCGAGGCGATCCAGATCCACGGTGGCTACGGGCTCACGAAGGAGATGCTGGTCGAGAAGCTCTTCCGGGACGCGCGGGCATCGATGATAGAGGACGGCTCGAACGACATCCTCTCGCTGACGGCGGCGCAGAAGCTGCTCGACCAGTACGTGCCGTGAGCGCGCCGGGGAGGCCGACACGCGCCCGTAGCCGAAGTTGACGTGACTGTAATGACGATGGGACGTTGGGGAATTATAGTAATTGGCGGGAGACCGCCGCGGGCGAGTCGCGCGGACGCGCGCTGCTGAATCGAGGAGACGACGTGCGCCAACTCGTGTTCATGATCGACGTGGACAACACCATCCTCAACAACGATGGCGTGAAGCAGGACATGGAGGTCCGGCTGCGCGACATCCTGGGCGCGGACGTGGCGCATCGCTTCTGGGAGCTGTACGAGATCGTCCGCAAGGAGACGGACGTCGTCGACTTCATGGAGACGCTGCGGCGGCTGCGCGAAGAGCACCCGGAGGCGGCGGACCGCGTCGATGCGGCATCGGAGGCGCTTACGGAGTGGGACTTCTGCCCGCGCCTGTACCCGCGCGCGATCGAGACGGTGCTGCACCTCAAGCGCCTGGGCCTGGCGACGATCGTGTCCGATGGCGATCCGGTGTTCCAGCCGTCCAAGATCCATCAGTGCGGCGTGACGCAGGCGGTCGATGGCCGCGTGTTCATCTTCGTGCACAAGGAGAAGTACCTGCCCGCCGTCGAGGCGTACTTCCGCGCGGAGCACTACGTCCTGATCGACGACAAACCCGGCATCCTCATGCGCTCGAAGGCTTCCCTGGGCGACCGGTTGACGACGGTGCACGTGCTGCAGGGCAAGTACGCGCTCGACCCCAAGCATGCCGTCGACTACAAGCCCGATATCGTCGTCCAGAACTTCAGCGATCTCCTGGGGTACGGGAAAGATGACTTCCTGCTGCGCGCGTCGGCGGCGGCGGCCGCCGGCTAGCCCGGACGGGACGGCGGCGTAACACCGAGGGGCGCCCGAGCGCTTCTCTCGCGCACCCAGCCGCGTTGCCAGAACGTGCGCCCCGGCGGATAATCAATCGTCCCGAAGCCCATCGCCGTGAAGGGAGCGCGCGTGTCCGCCGATTTCCTCGTGACGCCCATCGAGCGGTTTCGCCCGGACGCGGACGCCACCTTGCGCTCGTTCGTCGAAGCGCTCGGGCGCACGGGCGGGCAGCCGCGGCGCCTGGCGTCCGCGGTCGCGCTCTGGGACGCGATGCTCGCCCGGGACCGGGTGGTCTTCTGCTCGGTGGCGGGCGCGCCGGTGCCGCTCGGCTTCGGGCCGGCGATCGCGTCGTTGATCGAGCGCCGCCAGATCGACGTGCTGGACATCACGGGCGCGCAGCTCACGCACGATCTGCTCGAGATCATCGGCAGCCGGCACTACCAGGGACAGGTGCACGCCGACGACGCGGCGCTCGCCGCGCAGGACGTGAACCGCTTCTGGGACACCTTCGGCGACGAGGCGGACTATCGGCGCGTCGAGCCGATGGTATTCGAGTTCGCGGAGGGCCTTCCCGACCGGCCGATGACCACGCGCGAGTACATCTACCGCATGGGGCAGTTCTTCGCGCGCATCGGCAGTGAGCGCGGGATCCTGACCTCGGCGGCGGCACAGCGCACGCCCGTGTATTGCCCCGCGATCGGCGACTCCGTGCTGGGCATGGATCTCGGGTTCTTCCGCGTCGAGAAGCGGAGGTCCGTCGTGTTCGACGTCGTGCAGGACGTGCTCGAGATGTCGGCCCTCGTCCTGCTCGCCGAAGAGCTGGGTCTGCGGACGTCCACGGTGATCTTCGGCGGCGGCGCGCCGCGCAACCACATCCAGCAGTCGCAAATCGGGTCCTACATGTTCAAGGTGAAGAGCAAGGGCCACGCCGAGGCCGTGCGCTTCAGCATCGAGCCCGCGGAGACGGGCGGCCTCAGCGGGTCGACGATCTCGGAGGGCATCAGCTGGAAGAAGTTCGACCCGCACGTCGAGTCGGCGGAGGTGTTCCTCGACTCGAACCTGTCGCTCGCAGTCTGCGCGTCGTTGCTCGACCCGCGCGAGGCCGCGCGCTGCTTCGACTTCCGCCACGAGGACGACGGCACGCTGACGGCGATCCGCGACGGCCGCGAGTACAACCTCTCGCGCAAGTTCGGCTTCTGACCCGCTCGCGAAGGCCGGGCTGGCACCCCGAGCGGAGGGCCGCGCGATGATCCCTTCGGCCGCCCGCGACCTGCCCGGGCGCGTCCTGCGCCCCCTGCAGCAGTTCCTGCAGACGGAGACGGCCGGCGCTGTCCTGCTGCTCGTGGCCACCGCGGCCGCGCTCGCCTGGATCAACCTACCGGGCGGCGCACGCTACGAGGACTTCTGGGGCGCGCACCTCCGCCTCGACCTCAACGTCGCGAGCATCGATGAGTCGCTGCGGCACTGGATCAACGACGGCCTGATGACGCTCTTCTTCTTCGTCGTCGGGCTCGAGATCAAGCGCGAGCTGGTCGAGGGCGAGCTGGCCGGCGCGCGCCGCGCGGCGCTCCCCGCCATCGCCGCGCTCGGCGGCATGGCGGCGCCCGCGGCGATCTACGCGAGCATCAACGCCGGGCGCACCGGCGCCGCCGGCTGGGGCATCCCCATGGCGACGGACATCGCGTTCGCCGTCGGCGTGTTCGCGCTGTTCGGCGCGCGCGCGCCGGGCGCGCTCAAGGTCTTCCTGCTCGCGCTCGCGATCGTGGACGACATCGGCGCGATCATCGTGATCGCCGTGTTCTACAGCGGTGGCATCGCGCCTGGCTGGCTCGCCGCGGCAGCGGGACTGCTCGCGCTCGTCGCGCTGCTACCGCGCTTCGGCGTGCGCGAGGCGGTGGCCTACATCGCGATCGGCCTCGCGACCTGGTTCGCGACCTACCAGTCCGGCGTGCACGCGACGGTCGCGGGCGTCGCGCTCGCGCTGCTCGTGCCCGTGCGGCCGCCGGGCGATCTTGCGGATGTCGCCCGGCGCGCGGAGGAGCTGGCGCACCTCCCCGACGACGCGCCCGAGGAGCCGTCGCGCGAGCGGGTCGTCGAGGCGATCGACGAGATCCGCGAGCTGGCCGGAGAACACGAGCCCCCGCTCGACCGCATCGAGCGCCGGCTCCACCCGTGGACCAGCTACCTGATCGTGCCGCTGTTCGCGCTGGCGAACGCCGGCGTGCCGCTCGGCGCCGATGCCCTGACGGACGCCGCACGCTCGGCGGTGGCCTGGGGCGTGGCGCTGGGGCTCGTGCTCGGCAAGCCGCTGGGAATCCTGCTCTGCAGCTGGGGCGCCGTGCGCCTGCGCATCGCCGCGCTGCCGGACGGCGTCGGCTGGGCCGAGCTGGCGGGCGCCGCCCTGATCGCCGGCATCGGCTTCACGGTCTCGCTGTTCATCACGGGCCTCGCGTTCGGCGAGGACGCGCGGGCCGCCGACGCGAAGATCGCGATCCTGCTCGCGTCGGCGCTGATGGGTGCCGTCGGGATGGCGGTGCTCTGGATGGTGACGCGCGCGCCGGCGGAGCGCGCGTAACGAGCGAGGGCCCCGCGGTCGAGGCCCTCGTCGCCGCCGTCGTGTGGGGGTGTTAGCTCGCGCGCTCGGCGTCGGTCGCGGCGTCGCCGCGGACCTTGCTGTAGCACGCGCTGCAGTACACCGGGCGGTCGCCGCGCGGCTGGAACGGGACTTCCGTCATCATGCCGCACTCGGCGCAGGTGGCCGGGTGCATCTGGCGCGGGGTGCGGCCGCCGAAGCTCGCGAAGACGCCGTAGCGCACGTAGCCCTCATCGGGCTCGGAGCGCTGCATGGACTTGCGGGACGCGCGGCACGAGGGACAGCGCACCGGCTCATTCTGCAAGCCCTTGTTGGCGTAGAACTCCTGCTCACCGGCGGTGAAGGTGAAGTTCTGCTTGCAGTCGCGGCACACCAGGGTCTTGTCTGTGAAGCTCAATGGTCGAAGCCTCCCCTTCGGGACATGATTGTGCGGCCCGTGAGGCCGCACCGTTCGAAACGCCAGGGCCCGAGACCACCGGCATCAGTATATCGGCGGCGGAAAGTGCCTCACAAGCGGGGGATCTCCCTGATCATCCGAGGATTCGGCGCGCGGCGGCCGGCAGCGGCAGCCGCTCGGCGAAGACCGCCGCCTCCTCGCTCCCCAGTGCCCGGGAGGCGTAGAAGTAGACGACGGCGCCGCCGGCGACGCCGCCGATCACCGCCAGTCCAGCCTGCGGCTTGCTCGCCAGGTCGAGCAGCCCGGCGAGCTCCAGCACGGCGAGCCAGAGGGCGATGGCCTCGGCCATCAGCACGGTCGCCACGCCCGTCCGCGCCAGCGAGCGGACCAGGCGGGCCGCATCGAGCCCGTGCAGGCGCCGCGCCAGCGTGCGGAGGAGCATCGCGAACTCGACGATCGTCGCGACGGAGAGCGCGAGCGCCAGACCGTCGACGCCGAACGGCCAGACGAGGATGAGCGACAGCACGAGGTTGATCAGCATCGACATCACGGAGAAGGCGACGGGCGTGCGCGTGTCGCTCAGGGCGTAAAACCCGCGGCTCAGGATCTCGATGCCGCTGTGGGCGAAGAGCGCCAGCGCGTAGAGCACGAGTGCGCCGACGACGAGGTCCGTGGACGAGGAGCCGAACGCGCCGCTGCGGAGCAGGAAATCGGTGATCGGCTTCGCGAGGATCATCAGCCCCACGCCAGCCGGGAGGCTGAGGTAGAGGATGAGCCGGAGCGCCTTCGACAGCGTCTCCTGCAGGTCGCCATCGGCGCGCGCCGCCTGCTCCGCCATGCGCGGGAAGGCCGCGGTCGAGATCGCCATGCCGAACAGCCCGAGCGGTGTCATCACGATGAGCCAGGCGTAGTTCACGGCGGAGATCGCGCCGGAGCTCACGGTGGACGCGAAGAACGTGGCGATGAGGAAGTTGAACTGGAACGCCGCCAGGCCGACGACGCGCGGCCCCATGAGCCGGCCCACCTCGCGCACGGCGCGGTCGCGCCAGTCGCCGATCGGCTGCCAGCGCATGCCGACGAGCCGCAGCGCGGGCACCTGCACGAGCAGATGCAGCAGCGCACCCGCCACGACCGCAAACGCGAGCACCTTCACGTCGTCGGAGATCAGCGCGGCAACGATGATCGACGCGTTGTAGAACATCGGCGCCAGCGCGGGCGCGAGGAAGTGGTGGCGGGCGTTGAGAATGCCCATGAACATGCCGCTCACCGCGAAGAGCACCGGCGACAGCAGCATGATGCGGGTCAGGTCCACCGAGAGGCCGACCAGTTGCGAGCGCTGCCCGGTCTCGTCGCCGAGGCCGGGCGCCGTGACCGGCACGAGTACCGGCGCGAGCAGCAGGCCCAGGAACGCGACGGCGAGCGTCGCGAGGAGGACGAGGTTGAGCACGGACGACGCCAGCCGCCACGCCTCATGCTCGCCCCGGTCCGCCAGCACGCGCGCGAAGGTCGGGATGAAGGCGCTCCCGAGCGTCGCCCCGGCGAGCAACTGGAACACCAGGTCGGGGATGCGGAAGGCGACGAAGTAGGCATCGAGCTCCGGGCTCGTGCCGAACTGGTGGGCGATCGCGACGGTGCGGAGGAGGCCGAGGAGGCGGCTGCCGAGGAACCCCAGCGCGACGATGGACGTGGCCATCGCGAGGCTCGGAGGCTCGACCAGCGCAGCCGGTTGCGCCCCGCGCTCCTCTTCGCCGGAGAAGCGGGTGCGCAGCGTTCGCATCATCAGCACCCCTGGGACGCGCGCGGACGGCCCGGCCGCGCGTCGCCGCATCGTACTACGGGCCTTTCCGGGCCCGCAAACTGGACACCGGGGACAGCGGCCGATACGATGACGCGCCCGCAACGGGCACACTGCATTGACGGAGGTTTCTTCGTGGCGCACTCCAAGTCGGCGCTCAAGCGCTGGCGCCAGAACGAACGGCATCGCGAGCGCAACAAGTCCGTGCGGACTTCGGCGCGCACCGCGGTGAAGCGCACGCGCACCGCCATCGCGGCGAACGACGGCTCGGCGCCCGACGCGCTGCGGCAGGCGATGAGCGTGCTCGACCGGGCGGCGAAGCGGCGGGTGATCCACCCGAACGCGGCGGCCCGGCACAAGTCGCGGCTGATGCGGCACCTGAACGAGGCGGCGGCACCGGCCCCGGCGGCCGAAGCGCCGGCGAAGCGCACGCGGCGCGCGGCGGCGCCGGCGAAGCCGAAGGCCGCGCCCAAGCCGAAGGCCGCGACGACCCGCACCCGCGCGAAGAAGGCCGAATAGCCGCCGACGCGCCCTCGTGGACGCGCACGAAGAGGCTCCCGATCCCGGGAGCCTCTTCTCGTCTCGCCGCGATGCCGGTCAGCGCTTGGTGTACTGCGGCGCCTTGCGGGCGCGCTTCAGACCGACCTTCTTGCGTTCCTTCATGCGGGCGTCGCGCGTCAAGAGCTTCTGGCGGCGGAGTGCCGGCTTCAGGCCTTCGTCGGAGCGGGCGAGCGCGCGCGCGATGCCGTGCGAGAGCGCGCCGGCCCAGCCGCTGATACCCCCGCCGGCGATGCGCGCCTGCACGTTCCAGCGCTCGGCGCCGCCGACGGCCTTCAACGGGGCGAGCACCGCCGCCTGATGCGCGCCGCGCGTGAACACGTCGAGGTAGCCCTTGCCGTTCACCAGGATCTCGCCGCTCCCCGGGTACACGCGCACGCGCGCGACCGACGTCTTACGCCGGCCCGTGCCGTAGAAATAGCGCTCGCTCGTTGCCATCGTGTCCTCCTACGCCGATGTCTCGCGGCGCTTGCCCTTGCCGGCGCGCACCTGCGCTTCGTGCGGATGCTCCGGCCCGGCGTACACCTTCAACCGGCGCAGCATCCGGGCGCCGAGCGAGTTGTGCGGCAGCATGCCCTTCACCGCGTACTCGACGACCCGCTCGGGGCGCGTCGCGAGCAGTTTCTCCTGGCTCACGGAGCGCAGCCCGCCCGGGTACTGCGTGTGGCGCCAGTACATCTTCTCCGCCGTGTTGCCGGTGACCTTCACGCGCGCCGCGTTGATCACGACGACGAAGTCGCCGGCGCTCATGGACGGCGTGAACTCCGGCCGCTTCTTGCCGCGCAGCGTCGCGGCGACGTCCGACGCCAGGCGGCCCAGCGGCCGGTCCGTCGCGTCGATGACGTGCCACGTCTCCTGCACGTCCTTCGGTTTCAGCGTGTAGGTCTTCATGCTCATCCGTCTTCCTCGCAGGCTCCCAGCGAAAGCCCGACATACGCTATCGATACCAGGTAGAGCCCGCAAGCCGGCGCCGTCGGCCCCGCGCTCGAAGGCCGCGCCGCTTCGAGCAGCGCCCGCACGTCCTCCAGCGTCATCCGTCCTAGCCCGACCTCCACCAGCGGGCCGACGGTCCGCCGCACCTGGTGCGGCAGGAACGCCTGCGATGCCATCTCGACGCGCAGCTGCGCGCCGTCGCGCGCGACATCGCAGCGCCGCAGCGTGCGCACCGTCGTCCCGTCGTAGGGGCCGGCGAACGCCGCGAAGTCATGCGTCCCGCGCAGCGCCGCCGCCGCCGCCTGCATCGCGCCGAGGTCGAGCGGCCTCGCCACGTGCCACGCGCGGTCGCGCAGCAGCGGCGAGCGCACCGCCCGGTTCGCGATGAGGTACCGGTAGCGCCGCTCGCGCGCGTCGCGCCGGGGGTCGAACCCCGCCGGCGCCTCCTTCGCGTCCCGCACGGCGATGTCCGCCGGCAGGAAATGGTTGAGGCCACGCACGAAGTCGCCCGGCTCCAGCCGCGACGCGGTATCGAACGCCGCGATCTGGCCGAGCGCGTGCACGCCGGCATCGGTGCGTCCGGCGAAGGCGCATCTGCGCGATTCGCCGGTCAGGTTGGTAATCGCGGACTCCAGCTCCGACTGGATGCTGGGCCCGTCCTCCTGGTACTGCGAGCCGCGATAGGCGGTCCCGTCGTACTCGAGCAGCAGGGCGATGCGCCGCTCCGCGCGCGGCTCCGCGTCGCCCGTCACGGGCTCAGGGCGCGCGCTCGACCAGCTCGAGCTGCGCCATGGCCGCGCCATCGCCCTGGCGCGGTCCGAGTTTGATGATGCGCGTATAGCCGCCGGGCCGCGCGGCGAAGCGCGGCGCGATGTCGTCGAACAGCTTGCGGACGACGTCCTTGTCGTTGATGTACGCGAGCGCCTGCCGCCGCGCGTGCACGCTGCCGTCCTTGCCGAGCGTGATCATGCGCTCGGCGAGCGGCCGCACTTCCTTCGCCTTCGCCTCGGTGGTCTTGAGCCGTTCGTGGCGCATCAGGTCGGCGACGAGGTTACGGAACATCGCGACGCGCTCGTCCGTCGGGCGGTCGAACTTGCGGCCGCTCACCTTGTGGCGCATGGGGCTACTCCTCTTCCTCGCGCTGCCGGCGCACGAGCTCGGACGGGTCCTCGCCGGCCTCGCGCAGCGCCTCGATCAGCGCGGCGCCGAGCGGGCTCAAGTCCTCGTTCTCGCTCTCGGGGCCCATGCCGGGCGTCGCCGCCTGCGGCACCGAGCGCGCCAGCGGCACGTTGCCCGGCATCTCACCCTCACCTTCCGGCTGCGGCTGCAGCAGGCCCATCTCGACGAGCTTGTCGCGCAGCTCGTCGTAGGACTTGCGACCGAAGTTGCGCAGGGAGAGCAGCTCGTCCTCGCTCTTCTCGAGCACCTGGCCGACGGTCATCAGCCCGCTGCGCTTCAGGCAGTTGTAGGCGCGGACCGAGAGGTTGAGGTCCTCGATCGGGATGTTGTACTTGTCCGGCGGCAGCGACGTGCCGACGCCGAGGCCGCGCTCGACGACCGGCGGCAGCGGCTTGCCGAGCTGCGCGAACATGCGCAGCTCATCGACGAGGATGTCCGCGCTCTTGCTCACCGCATCGACGCCGGACATCGTGCCGTCGGTCCACACTTCCAGCGTGAGCTTGTCGTAGTTCGTCATCTGGCCGACGCGCGTGTTGGCGACATGGAAGTTCACGCGGCGCACCGGCGAGAAGATCGCGTCGACGGGGATGACGCCGATCGGCAGGCCGTCGCCCTGGCCGGCGGGCGCGTAGCCCTCGCCCGGCTCGACGTTCAGCTCCACGGTCAGGCGGGCGTCGGGCGAGTCGAGCGTCGCCAGGTGCAGGTCGGGGTTGACGATCTCGTAGTCGGCGGTGACCTGGATGGCGGCGGCGGTCACGGGGCCTTCGCCCTGCGCCTCCAGGTACAGCTTGCCGGGCCGGTCGCTGAGCGCGCGCAGGCGCAGCTCCTTCAGGTTGAGCAGGAACTCCGTCGTGTCTTCCTTCATGTGCGGGATGGTCGAGAACTCGTGCTCGACCTCCTCGATGCGCACGGAGGTGACCGCGGCGCCGGGCAGTGAGCTGAGGAGCACGCGCCGGAGCGCGTTGCCGAGCGTCGTGCCGAACCCGGCGCTCAACGGTTCGGCGACGAGCCGCGCGTACGTCTCCGTCTCTTCCTCGACCTCGATGTGTGCGGGCTCCAGTTCGTTCAACTTACTCCTCCCTCGGGCATGCCCGGACGCACGGTGGCGGCAGCGGCCGCATGCGGCGGCCGTCGCCCCGGCGCTGTCCTTCCGCCGCTACCGCGAGTAGTACTCGACGATGACCGCCGGGTCGAACGTCCCCGGCACCTCGCCCACCGCCGGCGGTGAGACGACGCGCCCGGTCATCTGCTCGCGGTCGACGTTCAGCCATGCGGGGATGTTCTTGCCGCTCATGGCTTCCTTCGCGACCTTGAAGTACTCGCTCTTCTTGCTCGTCGCGTGCCAGCCGATGGTGTCGCCGGCCTTCGTCGCCGCGGACGGCACGTCGGTGCGGCGGCCGTTGAGGACGATGTGACCGTGCCGGACGAGCTGCCGCGCCTGCTTCAGCGAGTCGGCGAAGCCCATCTTGTGCACGACGTTGTCGAGCCGCATCTCGAGCAGGCGCACGAGGTTCTGGCCGGTGACGCCCGGGCGCCGCACCGCGTCCTCGTAGTAGGCGACGAACTGCTTCTCGAGCACGCCGTAGGAGTAGCGCGCCTTCTGTTTCTCCCGGAGCTGCAGCGCGCGGTCCGAGAGCTTGCGGCGGCGCCCCGCCTTCTGCTCGCCAGGCGGCGACGGCCGGCGGTCGAGCGTGCACTTGGAGACGCATTTGTCCCCCTTGAGCATCAGCTTCTCGCCGTAGCGCCGGCAGATGCGGCAGACCGGTCCTGTGTATCGAGCCATTCCCTCTCCTCCAGCCGCCTAGACGCGACGGCGCTTCGGCGGCCGGCAGCCGTTGTGCGGGACCGGCGTCGCATCCTTGATGCTGAGCACGATGAGGCCGCTCGCCTGGAGCGCGCGCACCGCGGCCTCGCGGCCGCTGCCCGGGCCCTTCACGAAGACATCCACCTGGCGCAGCCCGTGCTCCATCGCCTTGCGCGCGGCGCCCTCGGCGGCGATCTGGGCGGCGTAGGGCGTGCTCTTGCGCGACCCCTTGAAGCCGGACGCGCCGGCGCTCGCCCATGACAGCACGTTCCCGTTCGGGTCCGTGAGCGTAATCAGCGTGTTATTGAAGGTCGACTGCACGTAGGCGCGGCCGCGCGGGACCGACTTCTTCTCGCGCTTGCGCCCCTTGGTCTTCGTGGTTGCCTTGCGTTCGGCCATGCCTCTCCTCTGCCCGTCCGGCGCCGGTCGGCGGACGCCGCTCCTCCGCCGCCGGGATGGTTACTTCTTCGCGACTGCCTTGCGCTTGCCCGCCACGGTGCGGCGCGCGCCGCGCTTCGTGCGCGCGTTCGTCTTCGTGCGCTGGCCGCGCACCGGCAGGCCGCGGCGGTGACGGATGCCGCGGTAGCAGTTGATCTCGATCAGCCGCTGGATGTTCTGTCGCACCTCGCGTCGCAGGTCACCCTCGACGGTGTACTCCTTGTCGATCAGCTCGCGGATGCGGTTGACCTCCTCGTCCGTGAGGTCGCGCACCTTCGTCGCCGGGTTCACCTGCGACTGCGAGACGATGCGCGCCGCGCTCGTCGGGCCGATGCCGTAGATGTAGCGAAGAGAGATGTCGACGCGCTTCTCGCGCGGGATGTCGACGCCGGCGATCCTGGCCATCTGCTACCCCTGCCGCTGCTTGTGCTTCGGAATCTCGCAGATCACGCGCAGCACGCCATGCCGCTTGATGATCTTGCACTTCTCGCACCGCTTCTTGACGCTTGCCCGCACCCGCATGACTGACCCTTCTTACCTGAACCGATAGGTGATCCGGCCGCGGCTCAAGTCGTAGGGCGAAAGCTCCACGAGCACCCGGTCGCCGGGCAACACCTTGATGAAATGGAGGCGGATCTTGCCGGAGATGTGCGCCAGCACCTGGTGCCCGTTCGGCAGCTCCACCTTGAACATCGCGTTCGGCAGGGGCTCCTTGACGACGCCCTCCACCTCGATCGCGTCTTTCTTGGGCATACGCTCCTTCCTGAGAAGTCCATTCTCAGGGCTATTGTTATACCAAATCCGCCCGCCCGACCGCGAACAAAAAGTCTTATCCGGCCCCGGCCGGGCGCTATGGCACCGTCAGCACCTCCGGCTCGCCTTCGGTCACCGCGACCGTATGCTCGAAGTGCGCCGCCCAGCTTCCGTCGATGGTCGTCACCGTCCAGTTGTCCTCGAGCTGGCGCGTGCGCCAGTCGCCCATGGTCACCATGGGCTCCAGCGCCAGCACCATGCCCTTTTTCAGCACCGGGCCGCGGTCGGCGGGCCCGAAGTTGGGCACCTGGGGCTCCTCGTGCATCTCGCGCCCGACGCCGTGCCCGACGTACTCGCGCACCACGCCGAAGCCGTGCTTCTCGATGTACGCCTGGATCGCGTGGGATACCTCGCCGAGCCGCTTCCCGGCGCGCAGATGGCGGATGCCCTCCGCCAGCGACTCGCGCGTTACGTCAACAAGCTTCTGCGCCTCGGGCGTGCCCTTCCCGACGATGACCGTGACCGCGGAGTCGGCGACGAACCCCTTGTACGTGCAGCCGAGGTCGAGGCTGACGACATCGCCTTCCTGCAGCACGCGCTTGCCGGGGATGCCGTGCACGATCTGCTCGTTGACGGAGACGCAGACCGTGGCCGGATAGCCGTGGTACCCGAGGAACGTCGGCTCGACACCCTCCTTCGCGAACTCCTTGCGCACGATCTTGTCGAGCTCCTTTACGACGAGGCCGGGCCGCAGCTCATCGACCAGCTTCTGGAGCGTGCGGGCGACGACGCTGCCTGCATGGCGCATGATCCTGATCTCGTCGTCGGACTTGATGATGATCGGCATCCTCGCTCGCCCGTCCTAACCCGTCGCCGGCTGGCTGCGCGCCGGGAGCCCGAGCGCGCGCTCGACGGCCTCGGTGACCTCGGCTACGGGCGGCAGCCCATCGACCTCGCGCAGCTTGCCCGCGCGGCGGTAGTGGTCGAGCAGCTCGGCAGGCGGCTTCTGGACCTCGAGCCGGGTGCGCATCGCCTCCGGTGTGTCGTCCGCGCGGCGCTCCTGGGCGGCGCGGCCGATCATCCGCTCGATGAGCACCTCATCGGGCGCGGTGATGTTCACCGCGAGGTCGATCGCCTTGCCGTCGCGCGCGAGGGCGGCGTCGAGCGCCTCCGCCTGCACGAGCGTGCGCGGGAAGCCATCGAGCACGAAGCCCTGGCCCGGCGCCAGCTCCCCGAGCCGCTGCATGAACATGTCGATCACGAGGTCATCCGGGACGAGCAGGCCCTGGTCCATGTACTCCCGCGCCCTCACGCCGAGCGGCGTGCCGTCGCGCACGTGGGCGCGGAGCATGTCACCGGTCGAGATGTGCGCCCAGCCGGTGCGCTCCGCGATGATCGCGGCCTGCGTGCCCTTTCCCACCCCGGGCGGCCCGAAGAAGATCACGTACATCTAGCGGATGAACCCCTCGTAGTTGCGCATCAGCAGCTGCGCCTCGAGCTGTTTCATCGTGTCCAGCACGACGCCGACCACGATCAACAACCCGGTGCTGCTGATCGACAGCGATGTGATGTTGAACCAGTTCGTGACGAGGTACGGGATCACGGCGACCACGCCGAGGAAGATCGCGCCCGCCCAGGTGATGCGCACGAGCACCCGCATGATGTATTCGCCGGTCGGCCGCCCGGGCCGGATGCCCGGCACGAAGCCCCCCTGCTTCTGCAGGTTCTCGGCCAGGTTCTGCTGCTGGAACACGACCAGCGTGTAGAAGAACGTGAACGCCACGACGAGCAAGAACACCAGGAAGTAGAACCCCACGTTCCCGCCCGAGCGCGAGCCGTTCGTGCCCGGCGAGGCGATGTGGTTGAACCCGCGCGCGATATCGCGCAGCCAGACCGTGCCCGAGTCGGAGAAGTACTGCGACACGAGCGACGGCAGGATGACGATCGAGAACGCGAAGATCAGCGGGATCATGCCGGCGGAGTTCACGCGGAGCGGGATGTGGCTCTGCCCCGACTGCCGGTACATCTTGCCGGCGCGGAAGACGCTCTTGGCGTATTGCACCGGCACCTTCCGCGTCGCTTCCTGCACGAAGACGATGGCGGCGACCAGCAGCACGGTCGCGACGGCGAGGATGAGCACGCCGAAGAAGCCGATCGTCGAGTTGAAGACCTGGTTCAGCAGGCCCGGCATGCCGGCGACGATGCCGCCGAAGATGATGATCGAGATGCCATTGCCGATGCCGTTCTCCGTAATCAGCTCCCCGAGCCAGACGAGGAACATCGTGCCGGCCGTGAGCGCGAACAATGCGGTGACGGTCGGCAGCGCGTTGTCGCCCGTGAAGCCCGGCGTGAAGTGGAACGCCGTCGGCGCCGTGCGGTGCAGGATGACGAGCTGCGCGTAGCCCTGCACCCAGGCCAGCGGCACGGTCATCCAGTGCTGGTACAGCTCGAGGCGATGCTGCCCCTGCTCGCCCTCCTTCTGGAGCGCCGAGAGCGAGGGGAACATCGGCGTGATGAGCTGCATGATGATCGACGCGGTGATGTACGGATAGACGCCGAGCGCCGCGATGCTGATGCGCCGCAGCGCGCCACCGCTGAACAGGTTGAACAGCCCGAGGAACTGGTTCTGGTTGAAGGCATCCTGCAGCGCCCGCGGGTCCACGTCGGGAATCGGGATGTGGGCCGTGAACCGGAACACGACGAGCAGCGCGCCGGTGAAGAGCAGCTTCTTCCGGACGTCCTCCTGCTGGATCGCGTCGAAGACGGCTTGGAGGAGCCGGGGGCGGCTCTGGGCCTGCTGGCGGCTTGCTGCGATCGCCATCGCTACGCCTCTTCCTGCCCGTCCACGGGCGCTGGTGCTTCATCGGCCCTGGCGGCGCGGGCGCGCGGCCGCATCGGCTTCGCCTCCATCTCCGGCGCCGATGCCGGCGGCTCCGCCGGTGCCTCCTCGGGGTCGCCGTGCAACCAGCGTACGCTGCCGCCGGCCGCTTCGATCTTCTGGCGGGCCGACTTCGAGAAACTCGCGGCCTCGACGGTGAGCGCGACGCCGAGATCGCCATCGCCCAGCACCTTCAGCGGCTTGCGCGTGTGGCGGATGATCCGGGCCTCGAGCAGCGCCTGCTGGGTGACCTCCGCGCCGGCCGGGAACTTCGCGAGCTGGCCGACGTTGACCTCCTCGTAGTCGACGCGGAAGGGGTTGCGGAAGCCGCGCTTGCGGGCCATGCGGCGGATCAGCGGGAGCTGGCCGCCCTCGAAGCCGGGGCGCACGCCGCCGCCGCTGCGCGCCTTCTGGCCCTTGAGCCCCTTCGTCGCGTAGGTGCCGTGGCCGCTCGCATTGCCGCGGCCGACGCGCTTGCGCTTGTGCGTGGCGCCGGCGGGCTGCCGCAACTCGTGCTGCTGCATCACTGCGCCTCCTCGACGGCCACCAGGTGCCGCACCTTCAGGATCATGCCGCGGATGGCGCGGTTGTCATCGTGCTCGACGGTCTGGCCGAGCCGCCGCAGGCCAAGCGCGCGGATCGTGCGCTTCTGGTCCTCGCGCTGGTTGATGCCGCTCCGCTGCCATGTGATCTTCAGCTTCGCCATGCTCACGCTCCGGCCTGCTGCCCGGCGCCGCCGACGCTCGCGCGGCGGCGTGCGACCTCCGTCTTTGGGTCACGCAGGTCACCGAGGCCCTGCAGCGTCGCCTTGACGACGTTGATCACGTTCGCCGAGCCGAGCGACTTGGTCAGCACGTCCTTGATCCCCGCGGCCTCCATGACCGCGCGCACGCCGCCGCCCGCGATCACGCCCGTGCCCGCCGACGCCGGCTTCATCATCACCTTTGCGGCGCCGAAGCGCGCGACCGTGGGGTGCGCGATCGTGGTCTTGTTCATCGGCACGCGGATCAGGTTCTTGCGCGCGATCGCCGAGCCCTTGCGGATGGCCTCGGGCACCTCGTTCGCCTTGCCCATCCCGGCGCCGACGTGGCCCTGCCCGTCGCCGACGACGACGACGGCGCTGAAGCTGAAGCGCCGGCCACCTTTGACGACCTTCGAGACGCGGTTGATGTAGACCACCTTCTCCTGCAGGTCCAGGTCCCGCGCGTCGATCTTCGGTGCCGTCCTCGCTGTCACCATGCGGTCCTTCTTCCTCTCGCGCCTAGAACTGCAGGCCCGACTCGCGGGCGGCCTCGGCAAGCGCGCGGACCCGCCCGTGGTAGCGGTTGCCGCCCCGGTCGAAGACGACCTTCGTGACGCCCGCCGCCACGGCCTTCTTCGCCACCGCCGTGCCGACGGCCTTCGCGCGCTCGGTCTTCGTGCCGGCCGTCGTCTTCAGGTCCTTCTCCAGGTCCGACGCCGCCGCGATGGTGCGCCCGGCGCCGTCATCGATGACCTGCGCGTAGATGTGCGTCAGGCTGCGGTACACGGCGAGGCGCGGGCGCTGCGGGGTGCCCTCGACAGTCTTCCGCACGCGCTCGTGGCGGCGCACGCGCGCGGCGCGCGGCGTCTTCGTCTTCTTCATCCTACTTCCCTGCCTTGCCGGCCTTGCCCGCCTTGCGGCGGACGCGCTCCCCGGCGTAGCGGATGCCCTTGCCCTTGTACGGCTCCGGCTTCCGGATCTTACGGATGTTCGCCGCGACCTGGCCCACCAGCTCCTTGTCGATGCCGCGCACGTGTACGCGCGTGTTCCCCTCGACTTCGAGCTGGATCCCGGGCGGCGGCGTCACCTCCACGGGGTGCGAGTAGCCAACGTTCAGCGTGACGTTCTGGCCCGCCTGCTGCGCGCGATACCCGACGCCCTGCAGCTCGAGCGTGCGCGTGAAGCCCTCCGAGACGCCGACCACCATGTTGTTCAGGAGCGAGCGCGAGAGGCCGTGCAGCGCCCGCACATCTTTCTCATCGTTCTCCCGCGCCACGGTGACTTTCCCGTCATCGAGCGCGAAGGAGACGTGCGGCGGGAACCGGCGCTCGAGCTCGCCCTTCGGGCCCTTGACCTTCACGGTCGAGCCATCGATCTGGACCTCGACGCCCTTCGCAAGCGTGACCGGCAGTTTGCCTATGCGTGACATCGCCCTACCACACGTAACAGAGGACTTCGCCGCCGATCTTCCTGCGCCAGGCGTCCTGCCCGGTCATGATCCCCTGCGGCGTGGAGAGGATCGCGATACCGAGGCCGCCGTAGACCCGCGGGATCTCCCGCTTCTGCACGTAGACCCGCAACCCGGGCTTGCTGACGCGCTGGAGGCCGCTCAGCACGGGGTCCTTCTTCCCCGTGTAGTTGAGCTGGATGCGCATGAACTTGCGCGATCCGTCCTCCTGCATCTCGTAGCCACGGATGAAGCCCTCGTTCCGGAGCACGTCCGCGATGGCGACCTTCATGCGCGACGCGGGCACCGTGACGTACTCGTGCCGCGCCGTCACCGCGTTGCGGATCCGGGTGAGCATGTCCGCGATCGGGTCGGTCATGTTCAAGGCCTGCGCCTCCTCGTTTCTCCCGCGCTCTCGCCGTTCCGCGAGCTTCGGGACCGCCGCACGCAGGGCGGCGTGATCACCAGCTTGACTTCTTCACGCCCGGCAGCTGGCCCTTGAGGGCCAGTTGCCGGAAGCAGATCCGGCACAGCGCGAAATGCCGGATGTACGCGCGGGGCCGGCCGCAGAGCTTGCAGCGGTTCTTCTGCCGCACCGGGTACTTCGGGGTGCGGTTCGCCTTGACGATCATCGAGATCTTGGCCATCGGCTAGCTCCGGTCCTTCGCGAACGGCATGCCCATCAGCTCCAGCAGCTTGCGCCCTTCCTCGTCCGTGCGGGCGGTGGTGACGATGTTGATCTGCATGCCGCGGATGCGGTCGACCTTGTCGTACTCGATCTCCGGGAAGATGAGTTGCTCGCGCAGCCCCAGGCTGTAGTTGCCGCGGCCGTCGAACGCCTTCACCGGCACGCCGTGGAAGTCGCGGATGCGGGGCAGCGCGGCATTCAGCATGCGGTCGAGGAACTCGTACATCCGGTCGCCGCGCAGGGTCACCGCCGCGCCGATCGTCATGCCCTCGCGGATCTTGAAGTTCGCGATCGCGCGCTTCGATTTGGTGACGACGGGCTTCTGGCCGGTGATCGTCGCCAGGTCGGCCGTCGCCGACTCGACGGCGCGCGCGTTCTCCCGCGCCTCGCCGAGGCCGATGTTCAGCGTCACCTTCTCGACGCGCGGCACCTGCATGACGTTCCCGTAGCGGAACTCCTTCATCAGCTCCGGCACGATCTCCTTCTGGTAGCGTTCCTTCAGTCGCGGCGCCATGTCAGTCGATGTCCTGTCCGCAGTTCCGGCACACCCGGTGCTTGCCGTCGTGCCGCGTGACGAAGCCGACGCGCACCGGCTTGTTGCAGCTCTTGCAGATGAGCATCACGCGCGAGATCGGCAGCGGCATCTCCTTCTCGATGATGCCCGCCTGCGCGACGCCCGGCTGCGTCTTCTTGTGGCGCTTCACCATGTTCACGCCGGTGACGAAGACCATGTCCGGGCGCACCTTCGGCCGGTGGCCCTTCACCTTCACGACGTCGCCGCCACCGACGACCTGGCGGACGACCCCGGTCTTGCCGCGGTCCTTGCCGGCGATGACGAGCACCATGTCGTCGCGCTTGATCTTCCGCATCACACCACCTCCGGCGCGAGCGAGACGATCTTCGTGAAGTTCCGCTCGCGCAGCTCGCGCGCCACGGGGCCGAAGATGCGCGTGCCCTTGGGGTTCTGCTTGTCCGAGAGCACGACCGCCGCGTTCTCATCGAAACGGATGTAGGACCCGTCGGGCCGGCCGTAGGCCTTCGCCGTCCGGACGACGACCGCCTTCACGACGTCGCCCTTCTTGACGCCGGCGCCCGGCTGCGCCGCCTTCACGGACGCGACGATGATGTCGCCGACGTGCGCGTAGCGGCGCCCGGAGCCGCCGAGCACGGTGATGCACATCAGCGAGCGCGCGCCGGAGTTGTCCGCGACCTTGAGGCGCGAGTACTGCTGGATCACGCCTCACCGTCCTCGCGCGTCTCGGCCGCATCCTCGGCCAGCTGATCCAACTGCTCCGGCGGCGCCATCGGCGTGTCATCGACGATCTCGACCGCCGGTCCTTCGCCCGCCGCCGGCGCCGCAGCCCGGGCGGCCGCCGCTTCGGCCTCCGCCGCCGCGCGCGTCTCCTCGATGATGTTCGCGCCGATCTCGCGCGGCGCCACTTCGGCGACGTCGCCGCGCGTGATGATCTCGACGACGCGCCAGCGCTTGTCGCGCGAGAGCGGCCGCGTCTCCGCGATGCGGACGATGTCGCCGAGGCGGCACTCGTTCTTCTCGTCGTGCGCCTTGTAGCGCTGCGTGACGCGGAGCGTCTTCCGGTAGAGGCGGTGCCGCTTGTAGCGGTCGATGCGCACGACGACGGTCTTGTCCATCTTGTTGGCCACGACCGTGCCGATCTGCGCCTTTTCGAGCGAGCCCATACGCTAGTTCTCCTGCCCGCGCGTCCCGAACGCGGCGTGCAGCTCGCGCTCCCGCTGCAGCGTGCGGATGCGCGCCACCTGGCGCTTCACCTTCGCCTTCTCCGACGTGTTCGTCTGCTGGCGGGTGGTGAGCTGCAGCCGGATGGTGAACAGCCGGCGCTGCGCCTCGTGCAGCTCCTTCGCCAGCGCCTCATCGGACATGTTGCGCAGCTCGTCCGCGCGCTCCTTCTTCTTGCGCCCTGCCATCTACAGCCCCTCGTGTTCGCGCGCCACGGTGCGCGTCTCGACCGACAGCTTGTGCGCGGCCAGGCGCAGCGCCTCGCGCGCGAGGTCTTCCTTCACGCCGGCGATCTCGAACAGCATGCGCCCGGGCTTGACCACCGCGACGAAGTGGTCCGGCGCGCCCTTGCCGCTGCCCATGCGCGTCTCCGCCGGCTTCGCCGTCACGGGCTTGTCCGGGAAGATGCGGATCCACACTTTGCCGCCGCGCTTCAGCTCGTGCGTGATCGCCCGGCGAGCGGCCTCGATCTGGCGGCTGTCGATCCAGGCGGCGCCGACGGCCTGCAGGCCGAACTCGCCGAAGCTGATCTCGTTGCCGCTGTTCGCCTTGCCGCGGCGATGGCCGCGGTGCTGCTTGCGGAACTTCTGGCGCTTGGGTTGCAGCATCGTCCGTTACTCGCTCGCTGCCGCGGTCTGGGCGCCCTCGCCCGGTCCCGGGATCCCCGGCGAGCCCTCGGCCGCCGCGGGCCCGCCGGCGCCCTCCTGCACCGGCCGCCGCTTCGGCTCCGGCGCGATTTCGCCCTTGTAGATCCAGACCTTGACGCCGATGCGGCCGAAGGTCGTGTGCGCTTCCGCCTGGCCGAAGTCGATGTCGGCGCGCAGCGTGTGCAGCGGCACCTGGCCCTGCATCTCCGACTCGCGGCGCGACATCTCGCTGCCGCCGAGGCGGCCGCCGACGATCACCTTGATCCCCTTGGCGCCGCGCGCCATGGTCCGCGCGACCGTCTGCTTGATCGCGCGCCGGAAGGCGACGCGGCGCTGGAGCTGGTCGGCGATGCTGCGCGCGACGAGGTAGGCATCGAGCTCCGGCACCCGGATCTCGTTGATGTTGACGCGCACGCGGCGCCCGGTCTGCTTCTCGAGGTCCTGGCGCAACTGGTCGACGTTCGCCCCGCTGCGGCCGATGACGATGCCCGGCTTCGCCGTGCTGATCGTCACCGTCAGCTGGTTCGCGTTGCGGTCGATGTCCACGCGCGAGATGCCCGCGTCCGCGCCCTGGCGCCCGCCCATGATGCGGTTGCGGATGCCGATGTCCTCGTGGAGCTGCTCCTTGTAGTTGCGCCCCGCGTACCACTTGCTCTGCCAGTCGTAGATGACGCCGACGCGGAACCCGGTCGGATGTACCTTGTGACCCACTATCCCTCCTCCACGACCACCGTCACGTGACTCGTGCGGCGGAGGATCGGCGCGACGCGCCCGCGCGCCTTCGCCTTGAAGCGCTTGAGCGTGCGCGCCTCGCCGGCGTACGCGCGCTTGATGCGCAGCTCGTTGGTGTCGAGCGCGTAGTTGTTCTCCGCGTTCGATGCGGCCGACTTCACCACCTTCTCGACGAGCCGGGCGTGCGGCGTCGGCAGGAAGCGCAGCATCATCATCGCCTCATCGACCCGCTTGCCCGGGAGCTGCTCCAGGACGAGCCGCACCTTGCGGGCCGAGACGGGCAGGTACTTCGCGGTCGCGCTCACTTCCATCGCCTATCCCCTGCCGCCGCCACCCGGACCGCCGCCGGCGCGCTGGGTCTGCTTCTCCGACTTGCTCGTGTGGCCGCGGAAGTGCCGCGTCAGCGCGAACTCGCCGAGCTTGTGGCCGACCATGTTCTCGGAGACGAAGATCGGCACGTGGCGGCGGCCATCGTGCACGCCGATCGTCAGCCCCACCATCTCGGGCATGATCGTCGAGGCGCGCGACCACGTGCGGATCACCGTGCGCGCGTTCGAGCGCTTCACCGCCTCGACCTTCTTGAGCAGCTTCGGCTCGATGTACGGGCCCTTCTTGACCGATCGTGACATTCGCTACTTCCTCCGCCGGACGATGAGCTTGTCCGATGGCTTGCGGCCGCGCGTGCGCTTGCCGAGCGTCGGCTTGCCCCAGGGCGACTTTGGCCCCGGCAGCCCCACAGGCGCCTTCCCCTCGCCGCCGCCGTGCGGGTGGTCGACCGGGTTCATCACGGAGCCGCGCACCTGCGGGCGGCGCCGGCGGTGCCGCGTGCGGCCCGCCTTGCCGAGCTTCACGAGGCTGTTTTCGACGTTGCCCACCTGGCCGACCGTCGCCATGCACGCGGAGAGCACGCGGCGCATCTCGCCCGAGGGCAGGCGGAGGAGGCTGTAGTCGCCTTCCTTCGCCATGAGCTGCGCCGAGGCGCCGGCGCTGCGCACGATCTGCCCGCCGCGGCCCGGCGTCAGCTCGATGTTGTGGATCACGGTGCCGTTCGGCATGTTCTGCAGCGGCAGCGTATTGCCGGGGCGCACCTCCGCCTCCGGGCCGGCCTGCACGGTGTCGCCGACCTTCAGGCCGACCGGCGCGAGGATGTAGCGCTTCTCGCCGTCGCGGTAGAAGATCAGCGCGAGGCGCGCCGAGCGCCCGGGGTCGTACTCGATCGCGGCGACGCGTCCGGGCACGCCGGTCTTGTCGCGCTTGAAGTCGACGATGCGGATGCGGCGCTTCGAGCCGCCGCCGCGGTGGCGCACGGTGATGCGCCCCTGGCCGTTGCGGCCGGCCATCTTCTTGCGCGTCGCCAGCAGCGACTTCTCGGGCTTCGACTTGGTGATCTCCTCGAAGGTGAAGCCGGTCATGCCGCGGCGGCCGGGCGAGGTGGGCTTGAACTGCTTGATCGCCATCGCTACACGCCCTCGAACAGCTCGATCTTCTCGCCGGGGGCCAGCGTGACGATCGCTTTCTTCCAGTCGGGCCGCTTTGCCGTGCCGCGGCCGAAGCGCCGGACCTTCCCCTTCATCATGCAGGTGTTGACGGCGGTCACCTTGACATCGAACGCCGTCTCGACCGCTTCCTTCACCTGCAGCTTGTTCGCGCGGAGGTCCACCTCGAACGCGTACTTGTTGAAGCCGGTGAGGTTCTGCGCCTTCTCGGTGATCAGCGGGCGGATGATGATGCCGTAGGCGTTGAGCTGCTTGGGCATGCGCTACGCCTCCGCCTTCTGCCGGCGCGTCTTCGCCTTCTCGCCGCCCCAGAGCGTCTCGGCGCCGCGCACGGCATCGACGGTCATGAGCAGCCCCTGGAACTGCAGCAGGTCCGCCACGTTCAGGTAGGCCGCGGGCAGCGTGCCGACCTTCTCGATGTTGCGCGCGCTGCGCTTCACCGCGTCATCGGCGGCGCCGGTGACGACGAGCACCGAGCGCTCGAAGCCGAGCGCCCGCAGCACGCCGGCCATCACCTTCGTGCTCGGGCTCGCGATCGGGAGCTGGTCGACCACGCGCAGCGAGCCGTCCTGGGCCTTCGCCGAGAGCAGCGAGCGGATCGCGAGGCGCCGCATGCGCTTCGGCAACGTCTTGGCGTAGCTGCGCGACCGCGGCCCGAAGACGATGCCGCCGTGGCGGTGGTGCGGCGCGCGGATCGAGCCCTGGCGCGAGGCGCCGGTGCCCTTCTGGCGCCGGATCTTGCGCGTCGAGCCGGCCACCTCGCCCCGCGTCTTCGTCGACGCGTTGCCCAGGCGCCGGTTCGCGCGCGTCGCCACCAGCGCCTGGTGCACGACCGGCCCGTTCGGCGCAATGCCGAACACGCCGTCGTCCACCTCGATGGTGTCGACTTCCTTGCCCGTGGCGTCGTGCACCGTCAGCTTCATCGCCTTACTTCTTCTTGCTCTTCGCGCGCTTCTTCGCGTGGCACACGCGCACGGTGCCGTTCGTCGCGCCCGGCACGGCGCCTTCGATCATGAGCAGGTTCCGCGCCTCGTCCTTCGCGATCACGCGCAGGTTCTTCGATGTCACCTGGTGCGCGCCCATGTGGCCCGCCATGTGCTGGCCCTTGTACACGCGCCCGGGGGTGGTGCCGGAGCCGATCGAGCCCGGCGCGCGGTGGCGGTCAGACTGGCCGTGCGTCTTCGGGCCGCCGCGGAAGCCCCAGCGGCGGACGCCGCCCGCGAAGCCGCGCCCGCGCGAGACACCGATCACGTCCACCAGGTCGCCCTCGGCGAACAGGTCGATACCGACCGAGTCGCCGACGCTGTACTCGCCCTCGCCGCGCACGCGGAACTCCCGCAGGAGGCGGAAGTTGCCCAGCTTCTTGAGGTGGCCGCGCATCGGCTTCGAGAGGTTCTTCTTGTCGCCGTAGCCGACCTGGACCGCGGCGTAGCCGTCTTTCTCCGGGCTCTTGACCTGCGTGACGACGACGGGCCCGGCCTCGACCACCGTGACGTCGTGGATCTGGCCGTCCTTGTCGAAGATCTGGGTCATCCCCAGCTTGCGTCCGAGCAGGCCCTCGAGTGGCATCCCGCGCCCCTTACAGCTTGATCTCGATGTCCACGCCGGACGGCAACTGGAGCCGCATCAGCGTGTCGACCGTCTTCGACGTCGGTTCCAGGATGTCGATCAGCCGCTTGTGCGTGCGGATCTCGAACTGCTCCTGCGAGTCCTTGTGCACGAACGGCGAACGGATGACGCAGAACTTCTTGATCTCCGTCGGCAGCGGGATCGGCCCGGCGACGGCCGCGCCGGTGCGCTCCGCCGCCTCGACGATCTGTCCCGCGGACTGGTCGAGGATGCGGTGGTCGTACGCCTTGAGCCTGATCCGGATCTTCTGCCTTGCCATGTCCTGCTTCTCCGCATCGCGGCGGGTGTCGCCGCGCCCTGCTGCGCCGCTAGACGCCGGCCCTCACGGCGCGCTTGGAGCGCGTCCCCATGATCTTCTCCGCCTCGTTGCGCGGGACTTCCTCGTAGTGGTCGAACTCCATGCTGTAGCTGGCGCGTCCCTGCGTCAGCGACCGCAAATCCGTAGCGTACCCGAACGTATTCGCAAGCGGAACCAGCGCGCGGATGACCTTGAGGTTGCCGCGCTGGTCGTACTCCGTCGGCTGCCCGCGCCGCGCGCTGATATCGCCCAGCACGTCGCCGTAGAACTCCTCCGGCACGCTGATCTCGAGCTTCATCACCGGCTCGAGCAGGACCGGGTGCGCCTTCTCCATCGCGTTCTGGAACGCTATCGAGCCGGCGGTCTTGAATGCCATCTCCGATGAGTCCACCGGGTGGTAATCGCCGCCCGTCAGCGTCACGCGCACGTCGACGACCGGGTAACCGGCGAC
>DASRHM010000045.1:0-31542 GCA_035650575.1 Dehalococcoidia bacterium | reverse complement strand
GGCGGCAAGGACTGCGAACCGCTGCGCCGCATACTCGCGGAGCACGGCTTCCCGCCGCTCAGCGAAGGCCTGCGCGCGGCGATCGAGGCGCACGCGCGCGAGTGCGAGACGTGCCGCCGCTCCATGCAACTCCCGTCCGCGACGCTCGATATCTTCGCGTCGCTCGCTCCCGTCGCTGCACCGCTCGCGCTGAAGGCCGACCTCTGGCGGGGCCTCATCGCGAGCGCCCCTGCGGCGGCCGGAACGGCCGAGGCGCTCGCGACCGGCGCCGCGAGCGTGGAACCGGAGCGTACGGTCGCCTGGCCGGCTCGGCCGGGGGCCAATGCCGGCGCGGCAGCCGGCGCTGCCGCCTTGGGCGCGGTGGAGGCGCCGCCTCCCGCGCCGCCAGCGCCGCCGCCCCCACTGTTTGGCGACGGCGGCGGCGACGATGACATGCGCCGCAACCTGATCTGGTTCGGCGCGGCCGCCGCCGGCATGCTCGCCGTGGCCTTCATCGTCGCCGGCGTGGCCTTCGGGTTCGTCGGCGGCGGCGGAGGCGGCGGCTCGGTCGGCGCCCGCACCTCGACGCCTACCGTCGCTCCGGGCACGCCGTTCAACCCCGGCGTGGCGCTCGAGACCGCCACGTCCACAGCGACGGTCGAGGCCACGGAGACGGCGACGGCCACCGAGACCGCCACGCCGGCTCCGGCGACGAATACGCCGCCGCCGGCGACGGCGACGCCGGTCGCGGCGACGGCCACGCCCACCGAGCCTCCGGGCACGCCGACGCGCACGCCCACCCGCACCCGGACGCCGCGCCCGGGTACTCGACAGTAGGCAGCCGGCGCACCTCAGGTCAGCGCCGCCCCGGCCGATGTTGATCGCGGGAGAGGCGTGTTGCACGGGCACGCCAGTTGCGCGCATGGTCGAGAACACGGGGCCGCCCGCGCCGCGTTTCGCGTGGTTGTTCCAACTTCCGCCGCACACCGAGCGGACGCTTCGGATGGAAGCGCTGATCGCCCGCTTGCGGCTGATGGTCATCGCCGTCAACACGGTCGCGCTGGCCTTCTTCCTCGATACCCGCGGCTATCACCTCGACTTCGCCTGGGCGCTCGTCGTCTTCGGCTGGGCGTACGCGGTGCCGGTGGTCGTGCTCCAGCCGTACAAGCGGTCGCGCGTGTTCCAGACGAGCATCGTCACGGCCGTCGCGGATTCGGCGTCAATCGCCGCGTTCGTCGCGGCGACGGGCGCGGACCGCAGCCCGTTCTACCTCCTGTACTTCCTCTCGGTCGCCGCCATCGCGATGCGCTTCGACCTGCGGCAGGCGTTGATCGGCTGCCTGATATACGGGTTCAGCTACGCGTTCGTCTTCGCCTGGAGCGCCGGCGCCGGGAGCGATGCGCTGGGCGAACTCGCGCTGCGCGTCGTGTACCTGTTCTTCATCGCGCTCGGCGTCGGCCACCTCGCACGCGAGGAGGAGAACCGCTCGCGCGAGGTCGAGATGATCGAACGCTTGAACGCGGAGAACGCCAAGCTTGCAAGCAAGACGGAGCGGGCGGCGCGGCTCGACCGCCTGACGGGGTTGCTGAACCGCGCGTACTTCGAGAAGGAAGCGCAGAGGGAGCTGCGGAAGATGCGGTCCGGCAACGGGTACGTGAGCGTGCTGTTCTGCGACATGGACAACCTCAAGCGCATCAACGACGAGCTGGGCCACGACGCGGGCGACCGCGTGCTGAAGCAGGTTGGCGTGCTGATCAAGCGTTGTCTGCGGGCCTCCGAGTTCGTCGGGCGCTACGGCGGCGACGAGTTCGTCGTCATGCTGCCCAACCTGACGCGCGAGACGGCATTCGAGCGCGCCGAGCAGCTGATCGAGTCGCTGCGCCAGATCAATGACACGCTTCCGGAAGACCTGCGGGTCGGCCTGAGCGTCGGGCTGGCCACGTACCCGTTCGACGCCCGTGAGTACGGCATGCTCGTGCGCCTCGCCGACCAGGCGATGTACCTGGCGAAGCGTGCGGGCGGCGACCGCGTGCGCTCATCGAACGACCTCCGGCTGTTCTGGGAGGAGATCCCGTACAGCGCCTGACGCGCCCTCAGTCGAGCAGATCGAGAAACTGTCGCAGGATGCGCGCCGTCGCGCCCCAGATGACGTGCTCCTGCCAGGCGTAGGAGTACGCCATCGTCGTCCAGCCCTGGTACTGCCGCGGTTCGGCCTTGACGTTCGCGGGATCTCGGAGGTGCGCAAGCGGCACTTCGAGGATCTCCGCGACCTCGACCTCGCTGTGGACGAACGGGTACGGCCCCGGCTGCGTGATCACCCCGACGAACGGCCGGACGAGGAAGTTCGAGATCGTCACCATCTCGTCGAGCTGCCCGATCAGCTCCACGTGGTCCGTGGCGACGCCGATCTCCTCGAACGTCTCGCGGACCGCCGTTACCCGCAGGTCCGCGTCGGAGTCGTCCCAGGCCCCGCCCGGGAATGAGATCTGGCCCTTGTGATGCTCGACGAGCTCCGAGCGGCGCGTGAAGAGCACGTGGAGCTCGCCGCGATGGTCGTAGAGCGGCAGGAGGACCGCCGCCCGCGGCAGCGCCTGGTCCTCGATGTACGACGGTCGATAGCCGGCGAGACGGCGGCGGATCACGTCGAGCACGGCCGGCGCGCCTCCGTCATGCGCTGAGGATGGGCACGACGCGCCGCCTGGCGTCGGCGGCGAGCCAGTCGTAGATGGCGCCGCGCGCCTCGCGGAGCGGCGCCAGCGCGTCGTCGTCGGCGGCGCGCTCGAGCAGCGGCGCCAGCTCGCAGATCGCGGCACGCAGGCCGTCGAACTCGGTCCGTAGCGCTGAGAGGCGCGGCGTTGCGGCCGGCGCGGGCAGCGTGGCGAGACGGGCGCTCGCGGCGGCGGCCTCCTCGCCCGGCACCGAATCGAGCGCCGTGCGCGCGCGATCGAGCATCTCGCGGAGCGCGCGGTTCGCCTCGAGCAAATCGGGTACGGCGCTGTCGTAGTCGCGCTGTGCGACGCCGAACAGCAGCATCGAGAACGCGATCTGCGCGCGGCCGTAGGTCGACTGCACCTCCGGGGCGAAGTGCGCCATCACCCCCGTCTGCAGGATGCGCAGCAGTTCCTCGGGATACGGCCTCACCGGATCAGCTCCATGATTTCCGCCTCGATCCCCGGGTTGATGAACGCCGTGAGCGCGAGCAACAGGTCCGGCGTCTTGCCGGATGTCACGGCCTTCGTGCCGGTGATGAAGATGATCGCGAGCTTGACGTTCCCGAACACCTCCCAGAAGCGGAGCGCCTCCCGGTCGACGCGCGCCCCGCCGGCGTCCTCGTACAGGCGGATGAACTCCTCGCGGCTGCAGAGCCCGCCGACGCGGTCGTCGCCGGCCCACCGCCACGACTTGATGCAGACCCACGCGACGTCCTCGACAGGGTCGCCGGCGTGCGCCATCTCCCAGTCGAGGATGCCGGTGATGCCGGTGCGGTCATAGAGGAAGTTCCCGGTGCGGTAGTCGCCGTGCACCAGCACGAGGCGCTCCGGCGGCGGCGGCAGGTGACGCTTCAGCCAGGCGAAGCCGAGCTCGAGCACCGGCTGCGGCTCGAGCGCGTCGGCGCGCATCGTGCGCTCCCAGCGCGCGATCTCGTGCTCCGCGCTTCGCTCGGGCGCCGGCGGCCGGTCCAGTCCGGGGAGGCAGGCGATGTCGAATGCGTGGATCCTGGCGAGGATCGCCGCCTTTTCGCGCGTGATCTGCGGAAGCAGATCCGCCCACTCCGGCGAGGCGACGAGCGTCCGGGCGTCGGTCGTGCCGGGGAGGCGTCCCATGATGAAGCAGGGACGCTCGAGCGCCGCGCCGTCGCGCTCGATCCAGAAGACGGGCGGCACCGGGATGTCGCTGCCGTGGATCGCCGAGTAGAGCTCGAACTCGAGGTCGTTGTTGCTCTCGAGCAGGCTCGCCGGCGGGTCGCGGCGCAGGATGAACGAGCGCTCGACGGTATCGCCCGCGTCGTCGCGCCAGGCGGCGTCGAAGGACCATGTCTCGCGCGAGGCGCCGCCGGGGATGCGCGCGAGCCCGCTGACGCGCACGTCGCGCGCTTCGGGGATGCGCTCCTGCAGGTACGCGGCGAGCTGGCCTTCGGTCACGCGCGCAGGGTGATCGCGCGCGGGCGATGCGTCAAGGGCACGCGCAGTGCGCCGACCGCCGCGTACTGGCCACCGGCCGACGGGCCCGCGGGGCGAAGTCGCGCGACCGCACCGCTGACGATCGACCAGGCGCCCTCGGGCGGCCTCAGGTCAGCACTGGTACCCCGCCTTGAACTGCGCGAACGCGAGCTGGGCGTCCGCTGCCGTTACTACGCCATCGGGCGGGCCGCTCATTGCAGCGCCGACCGTCTGACGGTCGTATTCGATGCCGTCGATCTCCCCGTTCCCGTTCAGATCCTGCTCGTACTCCGGGCTGCCGCTCTTCGCCGACCTTCGGAAGTACGAGAACACGGCCTGGGCGTCGCTCGCGACGACGGCGCTGTCGCGGATGACGCCGGCCGGATCGGGCAGCGCCAGGAGCGACGGGACGGGGACGCTGTAGAAGTCCCAGGGATCCGCGGGGTTGGTCGGAGGATGTAACTGCGTCTCGCCCAGGTCGGGGCAACCGTCGCAGTCGGTGTCGCCCGCGCATCCTGCGGGGAGTGTCGCAAGAGCGGTCGGGGTCGAGACGAGCGGCGTCGCCGTGGCCGTAGGCGTCGGCGTTGGGCAGGGGCAGACTGCTGAGTGCCACCCGTCCGAGAAGTCCCAGCCGGCATTCGGATAGTGCGAGCGCGGGTCGGCGAGCGTTGCCGCATACGTCGAGGCGCCCGTTAGCACGAGGCTGTTGTTCCCGGATGGCGAAGGCAATCCCTCCTTCAGGTTGATCGCGGTGTCGAGCGTGCTCGCCACGCCGCATCCCCGCGCACCCGGGACCGCGAATGTCGTATCGGCCTGCGATCCGCCGATGACGTCGAGTCGCTGGAACGCGCCGCCCGCGTCGATCGCGCCCGAGGCGTTGAACCGCGTGATCGAGAACGTCCCCGCCACTGTGTTCGCGGGCCGCAGCACGATCGGGTCGCTGTCGCTGCCGATGTAGCACGTCGAGCCCAGGAACGGGTTCTGCAGATGCACCTTGATCGGCATGGTGAGCACCGGCTGACCGAGTTGCAGACCCGCATCGAAGCTGAAGTCTGTAATCGGCCCCGCACTCTCGACGGTCGCGGTGACGCGGTTCAAGTCGTTGCTCGTCACCAGGCTGCACACGGTCATGACGGTCGGATCCAGGCTCGGGCACATGAGTCCCAGCAGCCCGCCTGGCACCTCCACGGGCGCCGCGTCCATCGCCCCTCCCGGTGGCGCTACGACGGTCCACGGGTTGAGTCCGTAGACGCCGAACTGGATGTTGCTGTTGCCCACCTGCGATTGGGCATTCCCCAGCTTGATGGAGCCGCTCTCGGAGCTGGCGGACACGCAGTAGCCGACACTGCTACTGCCGTCGACCGCGAGCATAGCCGGGTCGTCCACCGGGCAGCGGTCGAATGGCGCCCACATGCCGTTGAGCGTGACGGGACCCGGGAGCGGCGTGCGCGTGGGGCGCGGCGTCGGGGTGTGCGTCGGCGTGTTCGTCGCCGCCGGCGTGTTGGTCGCGGCCGGCGTGTTCGTCGGGGGCACAACAACGGTGTTGGTCGCCGTCGGCGTGTTGGTCGGCGTGGCCGTTGGCGCGGCGCCGCACGTGACGGAACCGCCGACGAGTGTCGTCGGGAAGTCATTGCCGTTCTCATCGAAGAGCGACGTACCGACCTGCTGGAGCCCCGGATCCGTCCGGGCGAGAAGGGAGAACGCGCTCGTCCCGTCGGCGAGGCACTCGAAGGTGATGTTCTCGAGCACACCGGTCGCCGTGCTCGTCTGGAACGCGCAGCCGGTCACGAGGTGCGGGCTCGTCGCGACGAGGCCCCAGCCGCTGGAGCTGCACAGACCGTTGGTGTCTGAATCGACTTTCAGGATGCCGTTGTCGTACGCGAGTTCGAAGTCATATCCGCCCCAGTCCGGCGACGTACCGCCGCTGAAGGTCGTGAGGTTGCCCTGCACCTGAAACGGTGTGTGCAACGGCTGCGCCGGTGCCGGCGCGCTGATACTCATCGTCGCGCTTCCGATCCCGGCGGCACTCGTTGTCAGTGCCGAGTTACCGAAGATCAGCGCGGCGGCGACGACGAGCCCCGCTGCGAAGATCGACGCCGGCAAAAGCCAGACGGGCTGCACAGGTGCGCGTGATGGCGTTCGCTCTGGCTGCATAGTTCCCCGCTCCGCTCGTTCCTGATCGCGAGATCGCGACAGCACGGCTTGCCGCGCAGTCCGGCGCGCCGACATCGTCGCGGGGAGACGGTTGCGGGAGCGTCGCGCGCATCCGCCGCACGTGTCAAACGCATTGCGCTTCACACGCTGCGCAAACCCTAGAGTACCGCAGCACCGTCCGGGATCGCATCAAGAACGCGGGTGCCGGAATTCCAGTTCGTTACTTGCAATGCCAAGTCGCCGGTATTGCATTGCAGACTTATCCGCCGATGAATTGCGTTCAGTGCGGATGCGCTGCGAGCACGAAGACCTGAGTCGCGCTCAGGCGAGGTCGCGCGTCTTCGCGGACGCGGCTGAGAAGCGACGCAACACCGTATGAATTTCGTTCATCTGGTGCGGGCGGCGGTGCAACGCTCCGCGCCGCGTTCAGCCGGTGCGCCGTGCTCGCGGCGTCACCACTGCACGAACATCGGCATGACGACGTGGACGTAGCTGTCGTTGTCCACCGGGCGGATGACGCCGGGCTGCGACGGGCCGGTCGTCTCCAGCGCCACGCGGCCGCCGTCGAGGACCTGCAGCACGTCCTGCAGGTAGCGGCCGTTGAAGGCGATCTTCGCCGGCTCGCCATCGACCTGCGCGTCGAGTTCGCCCTGGTTGTCGCCGATCTCCTCGGCGCGTGCGGCGATCGTCATGTGCCCTGGCGTACCTTCGGCGCCGGCCTCGAACGTGATTCGCACGATGCCGCTGCCATCGCGCGCGAAGATCGAGGCGATCTTCGTCTCCTGCAAGAAGTCGCGCACTTCGACGACCGCGCGGCTGCCCCATTCCTTCGGGATCAGCCGGCTGTAGTCCGGGAAGGTGCCCTGGATCAGCTGCGCGACCAGCTCGACGTCCTTGAGCTGGAACAGCACCTGCGTGCGGTTCGCGTTGAAGGTCATCCGCACGGCGTCTTCCTGATCCTGGAGCAGGCGGTTCAGCTCGCCGAGCGCGCGCGCGGGCACGATGACTTCCTGGCGCTCGCTTACCTTTTTCTTGAGCTGCAACTTGCGCACGGCCAGCCGGAACCCATCGGCCGCGGCGAGCGTGAGCTGGTCGCCGTCGACGACGACGTCGACACCGGTGAGCACCGGCCGCGAATCGTCGGAGGCCGCGGAGAAGACGACCTGCGTGATCGCCTCGCGTAGCAGCTTCGGGTCGATCTCCAGCGTCGCGCCGTCATCGACCGCCGGGATCGGGGGGAAGTCATCGGCATCCATGCCGCCGATAGTCGCGGCGTTTCGCGCGCAAACGAGCTTCACTTGCTTGGCGCGCGGCGACACGCTCAGCTCAATCTTCTCGGCCGGGAGCGAGTTCACGAAATCCGTCAGGAGCCGGGAGGGGACGGTGATGGCCCCTTCCTCCTCGATCTGGCCGCCGATCCAGCAGCTCAGCGCGATGTCCAGGTTCGTCGCGGCGAGCTTGATTCGCCCGTGGTCGGTCGCGATCAGCACGTTCGAGGTGATCGGCAGGGTGCTGCGCACGGCCACGGCGCGCCCGACGATGCCGAGACCCCTCGCCAGATTCTCCTGGAGGCACGTAACCTTCATTGCGCTCACCTGCGTAATCACTTCGGCAGGGAGTATAGGCGAGGAGCCCGGAAGCGACAATAGATCGAAGCGGCTGATCAATTAGCAAGATCGCGCAGCCTGAGCCCCGCCCCGCGGCTGGCGGCGCCGTCTGCGGTGCTGAATCCGCAATGGCGCGCGCTCGTTGACCCTCGATCGGGCCGATGCTACATTGCGCGAAATTGCGCAATCGCCCATCGAGCGGCACACCGCGCCCTCCCGGAGCCCCGGATGCCCATCGAGATACCAGACGTTGTCATTGACCGGCTGCCGGTCTACGCCCGCGCGTTGGCGCTGCTGGAGCGCTCCGGCCGGGAGGTGGTCAGCTCTCAGGAGCTGGGCGCGCAACTCGGCGTCACGCCGGCCCAGATCCGCAAGGACCTGAGCTATTTCGGCCGCTTCGGCAAGCAGGGCCGCGGCTACAACGTCAAGCGCCTGCTCGAAGAGCTGCGCCAGATCCTCGGTCTCGACCGCGAATGGACGATGGTGCTCGTTGGCGTCGGCCAGCTCGGGCGGGCGATCCTCGCCTATGGCGGCTTCGCTCCGCAGGGATTCCGCATCGTCGGCGCCTTCGACAGCGACCCGGCGGTGGTCGGCGAGCAGATCGGCGACCTGCGGGTGCAGCCGGTTTCCGAGCTGCCGCGCGTCCTGCGCGACCGGCACGTCGACATCGGCATCGTCTCGACGCCGGCCGCCCATGCACAGGAGGTGATCGACGCGCTGGTCGCCGGCGGCGTACGCTCGATCCTCAACTACGCGCCGATCGCCGCGCACGTGCCGCGGACCGTGCACATCAAGGACATCGACCCCGTGCTGGCGCTGCAGTCGATGACGTTCTACCTGAAGAGCGAACTGACCGCGGCCGTCAAGTAGCGCGGCGCTCAGTCCTTCAGTAGCCCCTTCTTCACCGCGTACGCCGCGGCTTCGGACCGGCGGCTGAAGCCCAGCTTCGCGAGGATGTGGCTGACGTGGTTGCGCGCGGTGTTCTCGCTGACGACGAGCTTCGCGGCGATCGCCTTGTTCGTCGCGCCCTCCGCGATCAGCACGAGCACCTCGCGCTCGCGCGGCGTCAGCTCGTCATCCTGCTCGCCGGCGGCATTGCGCTGCATGAGCTGGTCGAGCACCGCGCGCGTCACCTTCGAGTCCAGCAGCGATTCGCCCCGCGCGACGGAGCGCAGCGCCTCGAGCAGGCGCGAGCGCGGCACGTTCTTCAGCACGTAGCCCGCCGCGCCGGCGAGCAGCGCCGCGACCACCGTCTCCTCCTCGGCGTACGAGGTGAGCATGAGCACCCGCGTCGCCGGGAGTTCGCTGCGGATCTCGCGGCACGCCTCGATGCCGTCCATGCCGTCCATGCGCACGTCCATCAGGACGATGTCCGGCTGGTACGCGCGCGCTTGATCGATGGCGTCGCGCCCGTTCGCCGCCTCCGCGACGACCGTGAAGTCCGGCTCGACCTCGAGCGCGGCACGCAGGCCCATCCGCACCACCTCGTGGTCATCGACGATGATCAGCCGCGTCTTCACTCGTCCTCCCCCACCGGCACGGTGACTTCGATGCGCGTCCCGGTCCCCGGCGCGCTGCGCACGCGAAGCGTCCCGCGCAGCTCCTCGACCCGCCGCCGCAGGTTGCCCATGCCGTAGCCGACGCCGCCGTCCGTTGCGCCCTCCTGGAACCCCACGCCGTCGTCCTCGATCGCCAGGGACACCGTCCCGTCGCAGAACTCCAGTCCGATGCGCACGTGCGACGCCCGGGCATGGCGAAAGATGTTCCCCAGTCCCTCCTGGACGATGCGGTAGAGGCCGGCTCCGGCGGACGACGGCACGCGCACGGGCTCGCCGCGGATCGCCAGCTCGACCGGCAGCTCGGAGACCGCCTGGAACTCCCTGACCTGACCCTGCACCGCGCGCACCAGGCCCTCATCGCCGGAGAGCAGCGGCCGCAGGTCGAAGATGTACTGTCGCACCTCCCACAGCGCGTTCTTGGCGAGCGCCGTCAGGTCGCGCAGCCGCTGGCGCTGCTCGTCCGGGTCGCCGCCGACGCGGTCAACCGCGGTCTCCAGGCTGAGCGTCAGCATGTAGACCATCTGCGCGATGCCGTCGTGGATCTCGCGCGCGATGCGCACGCGCTCGCCTTCGGCGGCGAGCTCGCCGATGCGCGCGGTGAGGCGCATGTTGCGGATGCCCATCGCCACCTGGCCGGCCATCGCGTCGAGCAGCCGCACCTCGTGCAGGATCGCCGCCGGCCGTTCGCGCGTCGCGACGATCATCCACGCATCGACATCGTCGGCAGGCTGGAGGCGGGCGGCAGCGGCCCAGGCGTAGGGCTCGAGGGCGGCGGCGAGCGGGGCAGGGAGCGTCGAGGCTGCGACGGTGCGCCCGCCCTCGCCCTCCAGCAACGCATCGAGCGCCTCGACGTCGGGTGTCTCGACGTCCATGCCGTACGCGCGCGGCGCCGCGTCCTCCGGCTCTCGTACGAGGAGCAGCACCGCGTCGAAGCGCGAGCTCTCGCGCGCGGCGTTCGCGACGACGGGGAGCACCGCCGCCAGTCCATGGCCGCGCTCGAGGAAGGAGCGGCCGATGCGGTACAGCAGTTCCGTATCGGCGAGCGCGTCCACGGCATCCTGGCGCGCCACATCGAGCTCGCGCAGCACGCTGCCAAGGTAGTTGGGGACGAGCGCCACGAGGAACGGCGTCATGACCGCGCCGATGAAGCTGTTGAGGTTCGCATCGCGCCATGAGCCGTGGACGCCGTCCCCGAACGCCGCGACGCCGATGACGTAGAGCGCCGTGTAGACGCCGGCCAGGCCGAGCACGCCGCGGAACGTCAGGAAGAACGACGGGATGAGCAGCGCGGTCAGCGCGAAGTGGTAATACGGGCTGCCCCATCCGCCACTCAGGTAGACCGCGAGCAGCGAAAGCCCAAGGTCCAGCAGCCCAACCCAGAGGACGTCGGCGTTCTCCGGCACACCGCCCATGCGCCGCAGCGCCGGCAGCACCGCCGGCCGCAGGAGCGGCACGTACGACGTCACCGCCAGCGTCTCGGCGAACGTCGCGATGAGCAACCACGGCTCGAACCGCTCGTTCGCGTGCGGCACGTTGGTGAACGCGACGATCAGCAGCGCGACGAGCCATGCCGCCCAGCGCACGATGAACGGCGACGTGAAGAGCGCGAGCCGGATACCGCCCGGCAGCGTCTGCAGCGACGTGTCGCCGCGGCGCCGCCAGATGCTGCGCGGCAGCGCCGCGGCCCGCGAGCGCAGCTCTTCGAGCGGCGTTTCGGCGCGGGCCCCTGGCGCAGCGGATGCCGGACGAGCGTCCATCGCGCGAATGGTACCGCGATGGCGAGCGGCGCCGCCTAGCGCCGGGTCGCCGCGCGCAGGAAGAACCAGAGGTTGGCCGGCCGCTCGGCGAGCCGGCGCATCAGGTACGGATACCAGTGCGAGCCGTAGGGGACGTAGACGCGCACGGTGTGTCCCAGGTCGCGCAGCCGGCGCTGCAGGTCGGCGCGGATGCCGTACAGCATCTGGAACTCGAATGCGTCGCGAGGGACGCCGCGGGCGCGCGCGGCGTTGAGGGCGGCGCGCACCATGCGCGCGTCGTGCGTGGCGACGGCCAGGCGGGCGCCGGGCTGCATCTCCGCGAAGTACAGGTCGGCCAGGCGGACGAACGCGGCGTCGACTTCGCGCTTGGCCGCGAACGCGATCCGCTCGGGCTCCCGGTAGGCGCCCTTCACGAGCCGAACGGACGCACCCTCGCGGGCCAGCGCCCGCATGTCGGCCTCGCTCCGGCGCAGGTACGCCTGAATGACGACGCCGACGTTCTCGTGCCGCGCGCGGGCCTCGCGGAAGACATCCAGCGTCCGCTGCGTGTAGCGCGAGTCCTCCATATCGATGCGGACGAACGTCCCGGCATCCGCCGCGGCTCCCAGCACCTCATCGAGCGTGCGAGCGGCCAGCGCGGGGTCGAAGGCGAGTCCGAGCTCGGTGAGCTTGATCGAGAGGTGGCTCCGCAGCCCCTGGGCCTGCGCCGCGCGCGCGAACGACGTGAATTCGGCGACGGCCGCCCGCACCTCGGCTTCGCTCGTGACGGCCTCGCCGAGGAAGGACACCGTCGCCTCGAGGCCGGCCGCGTTGAGCCGCCGTACGGCCGCGAGCGCGTCCGCGCGCGATTGGCCGGCGACGAAGCGCCGGGCGACGCGCCGCAGCCCCGGCAGGTTCGTGGCCAGGTGCTCGGCGGTGCGGCTCCGGGAGAGCAGCAGGATCGGCTGGCGGAGCATCGCGAGCAGCTTACGGCAAGCAGGAGGTGTGGCGGCGCTGCTTGACAGGCGGGGGTCGACGGCCCGCGCGGCGCTTCGTAGGCTCGCCGTATGAGGGTCTCGGTCGCGCTGACGCCGGCGCATTTGCGCGAGCCGCGGGCGCACGCCATCGCCGTGGTCGACGTGCTGCGCGCCTCGACGTCGCTTGTGACGATGTTCGAGCGGGGCCTGCTGCGCGCGGTCATCGCCGCGAACCTGCGCGATGCGCGCTCGCTCGCCGTGCGCAATTTTTCGCTGCTCTGCGGGGAGGTGCGGTCGCTGCCGCCGGCCGGCTTCGACTTCGGCAATTCGCCCGCGGACCTCGCCGTTGCGTCGTTCCGGGGCAAGTCCGCGGTGCTGATGACGACGAACGGCACGCGCGCGCTCCACGCCGCCTCGGGCGCGCCGGTCGTCGCCGCTGCGGCGCTCCGCAACCGGCGGGCCGCCGCGGCGCGCCTGCACGCGGAGGCGTCGAAGCGCGGCCTGGACATCGCCGTCGTCTGCGCCGGGCAGGACCGCGGCAACGCCTTCAGCCTCGAGGACACGGCATGCGCAGGCGCCATCGTCGAGGCGCTGCGCGACTCGGACCCGGCGCTCGCGCTGGGCGATGACGCCTGGGCAGCGTTGCACCTCTGGCGCTGGTATCGCGGCGATGCGATGCGGGCCTTCCGCCAGTCCGCGCACGGGCGCGCGTTGATCGCGCTGGGGTTCGAGCGTGACCTGCGCTACGCCGCGGGGCTGGACCGCTCGGACGTCGTGCCGATGCTGCGCAACGAAGACGGAGTGCTCACGCTGCGCACTCAGAAGCCGCGGCGCTGAACTTCAGGCGGGGCGCACCTGCCCGTCGCCGAAGACGATCCACTTGTACGTGCAGATTTCCCGCAGCCCGACCGGCCCGCGCGCGTGCGCCTTCTGCGTCGCGTCGATGATCTCGGCGCCCAGCCCGAACTGCGCGCCGTCCGTGAACTGCGTGCTGGCGTTGACGTAGCAGACGGCCGTATCGACTTCGCGCAGGAAGCGCAGCGCCGTCGAGTAGTTCTCGGTCACGATCGCGTCCGAGTGGCCGCTCGAGTAGCGATAGATGAAGTCCGCCGCCTCCTCGTACGAGTCGACGACCACGACGGACGCGACGAGTGCGAGGAACTCCTTGCCGTAGTCCTCCGGCGTCGCGCGCACGACGCGCTCGCGCCCCTCGAGGATGGCGTACGAGCGGTCGTCGCAGCGCAGCTCGACGCCCTTCTCGGCGAGCGCCGCCGCGACTTCCGGCAGGAAGCGCGGCGCCACGTCCGCGTGCACGACGACCGTGTCGAGCGCGTTGCAGATGCTGTAGCGGCGCGTCTTCGCATTGACCACGATGTCGCGCGCCTTGCGCAGGTCGGCATCGCGATCGATGTACGCGTGGCAAACGCCGATGCCGCCGATCAGCACCGGCATCGACGCGTTCTTCTCGACGAAGCGGATGAGCTCCTCGCCGCCGCGCGGCACGACCAGGTCGATGTACTGCTTCATGGCGAGCATCTCGCTGACGATCGCCCGGTCGCTCGACTCGATGACCTGCACGGCGCCTTCCGGCACGCCGGCCGCGGCGAGCGCGCCGGCGATCACCTGCCCCAGGACGATGTTCGACTGCAGCGCCTCCTTGCCGCCGCGCAGGATCGTCGCGCTGCCCGCCTTGAGGCAGAGGGACGCGATGTCGACGGTGACGTTCGGGCGGTTCTCGTAGATCGCGCCGATCACCCCAAAGGGCACGCGCATCCGCCCGACCATCATGCCGTTCGGCAGACGGCGCATCTCGAACGTCTCGCCCACCGGGTCGGGCAGCAGCGCCACGGTGCGGACGTCCTTCGCCATCGACGCCAGCCGCGCTTCGGTCAGCGTCAGGCGGTCGATGATCCCCTCGCCCAGGCCGTCGGCGCGTCCGCGCTCGACGTCCGCGGCGTTGGCCTCGAGGATCCGCGGCGTCTCGGCGGCGAGCGCGTTGGCGAGCGCATTGAGCGCCGCGTCCTTGACGTCGGTGGAGAGCGTGGCGAGCCGCCGCGACGCGGCCTTGGCCTCGCGCGCCTTGGATTCGATCTCGGATGCGGTGGTGGTCATAACGGGCACCTCGGGGCGTCAGGCAATGAGTGTAGCGCAGCCGGTGCCGCGGGTGGGAGGGGACCGCTCCGCCTCATGCGCACGGAGGACCCTCGCGGAGGCGCGCGCGTTGCGCTCGGGCTTGCGATCGCGCCGCCGGCGGGTACACGTCAAGATCCGCCGTAACGCTACGGCGCCGGCGGCCGTTCAAACGGGTGTCGAAGGAGGCGGGGCCTTCGACGGACGAGCGGGGCGCGGCAGCAATGCCGCACCCCGTTTGTGTCTTACCGGGCATGCGCGCCAGGGATATCACTCGGGTAGGATCGCACCGTGGGCGAAGACCGCGATGCCCTGCTGGCGCATTACCGCGAGACCCGGGAGCAACTGCTCGCCGTGCTCGACGGCCTCACCGACGAGCAGATGACGGAGCGGACGGTCGATGGCTGGTCCGTGAAAGACCACCTCCTGCACCTTGCGCTCTGGGACGACGTGCGCGCCGGGGAAGTGGCGCGCATCTCGGCGGGCCACGCTTCGGCCTGGCGCCTGAGCGGCGAGCAGGACGCCGCCTTCAATGCGGTGGCCTACGAGGTGCGGCAGGCGCTGTCGCTGGCGCAGGCGCGCTGGGAGCTCGGGGCTTCCCGCCGGCGCTTGCTCGACGCCATCGCGTCGGCGAGCGCACGCGGGCTCGATGCCTCGCTTTACGGCGAAGCGGGCCTGCACAGTGGCCACGAGGCGCAGCACACGGGCTGGATCCGCGCCTGGCGCGCGGAGCGGGGCTACTAGCGGCGCGTCACGAGAGCCAGGGCGACATCGATGCGATCGGCGTGCCTTCGACGGGCGGCACCGGCGGCTCGCGCAGGCGCCGCGCGACGTACGGGACGAGCATGACGAAGCCCAGGGCGATGACCCCGACGAATGCGTAGGCGATCGCCTCGAGGGTCCGGTCGCTGAGCGTCTCGAGCCCGAGGATGCGCGACTGCAGGACCGTCGCGAAGCCGTTCCACGTGGCATGCGAGAGCACTGCCAGCCCGTAGAGCGCCCACGCGCGCCCGGGCCGCCGCCCGAGCGTCGCGTACGACCACGCCACCCCGACGATGGCGCTGTTCATGACGTGCAACGACGTGCTGCCGCCGCGCACCAACATGATCTGCCACCAGACGCCGGGCCCGCCCTGGCCCACGGCCGCGACGCCGTAGAGCATCGCCTCCAGGAAGCCGAAGGCCGCGCCGGCGCAGGCGCCGAGCACGAACGCCTGCTGCCGCGTCGTGTTGCGACGCAGCATCGCCCGCACGCCGAGCCCCTTGCCCGCCTCCTCGATCACCGGCGCAGCCGCGACGCCGACGATGAGGTTCAGCACGAACTGCTCGTTGCGACTGAGGATGTCGTCCGCCGCGCGGTACGCATCGTTGAACCCGGCGATGTCCACCACGTCGCGGAACGCGCCATGGTGGACGAGCAGCAGCACCGTACCGCTCCACCCGGCGAGCCCCTCCACGTACAGCGCCAGCGTCGTCGCGAGCGTCATGCTCGCCGCCATCGCGACCATCACCTGGCGCCAGGTGAGCCCGCGTACCGCGACGCCGCCGAGGGGCGCCCCGCGCGCCGCCATGGCCACGAGCGCGAGGCCGGGCAGCGCCGCCGCGAGCGCGTGGAGCGGAGGCATCGGCGCGGCAGCCGGCTCGGCGGCCGCCATCGCGAGGCCGCCGATGAGGATCACGGCCGCGAACGGCAACAGGGCCCACGGTGCGCGCGGCGCGCGGAACGCCGACGACGGCTCACCCATCGAGGCCGTTATGCCGTGCCAGGTGAGCATGAGCCCCGGCACGAGCGACCACATCGCGATCGCCGTCCCGCTCAGCGCCGTCTCGATCGCGTCGCCACGGCCCTCCATGCGCACCGCCGCCACCATGACGGCCGGCACGGCGACGAGGCCGGATATGCCGAGCATCACGCCGTAGGCCGCCGCGCCGACGCGCAGCGCGCGGCTGATCGCCGCCCGCGCGCCCGGTCGCATCGCCCAGTCGAGCGCGAGCGCGCCGAGGAGTACGCCGGCGGCGGCGAGCGCGGCGCCGCCGAGCAGCAGCACGCGGAATCCACGGTCGTGCGCGACCGCGTCGCTCGCCGACTGCCGGACCACCGGGGCGATCGTCAGGAGCACGACGCCGGACGTCAGCGCGGCGACGGCCGCGGCCGCGGTTGCGACCCTTCCCAGCGGGCGCGCACAGAGGAGGAGGAGCATGAGGCCGGCGGTCGCGGCCGCCCCGCCCGCGAGTGCGGCACCGAGGTACCTGCCGGGGTCGTTGCTCACGTCGATCGCCGCGAACAACCCGCCGCCGACCGCGGCCGCCCCTCCGGCGAGGAGCGCGAATGCGACGACGACGCCAGCGCCCGTCAGGGCGACGGCAAGCCGGCGCCGGGGCTTCCGCGGCGCAGCGCGGTGCGGCCACGCGGGCGCGTCGGAGAGCCAGATCAGCTCGTCGGCCTGTGCTCGTCGCGGCTGCGCGACACGGTACGGCGGCGTCAATTCAGGTCCGGCCGGAGGCGCATTTAACACTTGCTGCACATCTTCTCACACTCTGCTTAACGTCGGCCGCCGAACCCTACGGTAGAGGGGGTGGTGGGGAGAAACCGAATGCCGACGTTCGTGGCCATCGTGAATTGGGACGGCGATGCAGCTGACCTGCGCAAGCGGGTCGCCCGCGCCGCTGAAGCGCGCGCGGCCAAGCTCGGCCCGCTCGGGCTGCACTCGCTGATGCTCCTGCCCGATGACCCCGGCTGCGCCGCCGTGATGGTGGCGCGCGCGGCGGACGAGGCGGGCGTGCGGGCCATCGCGTCCGAGGTCGTCCCCGATGCCGTTGTCTCCGTCGAGACGATGCGCTTCGACGAGGGTCCATCCACGCCAATCTGGAGCGCGCCCGGGATACCTTCCCCGCCCGGGCGCGCTTCCGATTACCGGCGCAAACTCCTGCGCGACATCACGCGGGTGGCTTGACCGACGCTCTGTCTAGCGCAGCTTCAGCGCCGCCGCGTGCGCGCGTTGCTCCGCCCGGTCGTCTATCGACACTAGATCCACCTCGCCGTAGCGGCGGCGCAGGGCGAGGCGCAGGATGTGGTCCGCCAGCGCCGCGTTCTTCGGCAGGAGCGAGCCATGCACGTAGGTGCCGATGGCGTTGCGGTACACCGCGCCCTCGCCGCGATCCTCGCCGTTGTTCCCGAAGCCGCGCCGGACGCGGGCGAGCGGGCGCGCGTTCGGTCCGAGGCGCGTGCGGCCGCCGTGGTTCTCGAAGCCGACGATCGTCTCGGTGCGCCCGTCCTCCGTGCGCCACTCCGCGACGATGTTGCCGATGCAGCGCCGCGCCCGCGCGCCCGGGTGCTCCGTGTAGAGGTCGAAGACGCCGGCTCCGGGCAGCTCGGCCCCGCCCGACTCGCGGTAGGAGCGGCCGAAGAGCTGGTAGGCGCCGCATACCGCCAGCACCGCCACGTCGCGCTCGACAGCGTCCCGCAGCGGCTCCGCCTTCGTGCGCAGGAGGTCCTCGGCGACGCCGCGCTGCTCGCGGTCCTGCGCGCCGCCGGCGAACACGAGGTCGTATGACCCGGGGTCGAGCGTATCGCCCGGGCCCAGCTCCGTCAGCTCGAACCCGATGCCGCGCGCCTCGCAGCGATGGCGCAGGCACATGATGTTCCCACGGTCGCCGTAGATGTTCATCAGGCGCGGGTAGAGGTGCGCGACGCGCAGGACGGGTGCGCTCACGCGTCCTCCCAGAACCGCGCCTTGCCACCCGCCTTCGCGAGCAACTCCCGCACCTCGAGCATCGCCGTGTACGTTGGAATGACGTGCAGCGTGCCGCCTTCCGGCGTCGCGGCGAGCGCGCGGGCAACGGCGAGGCGCGTGTCATGCTCCAGCGGCACGTCGGCGCCGAAGCCCGCGTACTTGAGGCGCAGCGCGAGGTCCTCCGCGCGCGTGCCCGCCGCAAGCACGGATGCCGCGTGCGGCTGCGCGAGCTCGTAGTCCGCATCCCAGATCCAGGAGACGTCGCGCCCGTCGGCGATGCCGTCGTTGAGGAAGAAGAGCAGGTGCTTCGGCCCGGGCTCCGCGGCGACCGCGCGCAGCACCTGGTTCAGGCCCGTCGGGTTCTTGCCGAGCAGCACGCGCACCTCGCGCGAGCCGATGCGGAAGCGCTCCTGCCGCCCGAACGCCGCGCTGAAGCCCGAGAGCGCACGCATCGCGGCGTCGGCGGGCAGACCGAGCGCGAGCGCGCCGGCGACGGCAGCGAGCGCGTTGTACGCGTTGTAGAGACCGGCAAGCGGCAGGTCGAAGCGCAGCTCGCCCGCGGGCGCCTGGATTTCCAGCGAAGAGCCCGAGCTGGAGTCACGGATCGAAGTCATGCGGACGTCCGGCGTCGGTCGACGGTTGCCGCAGGATCCGCAGCGCCAGTGCCCGAGGTGCCCGTAGAAGGCGAGGTCGTATGCCAGTTCCGCCCCGCAATCGAGGCACGTGCGGAAGTCCGACGCGTGTTCGTCGCCGGTTGTCGCCGCGCAGGCGTCCTCGACGCCGAACGTCAGTACGCGGCCGCGCGCCGCCCGCGCGAGATGCGCCACGGCGGGGTCGTCCGCGTTCAGTACCGTCGTCATCTCCGCCGGCGCCGCGGCGAGCGCGCACTCCCACGCGCGGGCGACGGCGTCGACCTCGCCGTAGCGGTCGAGCTGGTCCCGGAAGAGGTTCGTGAACACCGCTGCGCGCAGCGGGGCCTCGGTGACGAGCAGGGGCAGCGTCGCCTCGTCGACCTCCAGCACGGCCAGACGGCGCCCGGCGTCGCGGATGCGGCCGCCGAGCGTCGCCTCTTCGACGAGCGTCGCGGCGACGCCGCGCATCAGGTTCGAGCCGCTACGGTTGTGCAGGGGCAGCAGGCCCGCCTCGGCGGCGATGCGCTCGAGCATGAGCGCTGTCGTCGTCTTGCCGTTCGTGCCGGTGACCGCGATCGCGCCGTGGGCCGCCTGGCCGGCAAGGTGCCGCACGACCGCGGGGTCGACGCGCTCCGCCGCCAGCCCGGCGATCGCCGTGCCTCCGCCCCGGCCGAGGCGCCGGCTGACGCTCCCGGCGGCCTTGCCGGACCAGACCGCTGCCGCGGTGCGAAGCTGCATGAGCGCAGGGTATCGCGGGCGCGCCCGGCGGTGTCGCGCCGGCGGGGTGTGGCACGACGGTGGTCCTCTTCAGCGAAGGACTCCCGGGATCCCGGCCCCTGCTTCCCGACACCACGATATGCGCCAGCGTGCCGCCATAATTGGTAAAATGAGCGCGAGGTGCGCCCGCCTCGAGCGGGCCAGAACGAAGATGCGAATCCAGACAGCGAAGCTCATCAGCCTGGGCCACGGGCGCTACGTGCGCTCCGACGAGGTGCTCGCGGTCGAGCCGGTCGCCGAAGGCCGCGGGCCTGGCCGCCGGTGCATCGTCTGGGTCCGCGGTGTCCCCGACCCGATCGTGGCGTCGCGCTCCGAGCAGGCGATCGTGCAGGACCTGCTGACGCCGGAGGGGCAGGTATCGGCGCCGCGCGCCGAGCCAGCGAGCGTGCGCCGCGGCCTCTTCGGCCGCCTCGGCGCTCGTGAGGACGGGCGCCGGCACCGCGAGACGGCCTGATCCGCGCGGATCGCTGCGGCGTGCGCGCACCGTAACACTCGTTTCCCTGTCCTGAGGCCGGACGGCAGATCATAATCAGTCGATGTCCCCCGTCGACCGCGCCGCCGATGTCTCCGGCTCGCTCCTGTTCCAGCGCTGGCCCCGCTTTGCCGCGCGCCACCCGTGGTGGGTGATCGCAGGCGTCGTGATGCTCGCCGTGGTGCTCGTCGTCGCGTCGCGCGCGCTCAGCGAGGGCTACCGCGATACCTTCAGCGTGAAGGGCATCGAATCGCAGCGGGCGATCGACCTCCTGAAGGAGCGCTTCCCGCAGCAGGCGGGCGATACCACGACGGTCGTCGTCAAGGCGCAGGACATCCGCGCGCCGGAGACGCAGGCGCGCGTCGCGATGCTTGTCGCGGAGCTGCAGGCGCTGGCCCACGTCTCCGACGTTTCGTCGCCGTACACCGCGGCCGATGCGATCTCGCCGGACGGGACGATCGCGCGCATCGCCGTCCAGCACGACCGGCGCGCGCGCGACATGCCGAAGTCGACGGTCGACGCGCTCGCGCGGCTGCGGGAGCAGAGCGATGCGCCCGGATTCCAGGTCGAGATGGGCGGGCCGGTGATCGCCCGCCTCGAGCATCCCCGGTTCGGCAGCACCGAGCTCATCGGCCTCGCCGCGGCGATCGTCATCCTGCTGGTAGCGTTCGGCTCCGTCGTGGCGATGGGGCTGCCCGTGATCACCGCGCTCCTCGCGCTCGGCATGGGCCTGCTGATCATCGGCATCGGGACGCGCTTCACGGCGCTGCCGTCCTTCACGTCGCAGTTCGCGGCGATGATCGGCCTTGGCGTCGGCATCGACTACGCGCTGCTGATCGTCACGCGCTTCCGCGAAGGGCTGTCCGCCGGCATGAGCGTCGACGACGCGATCGTGCAGGCCGCGCGCACGGCGGGACGGTCGGTGCTCTTCGCCGGGTCGACGGTTGTTATCGCGATGCTCGGGCTCTGGGCTGTCGGCATCCGCTTCGCGGCAGACCTCGGCACGGCCGCGGCGATCGTCGTCGCGATGTCCGTGTTCATCGCGCTGGTCGTGATGCCAGCGATCCTCAAGGTGACCGGCGGGCACATCGACCGCTGGCATGTTCCTGGCGTACCGACCGTCTCCCACGAGAGCGAGCGCGGCTTCGGGTACCGGCTGAGCCGCCTGATCCAGCGCGCGCCCATCCCCGCGCTGGTGCTGTCGCTCGCGACGCTGTTCACGCTCGCGTCACCGCTGATCGCGATCCGGCTCGGGTCGTCGGACGCGGGGAACAACCCGGAGTCCTTCACCACGCGCCGGGCGTACGACCTGCTCTCGCAAGGGTTCGGGCCCGGGTTCAACGGCACGATCTTCGTCGCGGTGCGCATCGACGACGCGGGCGCCGTGCCGGCCGTGCAGGCGCTGCCTGACCGCATCCGCGGCCTCCCGGGGGTTGCGGCCGCCGGCGATGTGCGCTTCAACGCCGACCGGTCGGCCGCCACGATCGCCGTGACGCCGACGACGTCCCCGCAGGCGCACGAGACCAACGTGCTCGTCCACCGGCTGCGCGACCGCGTGCGCGGCGACCTCGCGGGCACGAGCGCGCAGCCCTATATCGGCGGCACGACCGCCGTGTTCATCGACATCGGCGACCGCATCACCGGGCGGCTGCCGTGGCTCTTCGCGTCGGTCATCGGCCTGAGCTTCCTTTTGCTGATGATGGTCTTCCGCTCGATCGTCGTGCCGCTCAAGGCCGCGCTGATGAACCTGCTGGCGATCGGCGCCGCGTACGGTGTGCTCGTCGCCGTGTTCCAGTGGGGGTGGCTCGGCGGCCTCATCGGCGTCTCGCGCACCGGCCCGATTGAGTCGTTCCTGCCGATGTTCCTGTTCGCGATCCTCTTCGGGCTGTCGATGGACTACGAAGTGTTCCTCGTCAGCCGCATCCGCGAGGAGTACCTGGAGACCGGGGATTCATCGGGCTCGGTGGCGCGCGGCCTGTCGGTGACGACGCGGCTGATCACCGCCGCCGCGGCGATCATGGTCGCCGTGTTCATCAGCTTCGCGTTCGGCGATGAGCGCGTGATCAAGGAGTTCGGCATCGGCCTCGCGACCGCGATCTTCATCGACGCCACGCTCGTCCGCCTGATCCTCGTGCCGGCGCTGATGCAGCTCGCCGGCGACTGGAACTGGTGGTTCCCGTCGTGGCTCGACCGCATCGTCCCGCGCATCAACATCGAGGCGGACGCGCCGTTGCGCCGCGCCGCGCAGCCCGAGCCGGTGCCGGTGCGCGTGCGGCGGTAGGCGCTGGGGGTCTCCCGCGCCCGAGCAGCGCGACAGTGATGCGCTTGCCGCCTGGCCCAACCGCCGCGCTGCGTGACCTGCCTAGATCACGACCGGCTCGCGGCGGGTGAACGAGTAGAGTTGCGCCGGACGGTGCGCGCCCTCCATCCGCCGCCCGCCGGCCGGCTTAATCACCCCGAGGGAGAGCATGCGCCGGCGGAAGTTCCGCTTGTCGAGCTCGCGGTCGAGGATCGCCTCGTACACTTGCTGCAGCTCGCTGAGGGTGAACTGCCGCGGCAGCAGGCTGTAGGCCACGTTCGTGTACTCGAGCTTCGACCGCAGACGCCGCACCGCGTAGTCGACGACCGCGTTGTTGTCGAACGCGAGCGCTGGCAGCTTGTAGACGCTGTGCCACTGCGGCGTCCACGCCGCGCGCTGCTCCAGCCGCGCCTGCTCGTACTGCACCAGCGCGAAGTACGTGACGGCGACGCCCCGCTGGCCGCTGCCGTCGCGCGGCAACTCGCCGAACGTGTAGAGCTGCTCGAGGTACACGTCCTGCACGCCCGTCTCGTCGAGCAGTTTGCGCGCCGCCGCGCGGTCGAGCGTCTCGCCCTCGGCGAGCACGCCCCCGGGGAGCGCCCAGAACCCCGCGTACGGGTCGGCGCCGCGATGGATCAGCAGCACGCGGAGGTCGTCTTCGACGACCGTGAGGATGACGACGACGACGGCGACGAGCGGTGGTTCGTGCGGGGCGGTTGCGGGCGGCACGGGGCTACCGTTGGTCCTTGCGGCGCTCCTCGAAGTAGCCCTCGGTCAGATTCCAGATGAGGCCGACGAGCGCGAAGACGCCCACGGCGGTGAGCAGCGGCAGGACGAAGACTTCGTACGACTCGGACATCCTATGCCGGCACGGGTGCGGGGAGCGCCGTCCCCTGCAGCGACCACGCGGTCGCGCGATCGATGCGGACGGCGACGAGCGCGCCAACCTGCGCCTCGCCTTCGAAGTGTACCAGCTTGCCCGCGCGGCTACGACCGGTCCAGCGTCCCTCGCGCCGCGTTTCGACGAGCACTTCCTGCACGCTGTCAAGTAACGCCCGGTTGATCTCGAGCGAGATCGCGCCTTCGAGCTGCTCGACCGCGCGCAGCCGCTCCTGTTTCGCCTCCAGCGGCACATCGTCCGCCAGCCGGCGATGCGCGACGGTGCCGGGACGCGGGGAGTACGCGGCCACATGCACCTTGTCGAAGCGCAGGCGCGCGAGGAGGTCGTACGTGTTACGGAACTCGGCGTCGGTCTCGCCGCAGAAACCGACGATGACGTCGGTCACCATCGCCGCGGCGGGAATGCGCCGTTTCACCTGCTCGAACGTCTCGACGTACTCGGCGGCCGTGTAGCCGCGGCGCATCCGCGCGAGGACCGCGTCGTCGCCGGACTGCACCGGGATGTTGAAGTTCTCGCACACCTTCGGCAGCGCCGCCACGGCGTCGATGATGCGCGCCGTCATGTCCTTCGGGTAGGACGTGAGGAAGCGGATGCGCGCGAGCCCCGGGGTGTCGTGGATCGCCGCCATCAGGTCGCCCAGGTCCGGCGTCCCCGGCAGGTCCCTGCCGTACGCCTCGACGGTCTGCCCGAGCAGCGTCACGTCGCGCACGCCGCGCGCGCAGTAGTGCTCGACTTCGTTGCGGATGTCGTCGATGGTGCGGCTGCGCTCGCGCCCGCGCCGGTAGGGGACGATGCAGTAGGTGCAGAACTTGTCGCAGCCGTGGATCACCGGCACGAACGCCGCCGGCGCGTCGGGCTCCGCGAAGGTCGTGGGCCAGAACTCGCCCCCCAGGTCGTCGACGCCGGCGACCTCCAGGATCGGCGCGAACTCCTGCGGCCGCGCGAAGACGTCGACATACGGGAAGCGGCGCCGCAACTCGTCCTGCTTCGGGCCGACCATGCAGCCCATCACGGCGATGCGCACGTCGCGCCCCGATGCGCGCAGCTTCTTGAGCCGCCCGAGCTGCCCGTACGCGCGCTCTTCCGCGTGCTCGCGGACGGAGCAGGTGTTGAGCACCACCAGGTCGGCGTCATCGGCGGAATCCGTCGCGATCAGCCCGGCGCGGTCGAGCCCGGCCGCGAGCTTGCGCGAGTCCGCGACGTTCATCTGACAGCCGACGGTCCAGATGTGGTACTTCATCGTGGCGCCGGCATTCTAGCAGTGCTCGTCGCTCCGGCTTCGCCCGGCACACCTCGCGCGAACCGCGTGGGGGCGAAGGCCGCGAGCGCCGCGTCCCAGCGTCCGCTGACGATCCCGTCGGCGACGAGCGCGCCCGTCAGCGGCCCGAGCAGGATGCCGTTGCGGAAGTGCCCGGTCGCCGCGACGAGGCCATCGGCGCCCGGCACGGGCCCGATGATCGGAAGGCCGTCCTCACTGCCCGGACGCAGGCCCGCCCACTCGAAGCGCACCTGCGCGGCGCCCAGTTGCGGCACGAGGGCCGCCGCGGTCGCGCGGATGCGGCGCAGGCCGTCGCGCGTCGTGCGCCGCCGGAAGCCCACGCGCTCCACCGTCGACCCCGCGAACACCAGCCCGTTCGCGCGCGGCACGAGGTAGCCGTCCGGGCCCCACACGGGGTGCGCGATCGGCGCCCGCATCCCGCCGAGCGCGATCATCTGCCCGCGCACGGGGAACACGGGCAGCGCGACGCCGGCCTTCGCGGCGAGCTGTCCGGAGCGCGCGCCCGCCGCGAGGACGACCGTCGCCGCTTGGTAGCGGTCGCCGCCGGCGATCACGCCGCTGATCCGCCCGCCGGCGCGCAGGAAGCGCGTCACCGGCGCGCGCTGCACGATGTGCGCGCCGTGTGCGACGGCCGCGCGCTCGAGCGCCAGCGCGACGAGCTGGTTGCTGACGCTGCCCTCGGAGGGCGAGAAGACGCCGCCCGCGACGCGCTCGCTCAGGCGCGGCTCGATCTCCCGGCAGGCGGAGCCATCGAGCGGCGTCGCGTCGAACCCCATCTCGCGCTGCCATCGGGCGTGCCGCTCGAGCGCGTCCGCCTGCTCGTCCGTGAACGCGACGCGCAAGATTCCGTCGATTCGCAGCTCCACGCTGAAGCCGGCCGCCGCCTCGAGCTCCTCCGCCAGGCGCGGGTAGCCGCGGAGCGCCCGCGCGCCGAAGTCGAGCATCGGGCCCGGGCCGTGTGCCTCCCCCAGCGGCGCCAGCATCCCGGCGGCGGCATTGGTCGCCTGCATGCCCGTCTTGCCGTATTCGAGCAGCGTGACCGTCGCGCCATGCTTCGCCAGCTCGTAGGCGCAGGCGCAGCCGACGATGCCGCCGCCGACGACGATGACGTCGGCGCCGCCGCTCATCGCGAGCCGCCGCCGACCATGCGCACGATCTCGAGCACGTCGTGCTCGCGCACGCGCGCGTCGGCGTAGCGGTCCCTGGGGACGACGTCGCCGTTGATCGCGACGGCGACGAGCCGCGGGTTCACGCCCAGCTCGTCGAGCAGCGCCGGCAGCGCGCACTCGCCTCGCACCTCGCGCGGCTTGCCGTTGACGATGATGTTCATCGCACGGGCGCCCCCGACCGTACCGCCGCGACGAGCGCCCGCGCCGTCGCCCGCGGCTCCGGCGCATCGAGCAGCGCGCCGATGACGGCGACGCCAGCCGCCCCGGCCGCAACGCACGACTGCGCGTTGTCGGCCCTGACGCCGCCGATCGCCAGCACCGGGACGCGCACGGCGGCGCACGTTTCCGCGAGCGCGTCCAGCCCCGCGGCTGTCCCGTCCGGATGCGACGGGGTAACGAAGACGCTGCCGAACACCAGCAGGTCCGCGCCCGCCGCCTCCGCCGCCCGCGCGCCCGCGATGTCGTGCACGGCGCGGGAGACGAGCATCGCCTCCCGGTCCGGGAGCGCAGCGAGCGCGCGCTCGGGCACATGCAGGCCGCCGGCGCCCAGCGCCTCCGCCGCTCTCGGATCACCGTTCACGAAGATGAGCGCCCGTCCGTCGACGGCGTCGCGCAGGCGCGCCCCGAGCGCGAGGAGGTCGTCGTGTGCCACGCCGGGCGCGCGGATCTGCACGATCGCGACGCCGCCCGCGACGGCCGCCGCCGCGACGGGCGCGAGGTCGCGCCGCGATTCGCCGGCGCGCGCGACGTCGGCGACGAACATCACGGCGGGGAGCAGCGCCGCGAGCCGGCGCCGGCGCTCGGCGGCGTTCACGCGCGCGCCGCCTCCGGCGTGACTTGCGCGACGCCCTTGGTCGGGCTGCTCGCGCTCGCGTACGGCCGCGCCGGGATCCGCCCGGCGAGGTACGCCGCGCGCCCGGCCTCGACGCCGAGTCGCATCGCGCGTGCCATCGCGACGGGGTCGTGCGCGCGGGCGACGGCCGTGTTCACCAGCACCGCATCGGCGCCGATCTCCATGGCCAGCGCCGCGTCGGATGGCGCGCCGATGCCCGCGTCGACCACCACCGGCACGCGCGCGTTCTCGATGATGATGCGGATCTCCTCGAGCGTCAGGATGCCCTGGCCGCTGCCGATCGCCGAGCCCAGCGGCATCACGGTGGCGCAGCCGGCCTCCTCCAGATGCTTCGCGAGCACCGGGTCGGCGTGCATGTACGGCAGCACGACGAAGCCCTCGGCCACCAGCGTCTCGGCCGCGCGCAGCGTACCGACCGGATCCGGCAGCAGGTACTTCGGGTCGGGGATGACTTCCAGCTTCACCCAGTTCGACCCGGTGACGGAGCGCCCGAGCCGCGCCGTGAGCAGCGCCTCGTCGACGGTGCGGCAGCCGGCCGTGTTCGGTAGCACCGCGTAGCGCGACCAGTCGATGTAATCGAGCTCCGTCCGCGCGTTCGGGTCGTCGAGGTTGAGGCGGCGGATCGCCACGGTGACCAGCTCCGCGCCCGAGGCATCGAGCGCGGCGACGGTCTGCTCCGGGCCCGCATATTTTCCGGTGCCCAGGAACAGGCGCGACCCGAACTGCTTGCCGGCGATCGTCAGCAGGTCATCCATGGCGGTCCTCCCTCTCGAAGTGGCGGCGCGACTCCTCCGCGGCCGTGCTCAGGCGGCGCATCAGTCGCGCGCCGCCGACCGTGACGGCGATCATCAGCGCCGCGATCGCGGCGATCAGCCAGTCGCCGCGGACGAGGGCCCACGCGGTGAGCCCCGCGAAGCCCAGCACGGCGAGCGCGTAGAACCACGGCGGCGCGTAGCCCGACCGCGTGTACCGCTTCCACAGCAGGTGCATCTACTCGGCCTCCGTCGCGGCGCGCGGCCGCGCCCGGGCCACGAACTTCTGCCCCACCGGCTGCCAGTAGCGGTAGAAGTGGTGCACCGGCCCGCGCCCATGCCCCACCGGGAACGCGTACTGGAGCGCCAGCGTCACGTAGGACTTCGCGAGGGCGACCGCGGACTCCGCGCCCATCCCGCGCGCGAGCCCCGCCGCGATCGCCGCGGAGAACGTACAGCCGGTGCCGTGCGTACTCGACGTGCGCACGCGCACGGCGGTGAACTCGCGGAACGCGTGCCCGTCGAACCAAAGGTCGGTCGAGGACTCCGCGTCGTCGAAATCGCCGCCGGTGATGACCACCGCCCGCGCGCCCAGCTCGACGATCGTCCGCGCGGCTGCGCGCGCGTCCTCCCACGATTCGATGCGCCGCCCGGCGAGGACCTCCGCTTCGGCGCGGTTCGGCGTCGCGACCGCGGCGAGGGGCAGCAGCTCACGCACCAGCACGGCCCGCGCGTCCTCGTCCAGCAGGGGGTCGCCCGACGTCGCGACCATCACCGGGTCGACGACGAGGGCCGAGACACCGTGCGCGCGCAGCCGGTCGGCGACGGCGCGCACGATAGCTGCCGAGGCGAGCATGCCGGTCTTCGCGGCGCCTGCGCCAATGTCCTCGAGCACTGCGTCGATCTGCTGCCCGACGAGCGCCGGATCCACCGCCTGCCACGCCCGGACACCGGTCGTGTCCTGGGCCGTTACCGCAGTCACCGCCGAGGCGCCGTAGACGCCGAGCGCTGCGAACGTCTTGAGGTCGGCCTGGATGCCCGCGCCGCCGCCCGAGTCGCTCCCGGCGATCGTCAGCGCGCGCGGCGCCTGCTCCTGCACTGCGGGCATGAAAAATGCGCCTTCTCCCGGGCGGATGGGGCGCAATTCGAGGTCCACTCCCTGCGCCGGCATTACCCGGGTCAGGTTCGGCGGTCGGCCGCAGTTCGTGGCGGCCCTCTCAGCCGGGCGGCTCCCAGCTCCCGCAGAACGAAGATCGGTCTGGTTCAGGCTAGCGCCGCGCGATCCGCGCGGTCAAGCGCCGCGATCAGGCGAAGTAGCCGCCGCCCGTGAACGCGGTCCTCTCGTCGACGAAGCAGATCGGGTTGCCTGCCGGGTCGCGCGCGTAGAACGAGCGCTCGCCCCAGTCCCGCCTGCGCACGCGATCCTCGACCCACTGCGCGCCCGCCGCGCGCACTCTTGCGTGCATCGCCGCCGGGTCCGGCACGGCGAAGTACACGTGGTCGGGGTTGGGGCGAGCCTCGGCGTCCGGCCGCTCGCCCTTCGGGTCGACGATCGCGAGGATGACGGCGCCGCAGTGGAAGCAGTGGCGCGTCGGCGCGACGCGCTCGCCGGCATCGTCGAGCACGCGGGCGTAGAACCGCACCGAGCGCTCCATATCGCCAGCGGGGAGGATCACCCGGAACAGCCGCGCCTGCTGGCGCATGCCCGACATGGCTTCCTCCGCGATGCGACGTTCTTCCTCGCTGAGGTCGGCGCGTTCGAGCAGGGCGGGCCGGCGCCGCGCCGTGCGCACGACCATCTGGCGGCGGCGCCAGGCCGCGATCTCCTGGTGGTTGCCGGAAAGGAGCACCGGCGGGACGGCCATTCCGCGGAACTCCGGCGGCCGCGTGTACTGCGGGTACTCGAGTAGCCCCTGCGCGTGGGACTCCTCCGCGAGCGACGCGTCCGAGCCCAGCACGCCGGGCTGGTGCCGCGCGACGGCGTCCACGAGCACGATCGCCGCCGGTTCGCCGCCCGACAGCACGTAGTCGCCGATGCTGATCTCGTCGTCGGCCAATCCTTCCCGCACGCGCTCGTCCACGCCCTCGTAGTGGCCGCAGATGACGATCAGGCGCGGCTCGGCGGCCAGTTCCGCCACCACCGCGTGGTCGAGCAACCGGCCCTGGGGCGTCAGGAGCACGACCCGGCCGCGGGGTGCGGCCATCGCCTGCACAGCGTCCACGCAGGCGAACAGCGGCTCGGGCTTCATCACCATCCCGGGCCCGCCCCCGTACGGGGAATCGTCGACGACGTGGTGCCGGTCGGCGGTGTGATCGCGGGGATTGTGCAGCGCGATCTCGAGCGCCCCCGCCGCCCGCGCACGGCCGATGATGCTGGCGTCGAAGACGCCGGCGAACATCTCCGGGAACAGCGTGACCACGTCGATGCGCATGGGCTTCAGGCCGTCGCGGCGCCGGGGGCTGCGTGGCGCGCGACCCAGTCGGCGAGCGCCGCCTTCGTGGTGTCGAACGCCAGCTCGCCCCAGGGGAGCTCGCCGGGCGCGAACCAGCGCACCATGAGCGACTCCTCGTCGCCGACGACGGCGTCGCTGCTCTCGCTCTCGCCTTCGTAGACGACGAGCACGATGCCGGCGTGCGGGCGCGAGTAGACCCCGAGCAGCCCGCGCAGCTCGACTTCGAGGCCCACCTCCTCCCTCGTTTCGCGCACCGCGCCCGACTCGGGCGTCTCGCCGACCTCCAGGAATCCGCCGGGGAACGTCCACAGGCCGCGCCCGGGCTCCATCGCGCGCTGCTGCAGCAGCAGGCGCCCGGCGTGCTCGACGATGACCGACGTCACGACGCGCGGATTCAAGTAATGGATGAAGCCGCATGCCTCGCACTGCAGGCGCGTCCGCCCCTCGTGCGCGATGCGCCGCTCGACGAGGAACCGCCCGCACTGATGGCAGTAGACGGGCGTTGGCGGGCGGTCTGCAGTCACGATTGACATCCTCGACGGGGAATCCTGATATTCGCTACCGAAATGCTTGACTGGAAGAATTCTACTCACCTACACTCGGCGCCGTGGCCGCGCGGGTGCACCCTCCGCGCGGTCGTGCCTGCGTGCGAGCAGGCGTACTACCTGTCTCAAGGAGGAAGGAACCGTGGCATTCGAAGACAAGACGCTCACGTGCCGGGATTGCGGCATGTCGTTCGTCTTCACAGCGGGGGAACAGGGGTTCTACCTCGAGAAGGGCCTGCTCAATGAGCCGCAGCGCTGCCCCTCCTGCCGGGCCAACCGGCGGCGCGACCGCGCGGGCGGGCGGGAACTCACGACCGTGACCTGCGCCAACTGCGGCGGCGAGGCGACCGTGCCGTTCGTGCCCCGCCTCGACCGCCCGGTGTACTGCAGCAACTGCTTCGAGCAGGAGCGCGCGACCGTGGCCAGCTAGAGCGTCGCCCGGGACAAACAGACGGCCCGCCGTGCGCACGCCGGCGGGCCTCGTGTTTTCCCCGCGCCGCGCGTTCACGAAGGACGCGCCCCCTCCGCCGCACGCGGCACCTCCGGCACGTGCCCCTCGACCCACTCCGAGCCGTCCTCCCAGACTTCCTTCTTCCAGATCGGCACCGTCTCCTTGATGCGGTCCACTGCGAAGTGGCACGCCTCGAAGCCCTCCTTGCGGTGTGGTGTCGCGACCGCCACCAGCAGGCTCGTCTCGCCGATCTCGACCCGGCCCGTGCGGTGCGCGATGCCCAGGCCGGTCACGGGGAAGCGGGCCCGCACCTCGTCCGCCACCTCGCGCATCTTCTTCAGCGCCATCGCTTCGTAGGCGTCGTACTCCAGGTAGAGCACGCGGCGGCCCAGGTTCTCGTTCCGCACGACGCCATAGAACAGCACGACCGCCCCGGCGTCGTCCGTCCGCACGGCTTCGACGAGCGGCCGGGGGTCCAGCGGCTCCGGCGTGATCAGAAACACGGCGCGCCTCCGCTGATCGGCGGGATCAGCGCCACCGACTCGCCTTCGCGCAGCACATGCTCGCTCGGCACGTACTCCTCGTCCACGGCGGCTACCAGCGTGGTCAGGAACGGCTGCACGACCGGGTACTCGTTCGCAAGCTGGTCGCGGAGCTGCCCGATCGTGGCGCCGGCCGGCAGGTCGAGCACGACATCGCGCCTCCCGACGAGGTCATGGAGCCCCGCGAACAGCCGCACGTTCACCTTCGGCATATGGCGATTGTACCGCCCGGCCTCTGAGCGCCCCATCCGAGCTTCACGCAGGCCGCGGGCGCGCGTAGAATCGCGCGCATGCACGCGATAGTCGGCCAGGCGCGCCGTATCGCGCTCGACCTGCTGTTCCCGCCGATGTGCGCGCTGTGCGGGCGCGGCGGCACGATGCT
>DASRHM010000044.1:0-18414 GCA_035650575.1 Dehalococcoidia bacterium | reverse complement strand
AGGATGGCGTTGAGCTTCGTGCTGTTGACGCTCGCATCGACCAGCATCAGGTAGTCGCCGCCAGGATAGGACACTGCGCCGTCCCAGCCCCACGCCTCGACCAGCGCCTGCTGCTTCGGGTCGTTCTGGTACAGCAGCATGTCCTTCTCGTCGCCGATCTGCTGCAGCACGTCGACGAGCGGCGACCATTGCTCCGCCGAAGGGTGCAGCACGTGGTCGAGCACCTGGTCCGCGAGCACGGCGATGAACTCCTTGCGGTCGCCGCCTGGCAGGAAGGGCACGCGGGTGTGCTCTTCGGCGAGGTCGAAGACGTTCGAGCTGTCCACCGTGACATCGAACTCGTCGAGATAGATCGGGCCCGTCACCGCGAGCAGCCGCTCGAGCGCGGTGACATCGAGCGCGATGACACCGTCGGTCGGCGGCCCGCCGCCGCGCTCGAAGAACCGCTGCGCCGTACGCGCGGACGACGGGAAGTCCGGCGACCAGTTCGACACCGCGAGGTTCCAGCTCTGGTCCTTCAGAAGATAGTTTCGGAGGGGCGCGGGCGGCTCGACGTACTCGCCGGTGCGGCGCATCCAGTCTTCGCCGAACTGGACGGCGTCCCGCAGGTCAAGCTCGTCGACGTGCCCGTCGGTCACGGTGACCGTACCGACGACGGAGACGAGTCCGCCGGTGGGGAGCAGCTCTGCGTTGTTCTGGGCGATCACCAGGTACGTCCGCGTGCCTTCGAAGCCGAGGAACTCGGGCGTGAAGGCGCGGGCGCGCGTGTACGTGTCGAGGAAGCCGGCGAGACGCTCGCGCTTGGCATCGAAGTCGCGCACCGCGCGACGCAACGGCGGGAGAAGCCGCTCGCCGGCGATGTCCTCCCGGCGCGCATCGACCCCCGCGAGCGAGCCGCGGATCGAGTCGATCTGCGGGTCCACGCGGGCGAACACGCGCATCGTCTTCTCCGGCAGCGTGCCACCCTCCTCGTCGCGCACGTCGTCGAAGGCCTCCGCCGCGTCGATGCCGTCGAGTCCGATCGCGGCGGCGTCGCGACCGATGTCCGCGAGCGCGTACGCGGCCTCCGCCTGGGCGCCGATGACCGGGAGGTGGCGTGCGATCTGCAAGAGCGGGTCACGGCGAAGGCTCGACTGCACCGACGCGAACTTGCGGTCGGCCGACTTGAAGTCGGAGCGCGCGCGGTCGAGGTCCGCCGGCTCGGCGCTCAGCCGCTTGGACTCGACGATGCTCTGGGCCGCGCCGATGTCATACCGCCCGGCGCGTGTCTGCTGGTAGATGTGCCACCCGCGCAGGCCCTCGACCGTCAGGCCGAGCACGAGGACCGCGAAGAGCGCGGGGAGCAGGATGCCGCGATGCAGCGCGCCGGGGCGCGACGTTTCGACGAGGATCCGGTCGCGTTGCGTCACGCGCACTCCTGCATCGCCCGGGAAGATGGAACGGGGCCGCGTCTCCACGGCCGCCGCGCGGTCCGCAGGCGGATGTCAGCGCGCGCCGCGCGTCCGTGCGGCGGCGAGGGCGAGGGCGACCGCGGCGCCGCCGGCTGCGAGCAGCACGAGCGCTGCCGCAAGCGGCGACGCGCCCGCGCGCCTGCTGGCGTCGCCGGTGCCGGTGTTCGGCGCCGCAACGACTTCGACGGCGCTGGAGCCGGCGGCGAGGGACCCGCTGCATTTGACGTTGGGCGCCGAAGCCGTGACTTCGATGACGCCGCCGGTGGTACCGGCGTTCACGGTCGCCGTCACCATGCCGTTCGCATCCGTTGTGGCGCTCGCGGGCGTCACGCTGGCGCCGGCGCCGGGCTGCTTCGTGATGCTCAGCGTCACGTTCGTGTTCGCCAGCGGGTTTCCGTTTACGTCTCGCACGGTAACGGTGACGCCGGCGCTACCGCCGGGCGGCACCGTCGTCGAGGAGAGCGACAGCACGCAGTTCCCTTCGGGCGGAGGATACTGTGCGGACGCGACGCCGCCGTACGCGGCGAAGACCAGCGCCGCCGCGATGACGGCGCCCGCGCTGACTCGGATCATGGCGGTTCTCGCTTTCTCAGGTGCGGACGGGCACACCGGGACCCCATCAGAGATCGCAACGCCGGCGGACGTGCGACATAACAGGAATGCGGCGCGCGATCCCGCCCTCGTGACATACCGTAGCACCGCGCAAGTCAAGGCGCAGCAGCGCCCGACGCGGGGCGCACGGCGCATGTCAACCCGCTCCGGACGGCAGTGTGGCGGATGGCGGCGCAGAATCCTTCCATCTGGCTATCCCTGAGGCGAGCGCGCAGGAGTATGATCGGCTCGGTGTCAAGGAGGATCCGATGCACGACGTACTCCTCCCTTCCAGCCGGCTGGGAAGGCTGGCCGGCGCATACCGCTATCCTGACCAGGCGGCCCTTGTCGCGCGCATACCGCTGATCGGACGGCGCGTTCCAGCGCGCTCGTACTGGCGTCGCCGCCCGGTTGTTCCTGCTGAGCTCGCGCGCGAATCCTTGAAGTCGGCGCCGATCGTCGGGCGCCTCATGCCGGCCTCCGTCGCCACGCCCCGGCCGGGGCCTCGGTTGGGCGCGACGGCGGCGGCGCTGCGGAGCGGCGCCCGCGACCTGATCGACCGCATGCCGGCAGCGGCGGGAGGCCTCTGGGCCAAACGCCCGCGGGCGCACGGTCCGCATGGCGCCGAGCACGAGCACGTCGTGCCCGGGCGCCGTCAGGTCATCCACCTGCCGGTCAGGACTGTGGCGACCCGCATCGAGCCGCAACGCGCGTCGAGGTCCGCAGGCGCGCTCAAGCTCGCGGCGGGCGCGGCCGCCTTCGCCGGCGCCGGCGCGCTGCTGATGTACTACCTCGACCCGGTCGCCGGGCGCCGCCGCCGGGCGCTGGTCCGCGACCGTGCGGCGCACGTGAAGAACGTGTTCACCCGGTCGCTCCCGCGCCGCATCGAGCAGCGGGGGCGGTTCATGGCGGGAGTCGCGCGCGGCATCCGCCACGACGCGGCGGGGATCATCGTGCACGACGGCCAGCACGCGGCGATCGAGGACGACGAGACGCTGGTGGCGCGCGTGCGCTCCGAGGTGCTCCGGCGTCGCGGCATCAAGGCCGGCGAGATCCACCTCGACGCGTACGAGGGCTGCGTGACGCTGCGCGGGCAGCTGCAGCACATGGACGACATCCGCCGCCTGATCGAGGACACGCGCCACGTCGACGGCGTCCGCCAGGTCCGCAGCTACCTGCACCTGCCCGGCACGCTGGCGCCGAACAAGGCCGAGGTGTACGAGCGCGAGCACGTCCCGGCACACCTCGCGCGCTGACGCTCCGCATGACCGGCGCTCGGCCGGCCCGGACGGGCCGGCCGCTTGTCGTCTCGGCGCTTCGAGTAGCACCGGAGAGCGGTGGCGGTGTATAACTAGTCACGGCTCATCTGAACCTGACTTCTGACGTTGTGCTTCAGGTATCGGCGGGCCGGGCACGGGGAAGTGTCGGAACTGGCAGACGAGCGTGACTTAGGATCACGTGCCGCAAGGCGTAGGAGTTCGAGTCTCCTCTTCCCCACCAGAGCGAGGCGGACCGGAGGCGCAGCGTGGGGGCGCCGGCCGGGAGCTGGCGGGCAGGCACACAGCGCCGCGATTGAACCCACGGGTCTGCCATAGGAAACTGGCCGGGTACCGTCGGGGCCCGGCTGTCGTATCGGCGGCGCCGGCTCGCCGCGCCGCGGGAGGTGAGATGGGCACGCTACTCCAGGTCCGCGACCTGAAGACGCAGTTCTTCACGGACGACGGTGTCGTCCGCGCGGTCGATGGCGTCTCGTACGACGTGGAAGAAGGCGAGACGCTCGGGCTCGTCGGCGAGTCCGGCTGCGGGAAGAGCGTCAGCGCGCTCTCGATCCTCCGGCTGATCCCGAACCCGCCCGGCAAGATCGTCGACGGGCAGATCATCTTCGAGGGCGAAGACCTGCTGAAGATGGACGAGGAGGAGATCCGCCACGTCCGCGGCAACCGCATCGCGATGGTCTTCCAGGAGCCGATGACGTCGCTGAACCCGGTGCTGACGATCGGCCGGCAGCTCACCGAGGCGCTGGAGCTCCACCTGAAGATGGACCACGCGGCCGCGCGCAAGCGGGCGACGGAGCTGCTCGAGATGGTCGGCATCCCGGAATCCGGGAGCCGGCTCAACGACTACCCGCACCAGTTCTCCGGCGGCATGCGCCAGCGCGTGATGATCGCGATGGCGCTGTCGTGCAACCCCAAGCTCCTCCTGGCCGACGAGCCGACGACCGCGCTCGACGTGACGATCCAGGCGCAGATCCTGGAGATCATGGCGCGCCTGAGCCGCGAGCTCGGGACGGCGGTCGTCATCATCACGCACAACCTGGGGGTGGTCGCGCGCTACGCCGACCGCGTGAACGTCATGTACGCCGGCAAGATCATCGAGACGGCGAGCGCGCGCGAGCTGTACGCGAACCCCCGGCACCCGTACACGATCGGGCTGTTGAAGTCGGTGCCGCGCCTGGACCAGACGCGGAAGGACCGCCTCGTCCCGATCGAGGGGTCGCCGCCCGACCTGATCAACCCGCCCAAGGGCTGCAACTTCGCGCCGCGCTGCGCGTACAAGATCGACAAGTGCCTGAGCGAGGAGCCGCCGCTCATGTCGGCGGGCGAGAAGCACATGTCCGCCTGCTGGGTGATGCCCGAGGCGCAGACATGGAGCGAAGCCGAGACGCGCGCGGTCGATGAAGGGACGGTGGGCGAATGACGACTGAGGCCATGCCCGTGCGCGAGGTGCAGAGCGCGTCCGACATCCTGCTCAACGTGCAGGGGCTGAAGATGTACTTCCCCGTGACGGCGGGGCTCATCTTCCAGCGGAAGATCGCGGACGTGAAGGCGGTCGATGGCGTCTCGTTCGACGTGAAGAAGGGCGAGACGCTGGGACTCGTCGGGGAGTCGGGCTGCGGCAAGTCCACGACCGGGCGCGCCATCCTGCAGCTCTACAAGCCGACGGCCGGCAGCGTGCGCTTCGGCGATACGGAGCTGACGAAGCTGAGCGGCGGCGACCTGCGCCGGATGCGGCGCAAGATGCAGATGATCTTTCAGGACCCGTATGCGTCGCTGAACCCGCGCATGTCGGTCGGCGCGATCATCGGCGAGCCGCTGGCGATCCACGGGTTGTCGAAGGGGAGCCGCGCCCGCAAGGAGCGCATCCAGGACCTGATGCGGGTCGTCGGGTTGAACCCGTACTACGCGAACCGCTATCCGCATGAGTTCTCCGGCGGCCAGCGCCAGCGCATCGGCATCGCCCGGGCGCTCGCGGTGCAGCCGGACTTCATCGTGGCGGACGAGCCGGTGTCCGCGCTCGACGTGTCGATCCAGGCGCAGATCATCAACCTGCTCGAAGACCTGCAGCAGCAGTTCGGGCTGACGTATCTCTTCATCGCTCACGACCTCTCCGTCGTCCGGCACATCAGCGACCGCGTCGGCGTGATGTACCTGGGCAAGATGATGGAGCTGGCCGACCGCAACGAGCTGTACGAGAACCCGTTGCATCCGTACACGAAGGCGCTGCTCTCCGCCGTGCCCGTGCCCGACCCGCGCGTCGAGAAGCAGCGCGAGCGCATCATCCTGACCGGCGACGTGCCGAGCCCGCTGCGCCCGCCCTCCGGCTGCGTGTTCCACACGCGCTGCCCGATCGCGATCGAGGAGTGCCGGCAGCAGATCCCGGAGTGGCGCGACGTCGGCGGCGGGCACATGGTCGCCTGCCACCGGGTCTAGCGCCCGGCAAAGCGCATCTCTCGAGGGCCTCCCCGCGCGGAGGCCCTCCCCGTTCTCCGTCACTCGCCCGAAGCGCCCGCGCGCCCTACAATCGCCGCGCAGCGAAGAAAGGACGCCACATGCCCACCATCCACACGGTCACCGGCCCCATCGATACCTCGCAGCTCGGATTCACGCTGATGCACGAGCACGTCTTCGTGCTCTCCGAGGGCGTGGTGACGAACTTCCCGCGCCTGTGGCCGCGGGAGGAGCGGATGCGCGAGGCGACCGCCGAGCTGCGGGCGGCGAAGGAGCACGGCGTCTCGACCATTGTCGACCTGACGGTGCTCGGGCTGGGACGCGACGTTGCGACCGTGCGCGAGGTCGCGAAGGCCTCGGGGATGCAGGTAATCGTCGCGACCGGGCTCTACACGTACGACGAGTTGCCGCACTACTTCCAGTCGCGCGACGCCGACGTCATGGCGGAGCAGTTCGTACAGGACATCGAGCAGGGGATCCAGGGGACGGACATCCGCGCCGCGATCCTGAAGTGCGCGACCGACCAGCAGGGCGTCACGCAGGGCGTCGAGAAGGTGTTGCGCGCGGTCGCGCGGGCGCACCGGCGCACGGGCGTGCCGATCTCGACCCACACGCACGCCGCCAGCGAGCAGGGGCTGCGCCAGCAGGACATTTTCGAGCAGGAGGGCGTGGACCTCGGGCGCGTCATCATCGGCCACAGCGGCGACAGCGAGGACATCGCGTACCTCGAGAAGCTGATCGGGCGCGGGTCGTACATCGGGATGGACCGCTTCGGCATCGACACGATGCTGCCGACGGAGAAGCGCGTCGCGACGATCGCGAAGCTGTGCGAGCGCGGGCACGCGGGGAAGATGGTGCTCTCGCACGATGCGAGCTGCCACATCGACTGGTTCGACCCGGCGCTCGTCAAGCAGGCGGTGCCGCGCTGGAACTTCCTGCACATCCCGGACGATGTCGTGCCGGCTCTGCGGGCGGCGGGCGTGAGCGATGCCGACGTGCGGACGATGACGGTCGAAAACCCGCGGCGGATCTTCGAGGCGCACGGCGCGTACTAGACGCAGTCGATGGCTCGATTGTGAGGGGATCGGGCCGTGGCTATAATGTGCCGCAATCTCCGCCGGAGCCCCTGACGCCGGCGCCCAGGAGCGATATCCGTGCCCAAACAGAACCGGCCGCTGGTCCGCGATGGCCGCCTGCAGGCGAGGAAGAAGCGCACCGACCGCAGTTACCTGCGTCCGGCGGGCGCGCCGCCGCCGCTCGAAGACCAGGTGGCGCCAGAGGAGATCGAGGCGCCGGCCGACAGCGGACCGGAGGCCGTCGCCGAACCGCTGGGCGCGCCGCCGCCCGCCGCCGCGGCCCCGGCGCGAGCCGCGACGGCCGCGGCACCCGCCCGGCTGCCTTCGACCGCGCGCGCGCTCCAGCAGCAGGGCGTGCGCAAGCGCCGCGAGCTGGATATTGCCGCGGTCACGCGTCGCGACAGCGAGTACGCGCTGCACGAGATGCGCCGCATCTTCACGCTTGCGGCGATGGTCGTCGTGACGCTGATCATCCTCGGGATCGTGCTCCGCTAGTCAGCGGAGGCGGCCGGCGGCGATTACGCAGCCCAGGCCGAGCGCGACGAGCCCGCCAAGGTCCAGGCGCAGATCCTGGAAGCTCCAGCCGCTGATCGACAGCAGCAGTGCGAGCCGCACGCCGTAGGCGATGAGCACGCCGGCGACGGCGAGCGCTTGCAGTGGCGGCCCGGCGCGGCGGTTCGTCGCCATCGAGACGGCCTCACCGACGCCGTAGCCGACGGCGAGGCCGAGCAAGACGCCGAAGAAGACGAAGCTGAGCGGGTTGAAGACCCACCAGGCGATGCCGGTCCCGGCGCCGGCGACGATCGCCGCCGCGGTCCCACGCGCCATCGTGACGCCCGAGACGTTGTAGGTCGGGATGCGGCGCACGTTCGCGCACTCCCGGCAGCGCGCGCCGACCGGCGTGTGCACCATGCACCGCGGGCAGATGGCCTTCCCGCAGCGGCTGCACGCCAGCTCCGTCTCGACGGCGGGGTGGGTGGCGCACTGCATCGTGTCAGGCGCGCTCCATCACGCGACCAGGTGCTGGTTCGGGAGCTTCGCCGCCGCTTCGAGGAAGCGCTCGATCGCCGCGTCGGGCAGCGGGATGTTGCCGGGGAGCGGCTCTTCGGCTCCGAAGATGCCGTGGTAATCGCTCCCGCCGAGCGGCAGCAGGCCGAAGCGCTCCGCGATCTGGCGCAGGCTCTCGACCGTCTCCGGCGGGTAGTCCTTGTAGAAGACCTCCATCGCCTGCATCCCCGCGCCCTTCAGCTCGCCGAGCATGCCCTCGAAGTCCGGCAGCTCCGCCGGGTGGGCGAGGCAGGCGAGGCCGCCGTGCTCGACGATGAAACGCACCGATTCCGCCGGCGTCATCTTCTCGCGCTCGACGTACGCGGGGCCGTTGCGGCCGATCCACTTGTCGAACGCCTCCGAAACCTTCGAGACGTAGCCGGCCTCAACGAGCGCCTGCGCGACGTGCGGCCGGCCGACGGCGGCGTCACCGGCGATCGCGCGCACGCGGTCCCACTCGACCATGATGCCCATCGCGCGCAGCTTCTGGACGATGCCGTAGCCGCGGTCCACGCGGCCGGCGCGTAACCGCGCGAGGGTGGCCTGCAGGTCGGCGTCGTCGGGGCTCAGGTAGAGTCCCAGCATGTGCACCTCGGCGCCCTCGATGTCGGTGCCCATCTCGACGCCGGGGATCAGCGTGTAGCCCGCGTGCTTCGCCGCCGCCGCGCGCGCTTCGGCGATGCCCTCGGTCGAGTCGTGGTCGGTAAGCGCGTGGTAGCGCACGCCCTGCGAAGCGGCGAGGTCGACGAGGTCCGCCGGGGCCAGCGCGCCATCGGACGCGGTGCTGTGTGTGTGGAAGTCGCCCTTACTCGGCATCCTTGATCCACTCCCTGTCAACGCGCTCGACGCTCCGCGCCCGGCCCGTCGCCGCATCGACCTCGACCAGCACGGAGTTGAACTGTACCGCCGGCGATTTCTCCGCGACAGTGAAGCGCGCCGGCATGCCGGTGAGGAACTTGCGCAGCACCGGCTCGACATCGACGCCGATGATCGAATCGCGGGGGCCGCACATGCCGGCGTCGGTGACAGCGGCGGTGCCCTTCGGAAGGATGCGGGCGTCGGCCGTGGGGACGTGCGTGTGCGAGCCGACGACGGCTGACACGCGGCCGTCGAGGTACCAGGCCATGGCCACCTTCTCGCTCGTCGCCTCCGCGTGCATGTCGACGAAAATCGGCGTGCCTGCGGGGATCTCCGCGAGCAGGCGGTCGGCGCAGCGGAACGGGTCGTCGATGTCTGCCATGAACGTGCGGCCCTGCAGGTTGAGCACCGTCAGTCCGCCGGCCTGCGCGACGCCGCGTCCCGGCGAGTCCGGCGGGTAGTTGGCGGGGCGCAGCACGGGGGCGTCCGCATCGAGCACGGGGATGATCTCCGACTGGTCCCAGATGTGGTTGCCGGAGGTGATGACGTCGACGCCGGCGGCGAAGATCTCCTTCGCCGTGTTCGCCGTGAGGCCGCGGCCTGCGGCGGCGTTCTCGCCGTTCGCGATGACGACGTCGAGCGCGAGGTCGCGCCGCAGCGCGGGCACGAGCGCGGCGAGCGCGCGGCGCCCCGGCTTGCCGATGACGTCGCCGATGAAGAGGACGCGCACGCCAGCGGTCAGCGCGCGTACTCGCTGGCGCGGGTCTCGCGGACGACCGTCACCTTGATCTGGCCCGGGTACTCGAGCGACTCCTCGATCTTCTTGCTCACGTCGCGCGCGAGGCGCAGGGCGTCGAGGTCATCGATTTCCTCCGGCTTGACGATGATGCGGATCTCGCGCCCCGCCTGGATGGCGAACGACTTCTCGACGCCCTTGAAGCCATTGGCGATCCCTTCGAGCGCCTCGAGCCGCTTGATGTACAGCTCGAGCGTCTCGCGGCGCGCGCCCGGCCGGCTGCCGCTGATGGCGTCGGCGATCTGCACGATCACCGCCTCGGTCGTCTCGACCTCGATCTCCTCGTGGTGCGCCTCGATGCAGTGCACGACGGCGGGGCTGACGTTGTAGCGCCGGGCCAGCTCGCCGCCGAGCATGGCGTGCGTACCCTCGATCTCGTGGTCGATGGCCTTGCCGAGGTCATGGAGGAGCGCGCCGCGCCGGCAGACGTTGACGTCGGCGCCGACCTCCTCGGCGATCATCGCCGCGATGAACGCCGACTCGACGGCGTGCTTGATCTGGTTCTGGCCGTAGGACGTGCGGTACTTGAGGCGCCCGAGGGTCTTGAGGATCTCGGGGTGGAGGCCCGGGCAGCCGGCCTCGATGGCGGCCTGCTCGCCCGCGGTCTTGATGCTCGCCGCGACCTCCTGCTGCGCCTTCTCGACGACCTCCTCGATGCGGGTCGGGTGGATGCGGCCGTCCATCACGAGCTTCGTGAGCGCGACGCGGGCGACTTCCCGGCGCACCGGGTCGAACGCCGAGAGGGTGACGGCGTCCGGGGTGTCATCGATGATCAGGTCGACGCCGGTCGCCGACTCGAGCGCACGGATGTTCCGCCCTTCGCGGCCGATGATGCGGCCCTTCATGTCGTCGCTGGGGATGGGGACGACGGAGACGGTCGTCTCGCTGACGACGTCGCTCATCAGCCGCTGCATCGCCGTCGCGAGGATCGCGCGGGCGCGGCGGTCGGCCTCTTCCTTGGCCTCGGCCTCGACCGTGCGGACGCGACGGTTCGCCTCGTCGCGGATCTCCTGCTCGATCTCGCGGAGGAGCAGGTCGCGCGCCTCCTGGCTGGTCATGCCGGAGACACGTTCGACCTCTGCCACCTTGGCCTTGCGCAGGTCTTCGAGCTGCGCGCGGACGGCTTCCTGCTGCTGTTCGCGGTCGGCTAGCGCGGCTTCGCGCCGCTCCAGCGCTTCGAGCTTGCGATCGAGGTTCTCTTCCCTGTTGGCAACACGCTGCTCAAGCCGCAGGACTTCATCGCGCCTGGCCTTTGATTCCTGTTCTGCCTGAGCCCGGAGCTGAATCGCCTCCTCTTTGGCGGCGAGGAGGATCTCCTTTTCGTTTGCCTGAGCGTCCCCCAGGATCTTCGACGCCGCCTGTTCGGCTTCGAGCTCCTGGTTTCTGGTCGCGCTGCGCCTGATGGCGTAGCCGAGAAGAGCCCCGATCGCCAGCCCCACTACAGCGCCGATGGCGGCGCCGAGGATGGCGATCATTCCTGGCCTCTCTTTCCGGTTGGTTCTGTCCGGTTACCCCCGAATGAAGCTCGTCTGCGTACTTACTCGTGATGCGAGCTACGGTCGCATCATACGGAAGCGTCGGATCGGCGGTCAAGGAATTGGCGTCACTGGCGCGTCAGGACGGCGCCCACGTGATGCCGCCGTGGAACGATCCTTCGCCGAGGCGCGTCACCGCGCCGGTCGAGAGGTCGACATCGGACAGGGCGTTCGCGCCGAGCACATAGATGTGCCGGGAGTCGGCGCCCCAGGTCAGGGTCGGGAGGTCTTCCTTGAGGTCGGCGACCCGGCGGGCTGCCCCGCCTTCGGCCGGGATGGTCCAGATGTCCTCCGGCAGGCCATCCGCCTCCGGCGCCGGGTCGCCGCGGAAGGAGACGTAGCGGAAGGGCGCGCGGGCTCCGGTCTGGTCGGCGGACGCGAAGGCGATCATCGTGCCGTCCGGCGAGTAGCGGGGAGAGTTGAAGGGCGCCAGATCCTGTTCGGGGCCGATGAGCGTGGTCGTGCCCGAGCCGTCCGGGGCGCTGGCCGTGAGGGACTCGCCGGTCTGCTTCGGGAGCTGCGCCCAGGCGATGCGCGCGCGGTCCGGCGAGACGCCGAACGAGAGCACGCCCGTGATGCGCCGCTCGCGGGCTCCGCTGGCGACATCGATCTGTTCGAGGACGTACTCGACGGTCGTGGTGCCCTGCGTCTCGGCGGGCTCCTGGACGACGGCGAGCACATGCTGCGCATCGAGCCACTGCGGGAAGCGCACGAGCTGGCGCGGGACGGCGTGGGTGAAGAGCACGCGCGCGCCGCTGCCGTCGCGGTTCGCCACCCAGAGGTCGGAGGAGGCGTCGTACACGCCGTCCTTCACGACCGGCGGCGGCTGCACGACGTAGGCGATCTGCGTGCCGTCGGGGGAGACGGCGGGGTCGAGCAGGAACGTGTCCGGCGTCGGCTGGGGGATGAGCGCCTGCTCGCGTGTCGAGGCGAGGTCGAACGCGTAGATGCCGGCCTGGCGCGTGTAGATGAGGGTGCCCGGGCCGCGGCCGCCGCTCCCGGGCTCAGGCGAGGCGCCGGCCGGCTTCGTGGTCGCCCGCCCGCCGCACGCGGCGAGGGCGCACGCGAGCGCGAGCGTGGCGAGCAGCGCGAACCGCGAGCGCGCGGGATGGCGGGCGCCTGGCGCTGCGCCGGGAGCCGGAGGCTGGAGCCGGGGGGCGATCACCCGGGCAGGCTACTCGACGGCGGCGTCGAGGTCATCGCCGGCGTTGGGGCGTCCCAACTCGGCCTGGCAGCGCTCGATGGTGCGGCGCACGGTGTCCCAGCCGAATCCGCGGCGTTGCAGCAGTCCGGCGAGCCGGGCGCGGAACGTGGCATGGTCGGCGAAGGCGAGGGACTGCGCGCGGCGCCACGCGGCGCGGAACGCCGCGTCGTCGTCGGACACGCCCGCCGTCGCGCTCGCCGCCAGATCGCGGTCGATCCCGCGGGCGCGCAGCTCCTGCGCGATCAGGCGCTTGCCGCGCGGGCTGGCGCGGTCGCGCGATTCGGCGAACGAGCGGGCGAACTGCGCGTCATCGAGGAACCGCGCGGCGCGGAGCCTGGCGAGGGTCTCGTCGACCACGCCGGCATCGAACCGCCGGCGGGCCAGCGCCTGCCGCAGCTCGCGCTCGCTGCGCATGCGGCGCGCGAGCAGGTCGCCGGCGGTGCGCAGCGCCGTCGCCCGCGCGTCGGCGGCGACGACCGCCTCGATCTGCGCCGCATCGAGCGGCATGCCGGGGCGGAGCGAACGCTTGCGCACGGTGTCGCGCGACAGGTCGAAGGCGCGCACCCCGTCGAGGTAGACATCGATGCGGCCGCGGCGCCGCGGGGTGCGCTCGAGCGCGGTGATGATTGCGGGGGCCCGGGGCGGGATGTCCGAAGGCGGAGCGGGCGAGGCTCGTCTTGTCATTGTTGATATCTATCCGACTCGGCGGACCCTCACCTGCCGCCCGCGGCGTCAGCGCTCCGCCCGGAGCGGGGGAGGGCCGACTGCCTCACGCGGAGCGGATCGCTCGTTTTGTCATTTTTCGTGTACCGCGGGCGACGCACGGCTCGTTTTGACAGTTTTCGCCTACGGCTCCGGCAGCGCGTCGTCCTCGGGCGCGGGGTCAGGGGTGTGGCCGTTGCGGCCGGCGCGCGCGGCGGCGGCACTGACGACCAGGTCCTCGATCTCGCGCGCGACGTCGGGGTTCTCGCGCAGGTACTCCTTCGCGGCCTCGCGGCCCTGGCCCAGGCGCAGCTCGCCGTAGCTGAAGAAGGCGCCCATCTTGCGCACGACGTTCGAGTCGACCGCCAGGTCGACGATATCGCCCTCGCGGCTGATGCCCCGGTGCCGGCCGCTGAACAGGATGTCGAACTCGGCCGTGCGGAACGGCGCCGCCACCTTGTTCTTCACGACCTTCGCGCGCACGCGGTTGCCGATGATGTCCGTGCCCTGCTTGAGCGACTCCGCGCGCCGCAGCTCGATGCGCACGGAGCTGTAGAACTTCAGCGCGCGGCCGCCGGGCGTCACCTCCGGGTTTCCGAAGACGACGCCGATCTTCTCGCGGAGCTGGTTGATGAAGATGACGATCGCGCGCGACTTCGAGATGACGGCGGTGAGCTTGCGCAGCGCCTGCGACATCAGGCGCGCCTGCAGGCCGGGGAGGGAGTCGCCCATCTCGCCCTCGATCTCCGCGCGCGGCACGAGCGCGGCGACGCTGTCGACGACGATGACGTCGACGGCGTTGCTGCGCACGAGCGCGTCGCAGATCTCGAGCGCCTGCTCGCCGGTGTCGGGCTGCGAGATCAGCAGCTCCGAGACATCGATGCCGCAGGACTCGGCGTGGTCCTTGTCGAGCGCGTGCTCGACATCGATGTACGCGGCGACGCCGCCGAGCCGCTGCGCGGACGCGACGACGTGGTAGGCGAGCGTGGACTTGCCGGCGCCCTCCGGTCCGTAGATCTCGGTGATGCGGCCGCGGGGCAGGCCGCCGACGCCGAGCGCGAGGTCGAGGGCGAGGGAGCCGGTGGAGATGACGTCGACCTTGAAGTCGCGCGCGTCGCCGAGCTTCATGATGGCGCCGCGGCCGTAGCGCTTCTCGATATCGGCGAGGGCGTCCTGGAGGGCCTGGTCCTTGCCTTCGCCCTCGGTCCTGGGAGCCTGCTTCTCGGCCTTGCCTGCCATCTCGTGCCTCCTGCGTGCCTTGTCCGCGCCCATCGCGTTCTAGAACATATGCGCTATTGCGGCGCCATCTTAGGCCTGCCGGGAGGGAGCTGTCAACCCCTCGCCTGGCGTGAGCGGAGCATGGACGCCATCGGGATAATGATAGGAGCGAAACAAGCTTGCCAAGCTACGTGAACGAAGCTTCGGGCCTATCTCACGGCAGCGGTGTGACGAGGGCCGGGCCGGAGTCCCGAGCTTCGCTCCCGCTGAATCACGCATCTCACTGATAGAACAGCTCGCCGATCTTCGCCGCATAGCCGATGAGCTGCGGCGCTTCGAGGCCGTAGGAGGGCGGGACGAGGGTCGCGGAGTCGGCGACGTCCCAGATCGGCTCGATGCGCTTCCGCACTTCGTCCGGCGTGCCGCAGACGACGAAGGTCTGCGCCATCTCGTCGGTCACGAGGTGCCGCACCGAGAGGTAGTCGCCGCGCTTCACGCCCTCCTGCAGGCGGCGGGCCTCCGTCCCGAAGCCGTGCGCCTCGAAGTAGGCCTCGTACTGCTGGATGCCCCCGTAGAAGGCGACCGTCGCGCGCGCGTCCTCGATCGCCTGGCGCCGGTCGTCGTTCGGCGCGACGAAGAGCCACGTGTTGAACTCGACCTGGTCGCGCGACTTGCGCCCCGCCGCGAGCCCCGCCTTCAGCGCGTCGGCGACCTTCGTCGTCGCCCACTCGACGGACCAGATGGGATGCCCGATGACTCCGTCGGCGATGCGCGCAGCCAACTCGACGAGCGGCAGGCGAAGACCGGCGATCCAGATCGGGATGTCCGTGCGCAACGGTGCGCCGAGCGGCTGGAACTCCGAGAAGTCGAGCGCGTGGTACTTCCCCTCGTAGCGTCCCAGCTCGCCGGTGTGCGCCTTCGCGAAGACGGTGCGGACGAGCTCGACGACCTCCTGCAGGTGCTCGAGCGGCTTGCCGTAGGGCATGCCGAAGAAGCCCTCGGTCCACGACCGGACGCTGGTGCCGAGGCCGAGGGTGAAGCGCCCGCCGCTCACGCGGTCGAGGTCCATCGCGGCGGTCGCCGTCTCGAACGGGCTGCGCACGAAGGCGAGCGCGATGCCGCTGGCGAGCCGCACGCGCTGCGTGGCCATCGCCGCTGCGGCGAGCGGCACGAACGGCGGGCCGTAGACCTGCGGCGCGAACAGGCCTTCGAGGCCCGCGCTCTCGTACATCTGCGCCTGTTGTTGCAAGATCGGCGCCGGCAGCGGCGAGATGACGCCCCAGTACTTGCGCTTGGTCCCCACTCGAGCTCCTCCGTCTACCGTTGCGAGCGTGGTGCTTCGCGCCCGCAATGGTTCAACCTGCGGGTAACCGTCCGACCGCGACCGTGACGACGCGCTCGTACGTCACTTCGCGGTCGAAGCTGCCGAAGAACGCCTCGAGGCGCGGGCGGTAGAGGGCGAGGATGGCATCGAACCTCTCGGTCGGGACCGCCCAGAGCCCGGAGTAGCAGCGCGTCTCCGTGCGCTCGTACTCCCGTCGGGCGCTGTTGACGGCGTCGTAGCGGCCGAGCTCGACGAACTCAACGCTGCCGCCGGCGGCGGCCACCGCCTCGCGGAACCGCTTCCCCGCCGGATGCGTGTGCGTGCGCTCGAACGGCGGCAGCTCGAAGCCGGCGGCCTCACGCAGGGTCGCCCGGAAGATCTCCTGCAGCCCGCTATGGAAGCCGGAGGGCACGTAGTCATCGCCCGCGAGCAGCGCGAGCCCGCCCGGACGCACGAGGCGCAGCGCCGCCCGCAGCGTCGCATCGACATCGGGCACGAGGTGGAGGACGTGCGCGAACACTGCGGCGTCGAAGGCCGCGTCGCGGAGGGGCGGATGCGCCGCCTCCGCGAGCATGACGTCGATGTCGCGGCGCTTGGCGCGGAGCACCGCGAGCATGCGCGGCGCGATGTCGTAGCCGACCACGCGCACCCCGCGCTCGGCGAGCGGGACGGCGATGCGGCCGGTGCCCACGCCTACCTCGACGACGCGCGGCGCGGGCGAGGTTTCGCGCAGGACCGCGGCGAGGCGGCCGGCGACGGCGGTCATCACCTCGGGCGGCATGCCGCGCGTCTCGTCGTAAATCGCCGCCACGCGGTCGAAGGACTTCAGTCCGGTCACCGGCGCCTCCGTCCGGCGCAGCGTAGTGCCGTCGCGCGCTGCGGACAATCGGGCAGTGCCACGCGTCGCTTGGAGGTGCGAGCCGGCCGGGCGTAGCGTCGCGGCCACGCCGGTCCGGCGCGAGGAGGTGCAGATGGCGGACGAGGTCGAAGGCGAGGCGCTGCGCGCGGAGAACGAGCGGCTGGCGTCGGAGCTGGCAGCGGCGTCGGCGCGGGCGGCGGAGGCCTACGCCGAGAGCGAGGCGCTGCGCGAGCAACTGCGCGCGCTGCAGGCGCAGCACGCGGCGGCATCGGCGGAGGCGGAGGCGTTGCGCGCGGACATCGGCGCGGCGGCCGAGCGCGAGCGCGCGGCGGCGGCGCTCTATCGCGAGGCGGTGCTGCGCGCGGAGCCTGCGCTGCCGCCGGACCTCGTGCGGGGCGAGAGCGTCGCGGAGGTCGACGCCGCGCTCGAGACGGCGCGCGCCGTCGTGACGCGCGTGCGGGCGCAGGTGCAGGCGGAGGCGCAGGAGGCGCGCGTGCCGGCGGGCTCGCCGCCGCGCGGGGCGCCGGACCTGGGGGCGCTGACGCCGGAACAGAAGATCCGCTACGGGCTGGCGCAGCGCGCGTCGGGTTCGTAGCGCGGGGACGGGTAGCGAGGAGGAGGTGCGCAGATGGCGCTGACCCTGGCGGAGGCCGCCAAGCTTTCGAACGACGTGGTGCTGCAGGGCGTGATCGAGACGATCATCCAGGACTCGCCGGTCCTGCAGGCGCTGCCGTTCATCGAGATCACGGGCAACGGGCTGACCTACAACCGCGAGAACGCGGCGGCGAGCGCCGGCTTCTTCGCGGTGGGCGACACGTGGAACGAGAGCACGCCGACGTTCACGCAGGTGACGGCGACGCTGTCGATCCTCGGCGGGGACGCCGACATCGACAACTACCTGCTGACGACGCGCAGCAACGTCCAGGATCTGCAGTCGGCGGTCATCCGGCTGAAGGCGAAGGCGGTGCAGCAGAAGTTCGAGGACACGTTCGTCAACGGCGACACGGCGGTCGACAGCAAGTCGTTCGACGGCATCGACAAGCTGGCGGCCGGCGCGCAGGCGATCTCGATGGGCGCGAACGGCGCGACGCTGACGCTCGCGAAGCTCGACGAGCTGATTGACCTGATCAAGGGCGGGCAGCCGGACCTGCTGTTAATGAGCAAGCGCACCCGGCGCTCGCTGAACAGCCTCGCGCGGAGCAGCGGGACGATGCTGCAGACCGACCGCAACGACTTCGGGCAGATGGTGCAGTTCTACGACGGCATCCCCGTCGGGGTATCGGACTACATCTCGGACGCGAAGACGGTCGGCACGAGCAACGACTGCTCGACGGTCTACGCGCTGCAGTTCGGGGAGGGCGGCGTGGCGGGGCTGACGGCGCCGGGCGGGCTGGAGGTCGAGACGATCGGCAGCCTGGAGACGAAGGACGCGACGCGCACGCGGGTGAAGTGGTACGTGAGCGTGGCGCTGTTCAACACGCTGAAGCTGGCGAAGCTGACCGGCGTGCGGCCCTAGGCCTGTTCGGCGCCGGAGGGCGATGGTCCGAGGGCCGGGGGTGAGCATCCCCGGCCCTCGCTGCGCGCGAGCGACCTGCGACCTGCCCCAGGGCTATCGCGTCGCGGTGAGGAGCGAGCGGCGCAGGAGCCCGGCTTCGATGGCCGCGATCTGGGCTAGGTTGTCGGCCCGCTGCTCGTCGAACTTCGCGTCGCCCTGCACGGCGCGCAGCGCCGGCTCGCGGCGGTCGCGGGCGGCACGCCACGCGCGCGCGAGGCGCAGGTATTCGTCGGTGACGTCGCGCGCGACGGCGTCGCGGAAGCCGGCGGCGCGCAGCAGCGCGTCCTGCGTCGCGCGCGCGGCGACGCAGTTGGGCCCGGCGGCGGCGGCGCGGCGTCGCTGCGCCGGCGTCAGTCCGTCGGCGAGGTGGATCGTGTAGTAGGCGATGCGGCCGCCCGGCTTCAGCACCCTGCGACATGCTCTCAACACGGAGAGCTTCGAGGCAATTCAGCAGAGGACGTCGGTGTGGA
>DASRHM010000043.1:0-34226 GCA_035650575.1 Dehalococcoidia bacterium | reverse complement strand
CGAGCGAAGTGGACGTGCACATTGCGCGCGCCGCAGTCTGGACAGAAGAGTGCGATGGCATACACTCCGTAGTCCCGACCACAGATGTCACACGTGAGCGCCCTCAGCAGATCCTCTCGCCAAGCCAGCGGCCGCGGATTCGGGCTGCGGCGCGACGTCATCCCGATCGAGATCAGCCCGCCGCGGGGCGCACTCCGGTTGAAATCACGCGCGAGGTTGTCCAACCACTGCCCCATGTCGTCCTTCACCGCCCACGCGACAAGCTTCTTGGCGTTGTCGATGTCTTCTTGGGCTGTAAACGTCTGGTCATCCGAGTCAGTACCGCAGTATGGGCACGTTGTCCCGGACTGTGCAGGCTCCCGCCTCACGATGTTCCGCTTGTCACCCTCGATCCGGCGGTCGCTCGGCGCGTCACCAATCTGGAAGCGCCGCGGGACGCAATCGTCCTGAGGGCACTGCCGAAGAATGCGCCCGGTCGCACTGCGGGGAAGTGGGATCGATAGCTGCATTCGATCACGTGTGCCCCCGGTACGGAACTGCTCGAGCCGTTGGAATCGGAAGTCAGTCATCGCCCCGAGCGTAGCACATTTGAGCTAATGGTCGACAGAGCGAGGGAATTGTGAGAAAGGAGGAGGGCGGGCCAGTCAGCCTTCCCCTGAGCTAACGCAGGCTCTGGGGTAGAGCGAGCTGTTTGTAATCTGCCGCGAGCAGGACTTCGTCCTCGTCCGGCACCGTGAGCCCCAGCCCGAACGCTGCTAACAAGATCAGCGCGTCCCGGCTCGGGTTCGCGCGCTCACCCGAGAGCAGCCGCGAGACGTACGATTCGTCCAGCCAGCTGTCTCTCGCGATATGCGCGTTCGGCTTGTCGGTCCGCGCCCGGAAGCGCTGCAGCGTCTCCGTGAGGGGGATCATCACGGCACGCTCAAGCCGGCGAGCTTGGTTGGTCATGGTCACCTCCAAACACCAATCAGTTGAAGGCTGACCCGACCGCAGACTCGGACTACTCCCGCCCTCCTTTCGAAACCGGTTGTCAGGCGAAGTTGGCCTGCCGTCAGTGCCCGCCGGTCAATGGCGGGCGGTCGGACAGCAGCGTAGTCTGTGTGCGCTACAGGAGGTGGGCGATGTCGAAGATCCGCGAGGCCGCCGAGCGGCTGTGGTCCGGGCAGGTGTCCTCGGGCGAGCAGCACCCGGTGACGGCGCAGTTCCGCGAGGGCGACGAGATCGCGGACGGCGTCCTCTACTACAAGGGCTTCGCGAGCGCGACGACGATCGACACCGGCGAGGCGCTGGTGATGCTCGACAGCGGCGCCGTCACGGACACGAAGGCGTTGCACGAGGCGGTGCGCGCGTGGCGCGCCGAGCGCCGGCTGGCGGCGGCGGTGTTTTCGCACCACCACGTCGACCACGTGTTCGGCGTGCGCGCGTTCGACGACGAGGCGGCGGCGCGCGGCTGGCCTCGCCCGCTCGTGTACGGACACCGCGGCCTGGGGCCGAACTTCGACCGGTACAAGAAGACCCGCGGCTGGAACGCGGCGATCAACGTGCGGCAGTTCGCGTTCCCGGTCGACCGCTTCGAGTGGCCGGCGGAGTACCGCTACCCGGACGTGGCGTACGACACGGCGCTGACGTTCCGCTCCGGCGACCTGACCTTCGAGCTGCGGCACGCGCGCGGGGAGACGGACGACGCGACGTGGACGTGGATCCCGGAGCTGCGGATGCTCGCGCCGGGCGACCTGTTCATCTGGGCGGTGCCGAACGCCGGCAACCCGCAGAAGGTGCAGCGCTGGTGCGGCGAGTGGGCGGCGGCGCTGCGGGAGATGGCGGCGCTGGGCGCCGAGACGATGGTGCCGGGGCACGGGCTGCCGGTCTTCGGCGCGGACCGCGTGCGCGCGGCGCTGACGGACACGGCGACGCTGCTCGAATCGCTGGAGGCCCAGGTGCTGGCGCTGATGAACGACGGGGCGACGCTCGACCGCGTGCTGCACGAGGTGCGCGTCCCGGCGGACCTGCTGGAGAAGCCGTACCTGCGCCCGGTGTACGACCACCCGCAGTTCCTGCTGCGGAACGTCTGGCGGCTCTACGGCGGGTGGTACGACGGCGAGCCGGACAACCTGCTGCCGGCGCCGCGGGCGGAGCAGGCGCGCGCGTGGGTCGAGCTGGCGGGCGGCGCGGACCGCGTGCTGCGGCGTGCGCGGGACCTGGTGGCGGCGGGCAACGCGCGGCTGGCGTGCCACCTCGTGGAGTACGCGGTGCTGGCGGCGCCGGAGTCGAAGGACGCGCACGCGGTGCGGGCGGAAGTGTACGGCGCGCGCGCCCGGGAGCAGACATCGTCGATGGCGCGCAACATCCTCAACCATGCGGCGCTGGCGAGCGAGCAGGGGCGACGGGACCTGGCGTCGCGGTCGTAGCCGGCGTGCGGTCGTACGATCAGCCGGGGCGTCGGACGGTAGCGCGCGCGGACATGCGCTCGATGAGCGGCTGCAGGACGGCGGCGTTGCTGTGCGGGGCGTCCTTCGCGGCGAAGACGAGGGTGATGGTGCCGCGTCCCGCGCGCGCCGCGAGGTCACGCAGCACGTCCTGGCGCTCCTTCGCGCGAAGCTCCTGCCGGTAGCGGCGCTGGAACTCCGGCCAGCGATCCGGGTCGTGCGCGAACCATGTGCGCAACCCGTTGCTCGGGCCGAGGTCCTTGAGCCACGCATCGAGCCGCAGGTCGTCCTTCCGGAGGCCGCGCGGCCACAGGCGGTCGACGAGCACACGGTAGCCATCGCCGCGCGCCGGCGGATCGTACGCGCGCTTGATGCGGACGCTCATCGCCGACCTCCGTGCTCGGTGCGACGCGCTACACGTAGCTCCAGTCCGGCTGCTTGCGCCAGTAGTCGGCGTCGGACGTGAAGCCGTTGTCCGGGTCGTAGGCCGTGATCTTGGGGAGCCGCAGGTCGTGGCGGAGGGCGCAGTCGCCGCGCACATGCGCCCCGAAGTCGTCCGGGAATCCGGCGAGCAGGCTGGACGTTACGATTTGCGTCGACGTCGCGAGCGCGCAGCGCTGGCCGTTCGTGACCCACGTCGCTGTCTCGGCGATCTCCTCGAGGTCGTGCGCGTGCGCGTCGAACTCGAGCAGGCGCTCGAGGCGCTCGGTGATGCGGCGGGCGCCGATCTTGCACGGCGGGCACTGGTTGCACGATTCGATGTAGAGGAAGCGCGCGAAGTTGCGCGCGACATCGACCATGCAGGCGGTATCGTCGTAGACGATGAAGCCGCCGGAGCCGAGCGCGCTGCCCGCCTGGCGCATCGAGTCGAAGCCGAGCGGCGTCTCCAGCATCGCACCGGTGATGACGGCGCCGGCGAGGCCCGGGAGCACGGCCTTCACGCTGCGGCCCTCGCGCACGCCGCCCGCGACCTCATCGATCAACTCGCGGACGGTGACGCCGAGCGGGAGCTCGCGGATCGCGGGGCGGCGGACATCGCCCAGGACGCTGAAGACCATGGTGCCGGGCGTCTCCTGCGTGCCGCGCGAGCGGAACCAGGCCGCACCCTTCGCGAGGATGTGGGGGACGTGGGAGAGCGTCTCGACGTTGTTGACGACGGTCGGGTTGCTCAGCTCCTCGCTCGGGCCGCCGTATGCGCCGGTGAACAGCCCCTGCAGGTACGGCGGCAGCACGCGCGGCAGCGGCAGTCCGCCCTCGATCACCGAGAGCAGTGCCTTCTCCTCGCCGAACAGGTACTCGTCGGGCCCCCAGACGATCTGGATATCGCCGCCGACGCCCGCCTCGCGCAACTCGGCGAGCGCGCGCTCGAGGCCGGGCAGCAGCGGCTGGAAGAGGCGCTTGACGCCGAGATAGGCGCTCTTCGCGTTGAGGACGCGCGCCGCGATCGCGAGCCCTTCGAGCGCCTGGTAGGGGTTGTGCATGAGCAGCAGGCGGTCCTTGAACGTCCCGGGCTCGCCCTCGGCGCCGTTGCAGACGACGTATTTCGCGACGGCGTCGGTGCGGCGCAGGTTGTCCCACTTGATCGCCGTGGGGAAGCCGGCGCCGCCGCGGCCGCGCAGTCCGGCCTGACGGATGACATCGATGACCTGCGCGGGGTCGCCGTCGGCGGCGTGCTCCCAGGCGGCGAGGCCGCCGCGCCTGCGGTATTCGGCGAGGCTGGTGACCGGCTCGCCTTCGAGGAGGACGGCGGCGGCGGGCGCGTGGCTGACCATGCTTCGTGATAGCGCGCGCGTGCGCGTGGGCGTATCGCCCGGATGCCCTGCCGCCGCGCGACCGCGGACCCGGTTGCGGCGATGGCGCGAGTCCATTAGAATCGCCCAACTCTCAGCAGCGAGCAATCCTCGCAGCGGAGCATCGTGCTACGATAGGCGCCGCTCAACACACCAGGAGGTTCTCGCCATGCCGTCCGCATCCCCGTTCGCGCCAGTGAAGCCGGCGGAGCACCACCCGCCGCTGAAGATCGCCGAGGACACCTACCTGATCCAGCAGCGCCAGCGCGCGGCGATCGGGCCGCTGTGGGTGTACCTGAACTCGCTCGTGATCAAGGGCAAGGAGCCGATCATCGTCGACACGGGCACGCCGGCGAATCGCGAGCAGTGGCTGAAGGACGTGTTCTCGATCGTCGATCCGGGCGACGTGCGCTGGGTGTTCCTGTCGCACGACGACGTGGACCACGCCGGGAACCTGGCGCAGGTGATGGAGGCCTGCCCGAACGCCACGCTCGTCGTGACGTGGTTCCTCACGGAGCGCCACACGTGCGAATTCAACTTCCCGCTCGAGCGCTGCCGGTGGATCAACGACGGGCAGTCGTGGAAGGCGGGCGACCGGACGCTGACGGCGATCACGCCGCCGCTGTTCGATTCGCCCGTGACGCGCGGGCTCTACGACGACCGCACGGGCGTCTACTGGGCCGTCGACACGTTCGCGACGCCGCTGCCCGCGCCGATGAACGACATCGCGGAAGCCGATCCGATGATGTGGCGGGGCGGCATGGAGATGTTCAACTGCTGGAACAGCCCGTGGTTCAAGCTGCTCGACAAGGAGAAGTACGAGCAGCACGTCGACCGCGTGCAGAACCTGAACATCGACGCCATCGCGGCGTGCCACACGCCGGTGATCCGCGGGAGCAACATCGACACGGCGTTCCAGATGATCCGGGCGATCCCGAGCGCGACGCCGCCGGACCAGCCCGGGCAGGTGGACCTCGATGCCCTGATGCACGCGATCGCGACGGGGCAAGAATACGCGTGGGAGCCCGGGCCGCCGCCGATCGCCGAGCCGCCCGTGGGCGCGCCCGGGGCGTAGCCGCCGCCGACCCACGCAGTCGACGACCATCGCGACGGGCCGCCACCGGCGACCACCCCGCGAGGACCGGACGGTTCAACATCGGGGCGGGCCCGGGTTGCGGGGGCGGGGTGGGCGGTCCGTATACTGCGCGCACGAGACCGAAACGCGAGGAACCGGAGCAGTAGGCGCGCGACAGAGAGCCGGCGGCGGTGCAAGCCGGCAGCAGGGGCGCTGAACTCGCCGGGGAGCGGCGGCGGTGACGGCCGCAGGGCCCAGCCGCCGAGGGGTGCGCCCGATACAGCGCAGCTCGAGCGGCCCGCGCATGCGGGCAAGCAGGGTGGTACCGCGGAGCATGCCCTCCGTCCCTGGGACGGGGGGCATTTTGTTTGCCGCGCGGGGCGCGATGCGGACGGGCCAGGCGGGGATCATGATCGATACGGGCACGCAGTTCGAGATCGTCGGGAGGATCGCGCTGGCGGCGGTGCTCGGCGGGATGATCGGCCTGGAGCGCGAGTACCGCGGCTACCCGGCGGGCGTCCGGACGATGGCGCTCGTGTGCATGGGCTCGGCGATCTTCGCGGACATGTCGCGGCTGTATGGCGGCGACGACCGCATCGCGGCGGGGATCGTGTCCGGGATCGGCTTCCTTGGCGCCGGACTGATCTTCCGCGAGGGATACAGCGTGAAGGGCGTGACGACCGCCGCGACGATCTGGGCGGCGGCGGCGGTGGGCGTGGCGCTCGGCATCGAGGCGTACGTGGTCGCGGTCTTCGGCGCGCTGTTCGCGGTGATCCTGCTCGAGCTTCGCGTGGTCACGAAGAACCTGCGGCCGGCGGGGCGCAACGGGCTCGGTGACCCGGAGGACAACGCGCGCGAGCCGGACGAGTGGCGGCGGCGCGAGGACGACTGACGGACAGGTGACCGGCGGGAGAGGCCGGGAGGTGGGCATGAGCGAGCAGGCGCAGACGAAGGCGAAAAGCGAGCGCTACGACCCGCACGCCATCGAGGCGAAGTGGCAGCAGCGCTGGGAGGCGGACGGGCTGTACACCGTGCGGGACGACGACCCGCGCCCGAAGTGGTACGCGCTCACGATGTTCCCCTACCCCTCGGGCGACCTGCACGTCGGGCACTGGTTCGCGATGGGGCCCTCGGACACGCAGGCGCGGTACAAGCGCATGCAGGGCTACAACGTGCTCTTCCCGATGGGGTTCGACGCGTTCGGGCTGCCGGCGGAGAACGCGGCGATCAAGAACCGCACCCACCCCGCGCAGTGGACCGAGCGCAACATCGAGCGGATGCGCCGGCAACTGCGGTCGATGGGGGCGATGTTCGACTGGACGCGCGAGGTCAATACGGCATCGCCGGAGTACTACAAGTGGACGCAGTGGTGGTTCCTGAAGCTGCTGGAGCGCGGGCTCGCGTACAAGGCGCTGGCGTCCGTGTGGTGGTGCCCGAAGGACCAGACGGTGCTGGCGAACGAGCAGGTAATCGACGGCCGCTGTGAGCGCTGCGACAGCGTCGTCGCGAAGCGCGAGCTGAACCAGTGGTTCTTCCGGATCACGTCGTACGCGGACGAGCTGCTGCGGTTCGAGGGCATCGAGTGGCCGCCGCAGATCCAGACGGTGCAGCGCAACTGGATCGGCCGCAGCGAGGGCGCGGAGCTGCGCTTCGGGCTGGACGTGCCGGGCGTGGCGGAACGGGAGGTGCGCGTCTTCACGACGCGGCCCGACACGGTGTACGGCGTGACGTTCTTCGTGCTGGCGCCGGAGCACCCGCTCATCGCGCAGATCACGACGCCGGAGCGGCGCGCGGCGGTGCAGGCGTACGTCGAGCAGGCGCGGCGGGAGACGGAGATCGACCGGCTGTCCACGGAGCGCGAGAAGACGGGCGTGTTCACGGGCGCCTACGTGACGAACCTGTTCAACGGCGAGCAGGTGCCGGTATGGACGGCGGACTACGTGCTGGCGACGTACGGCACGGGCGCGGTAATGGGCGTGCCGGCGCATGACCAGCGCGACTTCGAGTTCGCGACGAAGCACGGGCTGGAGGTGCGGCCGGTGTTCGCGCCTGAGGGCTGGGACGGCGCGCCACTGACGGCGGCGATGCCGCACGGCGGGCGGATGATCAACTCCGGCCCGTTCGACGGCACGCCGGAGGAGGATGCGATCCCCGCCGTCGTGCGGTACGCCGAGGAGCAGGGCATCGGCCGGGGGACGGTGACGTACCGGCTGCGCGACTGGCTGATCTCTCGCCAGCGGATGTGGGGCGCGCCGATCCCGGTGGTCTACTGCGAGACGCACGGCACGGTGCCGGTGCCGGAGAAGGACCTGCCCGTGCTGTTGCCGGAGGACGCGGAGTTCCGCCCGACCGGGGAGTCGCCGCTGACCTACCACGAGGGCTTCCTGCACACGACGTGCCCGCGGTGCGGTGGGCCCGCGCGGCGGGAGACCGACACGATGGACACGTTCGTGTGCTCGTCGTGGTACCAGATGCGCTACATCGACCCGCACAACGACGAGCGGCCGTTCAGCCGCGACAAGGCGCGCCAGTGGCTCCCCGTCGACCAGTACACGGGCGGGGCGGAGCACGCCGTGATGCACCTGCTGTACACGCGCTTCTTCACGAAGGCGGCGCGCGACATGGGCATCGTCGAGATCGACGAGCCGTTCCTGCGACTGTTCAACCAGGGGCAGATCCTGGGGCCGGACGGTCAGCGGATGTCGAAGTCGCGCGGGAACGTCGTCGCGCCGGACGGCGAGGTGGCGCAGTGGGGCGCGGACACCTTCCGCGCGTACCTGATGTTCCTGGGGCCGTGGGACCAGGGCGGGCCGTACGACCCGCGCGGCATCAGCGGCGTGCACCGCTGGCTGAACCGCGCGTGGAACGTCGTAACGGGCGACATCGCGGCGACGTCGGCGCCCAACGCACCGGAGACGCGCGAGTTGCGGCGCTGGACGCATCGCACGCTGCAGCGCGTGACGGAGGACCTCGAGGGCTTCCGCTTCAACACGATGCTGGCGGCGCTGATGGAGCTGACGAACTACCTCACCAAGCGGCGCGAGTCGGGCGAGCCGGTCGACGCCGCCGCGTGGGACGAGGCGATGCGGACCCTGGTGCTGATGCTCGCGCCGGCGACGCCGCACATCGCCGAGGAGCTGTGGTCGCGGCTGGGGAAGCCGTACAGCGTGCACGACCAGCGGTGGCCGTCGTACGACCCGGCGCTGGCGGAAGAGGAGCAGGTGGAGATCGCGGTGCAGGTGAACGGCAAGCTGCGCGACCGCCTGACGCTGGCGCCGGCGGCGCCGGAAGACGTGGCGCGCGAGCGGGCGATGGCGTCGGAGCGCGTGGCGCCGCACGTCGAGGGCCGGGAGATCGTGCGCGTGATCTACGTGCCGGACCGGCTGCTGAACATCGTGGTGAAGTAGGGCGCCGGGCGCGCTACGCCGGCGCGACGTCGCATGGCGCAGCCGGCCGGCGGAGGACCCCCCGCCGCAGACCGCCGATCAGGGACAGACGGCACCGCCCCGGTGAAGCAGGCCGGCGAACCGGCGGCGTGCCTGGCTCCGCTTCCCGCGTCTGCGTCCCGTAGCGTGTGGATGGCCCACGGGCGATCTCTTGCTTAGCCGCAGCGCGCGCTACTATTTCGCGCGCGAGGGCTGAGGAGCACGCGACGATGGCGATGGACAAGCTGAGTCACCACTACACCACGGTGAACGGCATCAAGCTGCATTATGTCAGGCAGGGTGCGGGGGACCCGCTGCTGCTGATCCACGGCTGGCCGGGGTTCTGGTTCGAATGGCACCGCAACATCGACGAACTGGCGCGGCACTACGACGTGATCGTGCCGGACATGCGCGGCTTCGCGTACTCCGACAAGCCCGACCTGCCGCCGGAGGCCGGCTACAACGACACGGCGTTCGCCGAGGACATCCGCGCGTTCATCGACTTCTACCACTTCGACAAGGTGCGGATCGTCACGCACGACTTCGGCGCGGTGTGGATGCAGCGCTTCGCGCGGATGTACCCGGAGCGGGTGCACAAGCTGGCGCTCTTCGACCCGCCGTACCCGGGCATCGGCACGCGCTGGTTCCAGTTCCCGCAGGTGATGAACACGTGGTACCAGTTCTTCCACCAGATGCCGTGGGCGGAGGACCTCGTCGGCTCGAGCCGGGAGGCGACGGAGATCTACCTGCGTCACTTCCTGTCCGCGTGGAGCGCGAACAAGGACCTCTGGACCGATGACGAGATCGCGGCATACGTCGAGGCGTACTCGCAGCCGGGCGCGCTGCGCGGCGGCTTCAACTGCTATCGCGCGGTGTACCGGGGCGGGAACCAGGCCGGCGGTGACCTGAAGGTCAACGTGCCGACGCTGGTGCTCTGGGGAGACGGCGACTCGATCCTGCCGTTCGAGTGGTCGGACAGGCTGCCGGAGTTCTTCCCGCAGCTCACGTTCAAGAAGATGGAAGGCGTCGGGCACTTCATGATGCGCGAGGCACCGGAGCGGGTGAACCGCGAGATCATCGAGTTCATGGCCGGGTAGCGGCGCCGCGGCGCGCAGGTGCCCGAGGAGCGAGGGATGAGGGACGAGTGATGGGAGCGAGGTCGCGACACGCTCCCGGGCGCCTGAGGAACGAGACCCTGGCCCCTGCGCGAGAGACGAACGGACAGGGACGGGCGGCCGGCGATATGGCGCGAGACGGTGCGCGCGCGCCTGGTACTCGCCACTCGTCCGGCCCCACGCCGCCGCGAGCGTAGCGAGCACGCATGGACCTGGAGCTGCGGGGCAAGGCGGCGATCGTCACGGGCGCGTCGCGCGGGATCGGACGGGCGATCGCGCTGGCGCTCGCGGCGGAGGGGTGCGACGTCGCGCTCGTCGCGCGCGGGCGGGAGGCGCTCGACGCAACCGCGGGCGAAATTTCGGCCGCCGGCGTGCGCGCCCGGGCGATCGTCGCGGACGTGACGTCCGCAGGCGACGTCGAGCGCATGGTGCGTGAGGCGGCGGACGCGTTCGGGCGCGTTGACATCCTGGTGAACAACGCGGGCGGCTCGTTCCCGGACGACGACGGCGGCTGGCAGGCGGCATTTCACGCGAACATCGAGGCAGCGGTGCGGGCCACGCGCGCCGTCGTGCCCTACATGAGCGCTCAGGGCGGCGGCAGCATCGTGCACATCGCGTCGATCTGGGGGAGGGAAGCGGGGGGCGGGCTGCCGTACAACGCGATGAAGGCGGCGATGATCAGCCATGCGAAGAACAGCGCGCTCGCGCTCGCGAAGGACGGCATCCGCGTGAACTCCGTCGCGCCGGGCTCGATCGAGTTCCCCGGCGGCTCCTGGGGGCGGCGCATCGAGGCGGACCCGGAGGGAATGGCGCGCTTCGTGCAGGAGAACATCGCGATGGGGCGCTTCGGGCGGCCGGAGGAGGTCGCGCACGTCGTCGCGTTCCTCTGCTCGCCGAAGGCGAGCTGGGTCACCGGCGCCTGCATCAACGTCGACGGCGGGCAGACGCGGAGCAACATCTGATGCCATCGCGGCTCGAGACGTACGCCGCGTCGCTGATCGTCGACTGGCTCGCGGCGCGGACGGGCACGGGCTGGACGCTCGCATCGGCGAGCGGCGAGGCGCCGCCGGTGTTCATCGCAGACGCGGAGGGCCGGCGGCTCGCGCTCGCCGTCGCGCCGCTGTGGGACGCCGCGCTCGACCCGGGTGCGGAGGAGGCGCGCGCGACGATGGAGGAGCGCCTGTCCGGCGGGCTGGTGCGCGGGCCGCACCTGCTCTGGGTGCCGCCGCACGCGTCGGTGCCGGACGACGAGCCGGAGCAGTCGGACTTCGTGCGGCGGACGCAGCAAGCCGCGGCGCCGCTGCAGCCGGGCGTGCGCGGCGAAGTGCAGCTGCCGGTCGCGATCCAGCTCGCCAAGCTGCGCGACGAAGGCGGGTACGCATCGGTCGTCGGCGGGCTGGGCCGCTGGTGGACGCTGATCACGGAGCGCGTGAACGGCACGTTCCACGTGAACAGCGCGCGCATGCGCCGCGCGCCGCAGTCGGCGCAACTGCGCGAGGCGCTGTTCGACCGCATCGCCGAGGTCGCGAAGCCGATGCAGACCGGCGAGGCGATCGAGTTCGACACCTTCGAGGCGTGGACGGTGCAGCGGCTGGCGCGCGAGCCGCTCGGCGAAACGGGGTTCGCGATCGCCCAGGCGCCGCCGGCGCTCGACACGACGGATGGCACGGCGATGCGGCCCATCGTGCGGAAGCGGCTGAAGGCGGCGGGGGCGGCGCTCGAGGGCGTGGAGGCCGATGTGCGGGGCATCGGCGTCATCGCGATCTACGACTACGCGGAGCACGAGAACCTGGGGGCGTTCGTGAAGTCGCTGGACCCGGCGCTGTTCTCGCGGGTGAATCTCGTCGCCGCCGTCGTCGACGGCGAAGTGCGACCGATCTTCGGCCCGCGCTGAAAGGACGGCACGGGTGATGGGGGCGCTGCTCGGGTCCGGGTCCCCCTACCTCGTCTGACTTCTTCAATCATCCCGAACAGCGCCAGCGATGCGATGCTGCGCGCGCTGCGCGCGCGGTGCTAGCGCAGTTCGAAGATGAACTCGGCCTCGACGCTGGCGCCCATCGGCAGTTCCGCGACCCCAATGGCGGAGCGGGCGCCGAGGCCGGGTTCGCCGAAGACGTCGCGCAGGAGGTCGGCGCCGCCGTTCGCGACGCCCGGCTGATCGCCGAACCCCTCCGCGGAGGCGACGAAGAACGTGCTCTTGACGACGCGCGATATGGCGTCGAGCGAGCCGAGCTCGGCACGAGCGATGGCGAGCGCCGCGACAGCGCAGGCGCGCGCGGCCGCCTGGCCCTGCTCGACGGTGACGTCGCGGCCGAGCTTGCCGGGGTGCAGCAGCGTCCCGTCCCGCATGGCGACCTGGCCCGAAACGAAGAGCAAGCTGCCCGCGCGCACGGCGGGGACGTACGACCAGCGGGGCTTCGCCACCGGCGGAAGTTCGATGCCAAGCTCTCGGAGGCGCTGCTCGGCGCCCATGGCTGATCAGCCTTTCGTCGCATGCCGGATGCCACGTGGCGCCCGGGCGGCCATACGATAGCATCGCCTGCAGCAGGAGGCGACGATGGCGATCTACAGGCTGGAGATGTTCCCGCGGCAGGCGCAACTGCGCGACGGCAGCTCCGTCGAGCTCAAGCCGATGACGCAGCAGGACGGCGACGCGCTGTTGAAGTTCTTCCTCCAGGTGCCGGAGGACGACCGGTACTTCCTGAAGGACGACGTGACATCGCCGCGGACGATCGAGGGATGGGTCACGCACCTCGATTACGACCGCGCGCTGCCGCTGCTCGCGTGGAAGGACGGGCAAGTGGTGGCCAACGCGGTGCTGGTGCGGTCACGGCTCGGCGCGCGGGCGCACATCGGCGAGATCCGGGTGGTGGTGCACCCGGAGTGGCGGTCGAAGGGGCTCGGCAGCACGCTGATCCACCAGCTGTGCGACATCGCCGCGGACGCGGAGCTGGACAAGGTCGTGATGGAGCTGGTGGCGGACCGCGACGCGGAGGCGATCGCGGCGGCGGAGCGCCTGGGGTTCCTGCGCAGCGCGACGATCCCGGAGTACTTCCGGGATGCCCGCGGCCGGACGCACGACCTGGCGGTGCTCGTGCTGCCGCTCGGCAAGTGGTACGAGTGGTGGACGTTCTGACCGCGCGGTAGGTCGATCTCTTGTGATCGCCGGGCGCGAGGCGTAGGATTCGCCGCACACCATTCCGTCAAGCAGTCGAGGGCGAGGCGCAGGGATGCGCAACGAGGTTCCGGGTGAGCTGCGAGCGAGAGCTGGATGCCTACCGCGACGCCCTACGCGCGTTCAACCCCCTGAACCGCCAGTTCATCGGCCTGCTGGCGACGGGCCCCGTGGCCCCCGGCTCGGAGCAGGAGCGACGCTACCAGCGGCTGCAGGAGCGGCGGCAGGAGGCCGAGCGCGTGGTGAACGAGCGACGGGCGGCGTACTTCGAGGCGCGACGGCGCCACGGGACGGCCGTCAAGGACGAGGTTTAGCGGCCGGTTAACACTTTTCGGGCCGGTGGTTAATCGCGTCGCCCTATCCTGAGGACACAACGAAGGACGGCGCCGCGACCATGCTCCCCCGGTCGCGGCGCCGTCCGCTTTTCTGCCGGCTCGTGCGTGCTGTCACCCGCAGCCGACAGCGGACCTGCGTAGCCGACGCAGGCCGTCGCCGGAGCGCGGCGCCGCGGTCAGCGGAGGTCGCGGGCTTCGTCGAGCAGCATGCCCATGATACGCCCGCGGGTCACGAAGCCGACCAGGCGGCCATCCTCGACCACCGGGGCATGGGCCTGCTGCGCCGCATCGATCTGCTCCAGCGTGGAGGCGAGGTCGGTCTGGGGCGCGACGGCGGTCAGCCGGTCGACGGGCGTCATCGCGGCGGCGGCGTTCGTGAGCGGCCAGCGGTCGCGCGGGACGCGGCCGGCGTCGACTTCGGTCAGCATGCCGATCACGGTCTCGGCGGGGTCGACGACGAAGGCGCAGAGGCCGGACTGGGGGACGTAGTAGCGGCTGACCGCCTCCAGCAGGTTCGTCGCGCCATCGACGCGGGGCAGGACGGTCTGCATGACGCTGCCGGCGGTGCGCGCGCGCAGGGCGTCGAGCAGGCGCAGGTTGGTCCAGGACTGGCGCGCCGCGTTCTCGAGGAACCAGCCGACGAGCACGAACCAGAGGCCGGAGATGGGGTCGAGCCAGGGGACGAGGTTGACGAGCGTCAGCGCGCCGGCGCCGATCAGCGCCATGCCGAGCGCGCGCCCGACGATCGAGGCCCAGCGCGTGGCCTTGCGGAAGTTGCCGGTGACGCCCCAGATGGCGGCGCGGAGCACGCGCCCGCCATCGAGCGGGAAGCCGGGCGCGAGGTTCACGACGGCGAGCGAGAGGTTCATGACGAAGAGCCACTCCCACATGATGCTCGCACGATGGCCGCGGATGCCCGGCACGAAGACGAGGCCAAGGAAGACACCGGCGAGCGCGACGCTGGTCAGCGGGCCGGCGATCGCCATGAGGAACTCGACGAGCGGGCGGCGCGCCTCCCTGGTGATCTGGGAGACGCCACCGAGCATGAAGAGCGTGATCGCGCGCACGGGCAGGCCGTAGCGGCGGGCGACGAGGCTATGCGCCATCTCGTGGATGACGATCGAGCTGAAGAAGAAGAGGCCGCTGATCGCGGCGAGCGTCCAGTAGAACCACTGGGGCTGGCCTTCGAGCACGGATGGGTAGACGTTGCCGCCGAGGATGAAGATGAAGAACGCCAGCGTGATCAGCCACGATGGATTGATCTCGAGCGGCACGCCCAGCAGGGCGCCGATCCGCACACCTCGCAAACTGCCTCCCATCCCGCCACCGGGCGTAGAACCAGCTTACACCCCCGCCCGCGCGCCGTCGCGCAGGGATAGAATCGGATCGAAGGAGCGCACGATGCAGGAAGAGCAAGGCCCGGTCCGCGCGCCCGAGTTCCCGGCCGGCGTCACCTGGCTCCAGGGCGGCCCTCTGCGGATGGCCGACCTGCGGGGGAAGCTGGTGCTGATCGACTTCTGGGACTACACGTGCGTGAACTGCATCCGCACGCTGCCATACGTCAAGGAGTGGCACCGGCGCTACGCGGACCGCGGGCTCGTGGTGGTCGGGGTGCACGCGCCGGAGTTCTCCTTCGCGCGAGAGAACGGGAACGTGCTGCGCTTCGTGCGCGAGCAGGGGATCCAGTACCCGGTCGTGCTCGACAACGAGTATGCGATCTGGCAGGCGTGGGCGAACCGCTACTGGCCGGCGAAGTACGTCGTCGATGCGAACGGGTACGTGCGCTACTACCACTTCGGCGAGGGCCAGTACGGCGAGACGGAGGAGGTGCTCCAGCGGCTGCTGCGCGAGGTCTTCCCGCAGGCGCTCCTGCCCGGGCTGATGGAGCCCGTGCGCGAGGAGGACCGGCCGGGGGCCGTCTGCTATCGCGTGACGCCGGAGCTGTACCTGGGATATGCGCGGGGTGCGCCGGGCAACCCGCAGATGCAGCCGGACCAGGCATTCAAGTACCGCGACCCGGGGAAGCACATCGACGGGCACGCGTACCTCGACGGCGACTGGCTGGTAACGGCGGAGTTCGCGGCGCGGCCGGCCGGCGCCTCGGGCGAGAGCCGGCTTCTCGTGCCGTACATGGCGAAGGACGTGAACCTGGTGATCCACCCGCCGACGTACGGCGACGCCGCGACGATCAGCATCCTGCAGGACGGGGCGCCGCTGCGGGCCGAGGACGCGGGCGAGGACGTCGTCGCCGGCGAGACGGTCTCGACGGTGAAGGTGGATGTGCCGCGGATGTACCGGCTGGTGAGCAACGCGGATATCGACCGCCACGAGCTGACGCTGAGCACGACCTCGGACGGGGTGGCGCTGTACGCGTTCACGTTCACGTCGTGCCTGGTGCGCGAGTAGCCGCCGGCTCTGGGCGCGCCCGCGGCGCCGCGCCGCCGCTCCTGGGTCGGCAGCTCTTCGCCGTGGGAATAGGAGGCGGCGCAGCGCCGCCCGGCCGCACGCAGCCGCCGCGAGTGTCGTCGATGTTCCCCCAAAGCCGTCGCGCACATCCCTGATTCTCGGCTGCCTTCGGTTGGTTCGCGGGCTCCCCGGCCGATAACTGGAGAGGAAGGCGCACGCCGGAGGGAGGAACATGACGGAACGGCAGCCGCTCGGGCTCGAACAGGAACTTGCGCAGGCTGTCGCCAGCCTGCAGGACGCGCTCGCCCGGGCGGGCGAGGCGGCGGCGGCGCTCGCGGTGCTGGCGCCGCGCATCGCGCTCGTCTCGGAGGTGCTGGACCGCGCGGAAGAGGCGGTGCGCGAGGGACGGCGCCGGATTACGGCGCCGGAGGCCGCGGTCACGCCCGTGCGATCGCCGGCGGTTGAGCCGACGACGCCGGTGGCGGCGGCGGCCGAGTCCGCGTACACCCGGCCGACGCTGGTCGTGGCGCCGACCCCGCAGCCGGCGGTGGCGCCGGTGCTCAGCGCGCCCGAGCCGGCGCGGCTCGCGGACGACGAGCCCTACGTGCAGTGGGAGGATGTCCCGGCGGCCGCGCCCGTGACGCCTGCCGGTGAGCCCGAGCGCCACGAGGAGCAGAAGCCCTCGATCCAGGGGGCGATCAACGAGCAGCGCGAGGAACTCATCTCGTTCCGGCTGGAGTTCGAGAGCCGGCCGGGGCCGCTCGATCTGCGGGCGGTGGACGAGGCGATCAGCGAGCACCGCGCGGTGCGCGATGTGGCGCTGCTCGATTATGACGGGCACCGGGCGACGCTGAAGGTCTGGATCGTGGCGTCGGCGCGGCCGGTGGACGTGCAGGAGTCGATCCGGCGCGACGTGCACCGCATCTTCTCGGACGGCGACGACGTGCGGATCGTGGCGCTCGAAGACGCGGCGTAGGGGCGGCGTCCGGGAGCCAGAAACGGGGCCCTCGCGTTCGCGCGAGAGCCTTTTGTGTTCGCCCGGGCGGCTGCGCGCCGGCTCGGAAGGCGGAGCTACGTCTACGCGACTTGCGCCTGGACCTGCGGGTCGTACATGCGCTGCTCGGCGGCGGCGAAGAGCGTATCGCTCGTCGTGCCGTCCTGAGGACAGGACGCCCAGCCGGCGACCAGGTGCAGCTCGAGGCCCGGCACCTGTTTCCCTTCGAGCCGGGTCTGGAGCGCGGTGGCGAGCATGCGGCGGGCGGCGATCGCTGCGCCCTCGACCTGCGCCTCCGCGAGAATCATCGTGTAGCCGCTCTCCTTGTAGGCGCCCAGGATGTCAACGTCGCGCGCGTTCTCGGCCAGCGTCTCGCCCATGCGCTGGAGCAGGCGGTCGGTGAGGAAGCGGCCGAACTGCTCGCGGAGCAGGCGCAGGTTCGTGGCCTCGATCACGACGATGGCGACCTGGCGCTTGTAGCGCTGGGCACGCGCCAGCTCGCGCTGGAGGTCGGTCTCGAGCTTGCGCGCGTCGAAGACGGAGCGGACGGCATCGGTGACGCCACGGTCGCGCGCGGCCTCGGCGGTGCGCAGGTTGACGGCGGCGCAGGCGACGTGCTCGCCGAGCATTTGCGCGCGCTCGCGGTCGATCTCGCCGCCGAGCAGGAGCAGCATCGCGCCGAGACGCTCGCCGGCGGTCTCGAGCGGGACGACGGCGACGCGGCGCACGCCGGCGGCGCCGGTCTTGCCGGCGCCGAAGAGCGCGTCCGGCGGGACGACGGTGACGTGCCGCGCCTCGAGCGCCTCGGCGAGCGCGGGCAGGTCCGCCGGGTCGAGGCGCTGGCCGAGGGCGGGGTACTCGAGCGCATCGATCGCGCGCTGGAGCGAGCGGCGGCGGAGGTCGGACGCGGGCAGCCGGGCGTCGAGCTTGCCATCGGGCTGCTCGAAGAAGAGGAACGTGAAGGGCGCGCCGAGCGCGCGCTCGGCGGCGGTCGCCGTGGCGTCGGCGAGCCAGGCGATGGTGAGCGCGCGGTGCACCGGGAGGAGCGCGTTCATCACGCCGACCACGGGATCCTCGATCACCTCGGGCTCGGGCGGTGGGATGTTCCGGATCAGGTCCTTGCCATTCGGCATCGTGCGCTCCCCTATGGCTGGCGCTGCGTCAGGTTGGCGACCGCGGCGGCAACCCGCCCAAGGTTATCTTCGAGCCGGCGCACGGCCGCCTCCAGATCTTCGAGGTGCTTTTCGCCGCCATTGCTGCCGAGGACGCGCGCCTCGACGAGGTTGCGCACGGCCTCCTGCAGGCGCGACTGCTGGTCGAAGAGGGCGTCGGCCTGCCGGCGAAGGTCGGCGAGCTCGTCCGTCGCATGCTGCAGGTCGAGCGCGGGCGGCGCCGCGAGCGGCCTCGACGCCAGGTGCCGGGCGAGGTCCTGCATGGCGATGTTCGCGCGGATCGCCTCGTTCGCGGACTGGGAGGCGAGGCGGTAGACACGCCAGGAGCCGATGGTGCCGATGAGAGTAAAGAGGAGGACGCCGCCGAGACCCATGGTCACGGCCGCCACCGCGGCGGCGAACTCCCAGTTTGCGGTGTCGCCCACGACCGCTCCTTCCTCGCCGGACGCACCGGGCGCCCGACGAATGATCGGTTTCGGGCTTCGGGCACTTAAGTGCGGGATTCGCGGGCCCGGAGCCAGCCTGTTAACTCTGTACTTACAACGTCCGGGCGCTCCTGTTGTGTCCAGTGCCCGCACCCCGGCAGCTCGATCTTTGTGATGTCCTTCACCCATTCGCCGAGGTGGTCATTCATGCCGGCCTCGAGTATGGGGTCCGCATCGCCCCAGACGACGAGCGTGGGGACGAGGACCGGCGCATCGGGCAGCGCCCGGGGGCCCTGGCGCACGGCCTGCCGGTAGTAGTCGATGGCGGCGCGGGCGACGCCCGGGCGCAGAAAGGCGGCCCGGTAGGCCTCGATGTCCGCGGCCGTGAAGCCGCCGGGCCGGCCGGCCGAGCGCTCCAGGGCGGCCGCGATCGCCGCGGCACGGTTGCGTCGCAGGAGCGCCTCCGGCACGCCGGGCGCCTGGAAGAAGAGCATGTAGCTGCTCTTCAGGAGTTGCGCCGGATGGCGCGCGAGGTAGCGCACATAGGCTCCCGGGTGAGGGGCGTTCATCGCGCAGAGCGTGCGCACCGCCGAAGGCTCGCGCCATGCCGTCTGCCAGGCGATGACGCCGCCCCAGTCGTGCCCGACGACGTGGGCCCGCTCCTCGCCCAGCGCGCGGATCAACGCGACGACATCGGCGACGAGCGTCTCGATGCGATAGCCGCCGCGCGGCTTGTCGGTGAGGTTGTAGCCGCGCAAGTCCGGCGCGACGGCGCGGTAGCCCGCAGCGGCGAGCGCCGGCAGCTGGAAGCGCCAGGAGTACCAGAACTCGGGGAAGCCGTGCAGGAGCAGCACGACCGGCCCTTCGCCCTGCTCGACCAGGTGGAAGCGGATGCCGTTCGCCTCGACCCAGCGATGGCGCGCATGCATCGCCGCTTCTCCGGTCAGGAGGTGCTGACGCCGATGGCGCGGCCGATGCTGTAGGTCACGAGGGCAGCGACAGCGGCGATGCTCACCTGGCGCAGGCCGGCGAAGACCGGGTTGCGGCCGGTGAAGAGCGAGACGCCGGCGCCGACGCTGAACACGGCGAGGGCGCTGAGGACCACCGACGCGGCAAAGTGCGCATTGCTCGAACCGAACAGCCAGGGGACCACCGGGATGACGGCGCCGACGGCGAACGAGAGGAACGACGAGACGGCGACCCCCCACGGCGAGCCGAGGCCCTCCGGGTTCAGGCCCAGCTCCTCGCGCGCGAGGGTCTCGAGCGCGACGCCGCGGTCGGCGATGATGCGGCGCGAGAGCGCATCGGCCTCCTCCTGGGGCAGGCCCTTCGCGCGATAGATCAGCGCGAGCTCGCGGCGCTCCTCCTCCGGGTTCGCCTCGAGCTCCTCCTTCTCGAGCGCGATCTGGCGCTCGAAGAGCTCGCGCTGCGAGGTCACGGAGATGAACTCCCCGGCGCCCATCGAGAACGCGCCGGCGAGCAGGCCGGCGATGCCGGCGAGGATGATGAAGCGCCCGTCCGGGTTGGCGCCGGCGACGCCGATGACGAGGCTGAGGTTCGAGAGCAGGCCATCGCTGATGCCGAAGATAGCGGCGCGCAACTGGCCGCCGGTATCGACCCGGTGCCAGCGCTCGCCGCGGACGATGCCGGCGACGTCGGACTCGCCGCCGGGCGAGTAGAGCGTGGCGAGCGTGCGCGAGTGCGCGCGCTCGGCGCGGGCGAGCGGCGGGCCGGCATCGCCCTGGGCCATGTAGTTGTTGAACCCGCTCGATTCCATGGCGCTGACCATCGGCAGGACGGCGCGCGCGCCGAAACGGTCGGCGAGGAAGCCGAGCACGCGGACGCGCAGGGACGCGCGCGCGGCGGGCGGCTCGACGCCGGCGTCGCGCAGCTTCTTCGCCCAGTGCTGGACGTGGGTCTTCTCGGTCTCGGCGAGGTCGAGGAAGATCTGCGACCGCTCGGGGTCCTTCTCGGCGCGCGCAAGGCGCTGGTAGAGCGCGACGCCGTCGATCTCGCCCTGATAGTTCTCGCGGAAGCGCTTGATGTCGGCCTTGCTCGCGTGCGGCGCGGTGCCGTCGGCCGGTGTCGCCGTCGTGCGGTCCATTGCGATCTGAGGATACCAGCGATCGCGCGGGCATCAGATCACGCCGGTCCTGCGCGCGTTCAGCAGCCGCCGGTGAACGGCTTGCCGGGACCCCACATGTTCCACGCGGCCGCGTGCGCCCACGCCTCGGCCGCCGTGGCCCAGGTGCGGTAGATGCCGTTCTGCGCGCCCGTGTCGCTCGCCTTCGCGAGCCCGACGTACGCCATCACGATCGAGACGTTGTAGTCGCCGCCGTCGTTGCCGTGCCAGAGCGGCGCCGCGAGCGTGTGCCCCTGCCCGTCGGAGCGCGTGACGTCGTACCGAAGGCCCACGACGCGCCCGGGCGGCAGAAAGATGTACTGGAGCGCGGCCTTCGCCCAGTCGCCGCCGCACGTCCCGGGCAGCGGCGCCGCGATCTGCAGCATGCGGACCGTGCGCCCGTCCTGGCACGTGAACGTCTCGCCGTCGATTACCGACGCGACCACACAGGACTCGCCGGGCGCGCGATGGTCGCGGACGGCGCGCAGCGCTTCGGCCATGTTGACGCGCCCGTAGCCCGACCAGCCGAGGGTCGCGCCCGGCGGCAGCGCCGTCGCGCTGCTCTCGATGATGTCGGCGGCGCGGTTGGGCGTCAGGCCCGGGTCGAGCGAGAACATGAGCGCCGCGAGTCCGGAGACCTGCGGTGTCGAAAACGACGTGCCATCGCCCTGCGCGTACGGCCCCTCGCCGGGGATGCAGGGCAGCAGGACGTTGCAGCGGCTCTGCGGCAAGGTGCCGACGACGTCCTCGCCGACGGCTACCACGCCGACCTCGGGCCCCCAGCTCGAGAACGAAGCGCGCGCATCCGGGTTGGCGCGCGAGGCGGCGCCCACCGCGAGCACGCCGGGGATGCGCGCCGGGAACTGCACACCGGCGCCGCCCGTGTTCCCTGACGCCGCGACGACGAGCGCGCCATCGAGCATTGCCTCGCCGACCGCGTCCCGCACGACCTGCGAGTCCTCGACGCCGCCGAGGCTCAGGTTGATGACGCGCGCGCCGTTCCGGGAGGCGTAGACGATCCCGCGCGCCGTCGCCACGGTATCGCCGGCGCCGAAGCAGTCGAGCACCTTGATCGGCATGATGCGGACGTTGCGGGCGACCCCGACCATCCCGGCGCCGTTGCCGGCGGCCGCGATGATCCCCGACACGAACGTGCCGTGGCCGATGTCGTCGTTGACGAAGCCGTTGGTCACGTCCTGGCACCCCGGCGAGGAGTCGCTGACGAACGAGCAGCCGTTGACGTCGTCAACGCAGCCGTTGCCGTCGTCATCGACGCCGTTGTTCGGCACCTCGCGCGGGTTGACCCAGATGTTGGCGTGCAGGTCGGGGTGCTGGACGTCGACGCCCGTGTCCACGACGGCCACGATCGTCGAGGGCGTGCCCTTCGTGATGTCCCAGGCTGCCGGCGCCCCGACCGGCTGCAGGTAGCCATACTCCGAGCCGTACAGCGGATCCGACGGCGTATCGGCGGCCCGCACGGGTGCCGCGCGCTCGACGTAGCGGACGCCAGCCATCGACGCGAGCGCCGGCTCGGCCGCCGCCGGCGCCGTTACGACGAGGGCATGCAGGTCGTCGAGCGTGCGGTCGACGGTGAGGCCGCGGGCCGCGACCGCGCGGGCGGTGGCGTCGAGCGGTGCCTGCGCGTCCACGGCCACCACGAAGTCCGCACGCTGCCCGCGCGCCTGCCGTATGTCCGTGACGAGCCCGAGCGCCAGAACAGCGGTGACGATGGAGACTGAAAAAAGTATTCGCACGTGCTTCATTGCAACCGCCTCATCGTCGGAGTATGATAGCGCAACCTCGCGGTTATCCATTCGGGAGCCACCGATGATGCAACTGAAATCTCTCCCACACACGTGGCTGCGGTCGATCGCGAGACCCCGCAGCGCGGCGCTCGTGCTGCTCGCCGCCATCGGCATGGCGGCGCTCGGCGCGCGCTGCATCGAGCGCACCAGCACGTACGTCGACCAGGACGGCTACACCCACATCGTCGGTCAGATGGTCAACGACACGGACATCCAGGGCACCCAGATCATGCTGCAAGGTACGCTGTTCGACGCGAACAACAACATCGTCGCCCAGAAGACGGCGCCGACGTGCCCGCCGGACACGCAGCCGCACCAGCAGACGACCTTCGACATCCGATTCGACAACCCCGGCATCCCGGCGTGGACGCGCTACGACGTCCGTCCGATCTCGGGCATCACGCTGACGCAGCCGCTGCCGGACCCGCACGTCGTGGCGCTGCTCTCGGACGCGGCGCGCTTCACGTCGCCGCTGATCCTTCCCGGGCTGACGGTCACGCCGAACGACGTGTTCCTGACCTTCCGGCTGCGCAACCAGTCGAGCAACACCTACTCCGGTGTCCAGGGGTGCGCGGCCGTCTTCGACCAGCAGGGGAAGGTGGTATTCGTCAGCTCGTCGGAGATCATCGAGGAGAACAACGGGCTCATCGGGCCGGCGACGCTCCACCCGCAGGAGCTCGTCGACGTCTTCATGTCGGCGCGGAACGTGCCGAAGGGTCCCGTGCAGGTGCGCGCGTGGCTCTGGTTCGGCCCCAAGGGCGCGCCGACGTCCGCCTACCAGTTCGTGACGACAGGGATGATCACGATCCAGAACATCGCGCCGTAAGCCCCGAAGCGGCGTGACAGCACACGAGGGCCGGCGATCGCTCGCCGGCCCTCGCCGTTCCCGGCGCTCCCGGCGAGGCGTTGACGCGCCGAACGGGCGTCCATAGACTCAATCGACCACGCACGAAGCGCCAGGACTCCCATGCTCGACCAGATCCTCAACATCAACCAGCCGCGCATCGCCGTGACCGAGCTGTTCGGCGCGATCGGCTCGCCATCGCGCACGACGGAGTACATCCGGATGCTGCGCGCGATCGAGGAGAACAACCGGATCCGGGGCCTGGTGATCGACATCGACTCGCCGGGCGGGGCGGCGGGGCCGTCGGAGTACCTGTACCGCTCGGTGGCGAAGATCGCGAAGAAGAAGCCGGTCGTCGCGTTCATCCGCGGCACCGGCGCCTCAGGGGCGTACATGGTCGCGGCGGGGGCGACGAAGATCATCGCCGTGCCCATGGCGCTGATCGGCTCGATAGGGGTGATCTCCATGCGGCCGATGCTCTATGAGGCGCTGGGCAAGATCGGCGTGCGGATGGAGACGACGAAGGCGGGCCGGCTGAAGGACATGTTCTCCAACTTCCGGGAGCCGACGGAGGAAGAGCGGCAACGGGAGCAAGCGCTGCTGAACAGCTTTTACGAGCAGTTCATCGCGCTGGTCGCGGAGGCGCGCGGCATGCCGGCGGAGCGGGTGCGCGAGCTGGCGACCGGGGAGGTCTTCACCTCGGCCGAGGCGCAGGCGAACGGCCTGATCGACGGGCTGGGGGACCTGGACACGGCGATCGACCTGGCGCAGGAGCTGGCGCGGCTCCCGGAGCGGCGCCTGACCTACGTCCGGCCGCATCGCGGGCTGCGGGAGCGGCTCCTCAGCAATACGGCCATGGCGCTGGTCGATTCGGTTGCCTGGGCGATCGAAGGACGGCTGCGGTCGCACGGGCCGTACGCCGGGTAGCGATTCCGGCCGTCCGTCCGCCGAGCGCAGGTGCGGCAGCGGGTGCGTCCGTGGGAGCCGGGCCTCGGCGGCTGGACGTGCGGCGCTTGCGCGGCCGCGCCCCACGCGAGATTCCGGGAGTCCGCTCCGGCTCCGGGACGGCGAGCTCTGAATTCTGGACACCTGTCCCCGGGGTGCTCACCTCGGCGTCTGCCATCCAGCCCCGGGCTTCCCGGCGCGGGGGCCGGGCGGGGACGCAACAGGTGATGGCAGGCAGTAGAGCCGCCTCTCGCGCGGCTTCGCCAGGCTCCGGGCGGGGTCGCGCCGGCACCCTGACCTCCGGCCGCTGACCTCCAGCCGCCGCCCGGGGCGCGGGGAGAGGGGGCAGGGTAGGGACATAAGGGGGCTTGCATTCCTCGGGCGGTTTGGGTAGCATCCGCTGGTTGACATCCCTCCGGGCTCATCTGTATACTCCGAACAGGCTAGACAGAACCCCCTTGCCTTTGGCATCCCCATCTCCATGTCCCTTTGCCCGGGGACTATTTCTGTCAGTTGGAGTCCACGGTTCGTAACGCAGCAACAGGAGCGCGCACGGAATGACTGTCTCCACAGACATGGTCAGTACTCGAACGTCGGTGCCGGCGACCAAGAAGTCGTACGCCCGGATCGCGCACGTGCTGGATATCCCGCACCTGATCCGGATCCAGCTGGACTCGTTCGAGTGGTTCAAGAACGAGGGCCTGCGCGAGCTGCTCGATGAGATCTCGCCGATCAGCGACTTCACGGGGACGCGGATGGAGCTGCGCTTCGGGGAGTACTCGTTCGGGGAGCCGAAGTACTCCGAGCTGGAGTGCCGGGAGCGGGACATGACCTTCTCGGCGCCGCTGCGTGTGAACGTGCAGCTCGTGGTGCGGGAGACGGGCGAGGTCAAGGAGCAGGAGCTGTTCATGGGCGACTTCCCGCTCATGACGCCGAACGGGACATTCGTCATCAACGGCGCGGAGCGCGTCGTCGTCTCGCAGCTCGTGCGGTCGCCGGGCGTCTACTTCACGAAGGAGATCGACCCGACGAGCGGGCGCGAGCTGTGCTTTGGGAAGCTGATCCCGAACCGGGGCGCCTGGCTGGAGTTCGAGACGAGCAACAAGAACGTCTTGTCGGTGAAGGTGGACCGCAAGCGCAAGATCCCGGTGACGACGCTCCTGCGGGCGATCGACGAAGAGGAGGGCGTGCCGGAGGCCCAGCTCGGGACGAACGAGCGCATCCTGGCGAAGTTCGCCGACGTGGACACCAACCCCGACCACCAGTACATCCAGTCGACGCTGGACCGCGAGCCCTCGACGAACAAGACGGAGGCGCTGCTGGAGTTCTACCGGCGGCTGCGCCCGGGCGACCCGCCGACGCTGGAGAACGCGCGCGGGCTGCTGAACTCGCTGTTCTTCAATCCGCGCCGCTACGACCTGGGGCGGGTCGGCCGCTACAAGCTGAACCGGCGGCTGGAGCGCGAGACGGACCTGAAGACGCGGATCCTGGAGCCGCGCGACCTCGAGACGATCGTGCGGACGCAGATCGCGCTGAACAACGGGGTCGGCCACCCGGACGACATCGACCACCTGGGCAACCGGCGGGTGCGGGCGGTGGGGGAGCTGATCCAGAACCAGTTCCGCATCGGCCTGCTGCGCATGGAGCGCGTGGTGCGCGAGCGGATGACGATCATCGACCCGGACCAGGCGACGCCGAGCGCGCTGATCAACATCCGGCCGGTGGTCGCCTCGATGAAGGAGTTCTTCGGCGGGTCCCAGCTCTCGCAGTTCATGGACCAGACGAACCCGCTGGCGGAGCTGACGCACAAGCGGCGGCTTTCGGCGCTGGGCCCGGGCGGCCTCTCGCGCGACCGCGCGGGGTTCGACGTGCGCGACGTGCACCACAGCCACTACGGGCGCATCTGCCCGATCGAGACGCCGGAGGGCCCGAACATCGGCCTCATCGGCTCGCTGGCGACGTACGGCGTGATCAACCCGTACGGGTTCATCGAGACGCCGTACCGGCGCGTGATCAAGGAACTGCCGGCGGACTCGCCGGAGTGGGTCGGCCGCTACCTGGGTGAGGACGTCGACGGCGTCGGCGAGGCGGGCGAGGAAGTGACGGAGGCCGTGGCCCGGAAGCTGGCGCGCAAGGGCAGCCGGATGATCCGCGTGCGGCCGTTCGTCAGCTCGCAGATCGAGTACCTGGCGGCGGACGAGGAGGACAAGTACGTCATCGCGCAGGCGAACGCGGTGCTCGACGCGCGCAACCACTTCCTGGAGGACCGGATCGAGGCGCGCGCCGGCGAGCGGTTCATGATGGAGCCGCCGAGCGCGGTCGACTGGATGGACGTCTCGCCGAAGCAGATCCTGAGCGTGGCGACATCGCTGATCCCGTTCCTGGAGCACAACGACGCGCCGCGCGCGCTGATGGGCTCGAACATGCAGCGGCAGGCGGTGCCGCTCGTGCGGCCGGAGACGCCGATCGTGATGACGGGCGTGGAGGCGCAGGCGGCGCAGGACTCCGGGCAGGTGATCCTGGCGGAGGATGACGGCGTCGTGCTGAGCGCCGACGCGCGCCTGATCCAGGTGCGCTACGACAGCGGCGAGGAGCGGTCGTACCCGCTGCTCAAGTTCGTGCGCTCCAACCAGGGCACGTGCATCAACCAGCGGCCGACGGTGCGGCGCGGCGACCGCGTGCGCAAGGGCGACGCGCTGGCGGACAGCTCCTCGACGAGCAAGGGCGAGCTGGCGCTGGGCCAGAGCGTGCTCTGCGCCTTCATGAGCTGGCAGGGCTACAACTTCGAGGACGCCATCATCCTGTCGGAGGCGCTGGTGCGCGACGACAAGTTCACCTCCATCCACATCGAGAAGCACGAGGTGGAGTCGCGCGACACGAAGCTGGGGCCGGAGGAGATCACGCGCGACATCCCGAACGTGGGCGAAGAGTCGCTGCGCGACCTCGACGAGAACGGGATCATCCGCATCGGCGCGGAGGTCAACTCGGGCGACATCCTGGTCGGCAAGATCACGCCGAAGGGCGAGACGGAGCTGACGGCCGAGGAGAAGCTGCTGCGCGCGATCTTCGGCGAGAAGGCGCGCGAGGTGAAGGACACGTCGCTGCGCGTCCCGCACGGCGAGCGCGGCAAGGTGATCGACGTGAAGGTCTTCCGGCGGGAGACGCACGACGAGCTGCCGGCGGGGGTCAACGAGCTGGTGCGGGTGTCGATCGCGCAGCGGCGCAAGGTGTCCGAGGGCGACAAGATGGCCGGCCGCCACGGCAACAAGGGCGTCGTCGCGCGCATCCTGCCGGTCCAGGACATGCCGTACCTGGAGGACGGGACGCCGGTGGACATCGTCCTCAACCCGATCGGCGTGCCGAGCCGGATGAACGTCGGCCAGGTGCTGGAGACGCACCTGGGGTGGGCGGCGAACTCGCTCGGCTTCCGGGCGGTGACGCCGGTCTTCGACGGCGCGAGCGACCGGATGATCGAGGACGAGCTGGCGCGGGCATGGCTGGCGCAGCAGTGCGGGGCGATCAAGCCACGCGCCGGCGCGAACGGCGCCGACGGCACGGACGGCGCCGGCCCGGTGTCGTACGAGCGGCTCGACCTGCCGAAGCTCGAGGCGTTCCTGCGGTCGGAGGGCTACGACGCGCGGGAGGTGCTGGACGACACGCGCATCGGCGCGGCGAAGCGGGCGTGCCTGGAGCTGTGGCTGGAGCGCGTGGCCGGCATGAAGCGCGTGCGCGGGCTGGCGCCGGAGAAGCTCGACGAGAAGGTGACGGAGGCGGTGCTGCAGGGCATGGCGCCGCCGACGTACGGCAAGCAGCGGGTGTACGACGGGCGCACGGGGGAGGCATTCGACCAGCCGGTGACCGTGGGGCACATCTACATGCTGAAGCTCGTGCACCTGGTGGAGGACAAGATCCACGCGCGGAGCACGGGGCCGTACTCGCTGATCACGCAGCAGCCGCTGGGCGGGAAGGCGCAGTTCGGCGGCCAGCGCTTCGGCGAGATGGAGGTGTGGGCGCTGGAGGCGTACGGCGCGGCGCACATCCTGCAGGAGCTGCTCACGGTGAAGTCCGACGACGTCGTCGGGCGCGTGAAGGCGTACGAGGCGATCGTCAAGGGCGAGGACGTCCTGGAGCCGGGCGTGCCCGAGTCGTTCAAGGTGCTGGTGAAGGAGCTGCAGAGCCTGGGGCTCTCGGTGGAAGTGCTGAACGAGGACGAGGAGTCGGTCGAGTTCGTGGAAGAGGGAGAGGCGGTGCCGGAGCTGGGCATCAACCTGTCCGGGTTCGAAGGTGAGGAACGCATCAGTGCTTGAGGTAAACGACTTCAACGCGGTCCGCATCTCGCTGGCCTCGCCGGAGCAGATCCGGTCGTGGTCGTACGGCGAGGTGACGAAGCCGGAGACGATCAACTACCGCACGCTCAAGCCGGAGAAGGACGGCCTGTTCTGCGAGAAGATCTTCGGGCCGACGAAGGACTTCGAGTGCTACTGCGGCAAGTACAAGCGCGTGCGGTACAAGGGGATCGTCTGCGACAAGTGCGGCGTCGAGGTGGCGCGGTCGAAGGTGCGGCGCGAGCGGATGGGGCACATCGAGCTGGCGTCGCCGGTGAGCCACATCTGGTTCGTGAAGGGCACGCCGAGCCGGCTCGGGCTGCTGCTCGATATCTCGCCGCGCTCACTGGAGCGCGTGCTGTACTTCGCGCAGTTCATCGTGACATCGGTCGATGAGCACGGGAAGAAGCGCGCGCTCGAGCACCTGAACGAGGAGATGGAGCGCGAGGCGACGCGGCGGGAGAAGCAGTTCCAGGACCGCGTGGCGGAGCTGCGCGCGGAGTTGGAGAACGCGGAGACCGCAGCGGCCGCGGACCGCGAACGCAAGCTGGCGCAGGTCGAGGAAGACCGCCAGAAGGCGACGGACGCGACCATGAAGACGGCGGTCGAGTACCAGGAGGAGCTGCGCGAGCTGGTCGGGAAGACCGCGCGCAAGGGGTACCGCCTGGGCGACGCGCTGGTGGTGGAGCGCGGCAGCGTCATCGAGCAGGGCGTGGTGAACGGCCTGAAGAAGCTGGCGCAGGAGCGCGTCGCGGCGATCGAGGAAGAATTCAACAAGAAGCGCGACGATATCGGGCTGATGGCGGACGCCGCGATCGAGCAGAAGCGCAACGCGATCCTCGAGGAGCTGAAGCCGCTCGAGGAGCGCGCCGGCGGCGAGCGGCAGACGGTGTACGCCGAGTACCAGGAGCGCATCGACGAGCTGAACGAGCTCGTCGACCCGGCCGAGCACGACAAGACGATGCTGCTGCCGGAGTCGCGCGTGCGGGAGCTGCAGGACCGCTACGGCAACATCTTCGAGGCGGGGATGGGGGCGGAGGCGCTGCTGCGGATCCTGGAGCGGGTGAACGTCGAGAAGCTGCGCGAGAAGATGCAGTCGGAGATCCACTCGAGCTCCGGGCAGCGGCGCAAGAAGGCGACGAAGCGGCTGAAGGTGATCGAGTCGCTGCGGAAGTCGGGCAACCGGCCGGAGTGGATGATCTTCACGGTGCTGCCGGTGCTGCCGCCGGACCTGCGCCCGATGGTGCAGCTTGACGGCGGCCGCTTCGCGACGAGCGACCTGAACGACCTGTACCGGCGCGTGATCAACCGCAACAACCGGCTCAAGCGGCTGCTGGAGCTGGGCGCGCCGGAGATCATCATCCGCAACGAGAAGCGCATGCTGCAGGAGGCGGTGGACTCGCTGATCGACAACGGGCGCCGCGGGCGCGCGGTGGCGGGTTCGGGGAACCACAAGCTGAAGAGCCTGAGCGACATGCTCAAGGGGAAGCAGGGCCGGTTCCGGCAGAACCTGCTGGGCAAGCGGGTCGACTACTCCGGGCGGTCGGTGATCGTCGTGGGGCCGGAGCTGAAGCTGCACCAGTGCGGGCTGCCGAAGCGGATGGCGCTGGAGCTGTTCAAGCCGTTCGTGATGAACGCGCTGGTGGAGCGCGGGCTGGCGCACAACATCAAGAGCGCGAAGCGGATCGTCGAGCGGGCGCGGCCCGAGGTGTGGGATGTGCTGGACGACGTGATCCGGACGCGACCGGTGCTGCTGAACCGCGCGCCGACGCTGCACCGGCTGGGCATCCAGGCCTTCGAGCCGGTGCTGATCGAGGGCAGCGCGATCCAGATCCACCCGCTGGTCTGCACGGCGTTCAACGCGGACTTCGACGGCGACCAGATGGCGGTACACGTGCCGCTCTCCCGCGAGGCGGTGGCAGAGGCGCGGCAGATCATGCTGTCCACGCACAACCTGCTCTCGCCGGGGTCGGGCGAGCCGATCATCGCGCCGACGCTGGACATGGTGCTCGGCTGCTACTACCTGACGCTCGACAGGCCGGGCGGCAAGGGCGAGTACCGGCGGAGCGGCGACGCGCGCATGGACGAAGGCGTCTACGGGAGCCCGGAGGAGGCGCGGTTCGCGCACGACCTGGGGATCCTGGACCTGCACGCGCGCATCAAGGTGCGCGTCCCGTACACCAAGCCGGCCGCGCCGAGGAAGCACGCAGGGGAGGAGCAGCCGGCGTTCGCGCAGCTCCCCGAGGGCAGCAGCGACGGCGCCGACGGCGCGGCAGCGGTGATGACGGAGACGCTACCCGCGCCGGCGGCCGACGAGCCCGCGGCGACGGGGCGCGCGCGCACCGAGATCCTCGACACGACGGTCGGGCGGCTGATCTTCAACGAGGTGTTGCCTTCCGGCGTCGCCGCGGCGGTGACGGGCGGCATCGACTTCATCAACGAGCCGATGGACCGGAAGATGCTGAAGACGGTGGTCGCGCGCTGCTACGACGTGCTGGGCAACGAGGAGACGGCGGAGGTCGTCGACGATATCAAGCGCATCGGCTTCGAGTACGCGACGCACTCCGGGATCACGATCGCGGTCAACGACCTGCGGGTGCCGGCGGAGAAGCAGAAGCTCATCGAGCAGGCGGAGCAGAGCATCCGGGAGATCGACGACGAGTACGAGATGGGGTTGATCACCGACCAGGAGCGCTACGACGCGACGGTCGAGGTGTGGAGCCGGACGACCGAGGACGTGAAGCGCACGATCCAGGACCAGCTCGACCGCTACGGCTCCGTGTACACGATGGCGATCTCCGGGGCGAAGGGCAACATCAGCCAGATCACGCAGATGGCGGGCATGCGCGGCCTGATGACCGACCCTTCAGGGCGGATCATCGACCTGCCGATCCGCTCGAGCTTCCGCGAGGGGCTGACCGTGCTCGAGTACTTCATCTCGACGCACGGCGCGCGCAAGGGGCTGGCGGATACGGCGCTGCGGACGGCTGACTCGGGCTACCTGACGCGGCGGCTGATCGACGTGGCGCAGGACGTGATCATCCTCGAGGAGGACTGCGGGACGCGCATGGGGGTCTGGCTGGACCAGCCGGAGCCGGGGGTGCTCGAGTCGTTCAGCGAGCGGATCATCGGCCGCTACTCGGCAATGGACCTGGAGGACACGGAGACCGGTGAGATCCTCGCGGGATTCAACGAGGAGATCGACGACGCGAAGGCCGCGCGCATCGAGCAGCTCGGGCTGGAGCGCGTGTACGTGCGGTCGCCGCTGACGTGCCAGGCGAAGCGCGGCATCTGCCAGTACTGCTACGGGCGCAGCCCGGCGCGGGGCTCGCTGGTGCAGCCGGGCGAGGCCGTCGGCATCGTCGCGGCGCAGTCGATCGGCGAGCCGGGCACGCAGCTGACGATGCGGACGTTCCACACGGGCGGCGTCGCGAGCGGCGTCGACATCACGAGCGGCCTGCCGCGCGTCGAGGAGCTGTTCGAGGCGCGCGTGCCGAAGGGGCAGGCGCTGATCTCCGAGATCGACGGCACGGTGGAGATCCTGCGCGAGGGCGACCAGAAGCGGGTGAAGATCAGCAGCGTCGAGCTGTACAGCGACGAGTACGAGGTGCCGAAGGGCTCGCGGCTGCAGGTGAAGAAGGACGACGTGGTCGAGGCGGGGACGATCCTCGCGCGGCTGCCGGAGCTGGAGGCGCCCGCGGAAGAGGCGCCGAAGCCGAAGGCGCGCAGCCGGTCGAAGAAGAAGGCCGAGGCGGCGCCGGAGATCCGCGAGGGCGACGTCGTGGCGCGGATCGGCGGGCGGGTGGTGATCGATGGCCGGAGCCGGGTGTCGATCGTGTACGAGGAGCGCGAGGAGCGCGAGTACCCGGTGCCGGCGGCGGCGCGCCTGCGCGTCGAGAACGGCGACACGGTGCACGCGGGCCAGCAGCTCACGGAAGGCTCGCTGAACCCGCAGGACATCCTGCGCATCATGGGGCCGGAGGCGGTGCAGCTCTACCTGGTGGCGGAGGTGCAGAAGGTCTACCGGTCGCAGGGCGTGACGATCAACGACAAGCACATCGAGGTGATCGTGCGGCAGATGCTGCGCAAGGTGCGGGTGGACTCCCCCGGCGACACGCCGCTGCTGCCGAACGACATCGTGGACCGCTTCGAGTACGAGGAGGTCAACGCGCGGGTGCTGGCGGAGGGCGGCGAGCCGGCGACGGCCGTGCCGGTGCTGCTCGGCGTGACGAAGGCGTCGCTCAGCACGAGCAGCTTCCTGGCGGCGGCCTCGTTCCAGGAGACGACGCGCGTCCTGACGGAAGCGGCCATCAGCGGGCAGAAGGACAAGCTGCTCGGCCTGAAGGAGAACGTGATCATCGGCAAGCTGATCCCGGCGCGCGCGCCGATCGACCTGCCGCCGCCGCCGGTGAAGGAGATCCCGCTGCCGGAATCGCTCTCGCTCGAGGAGGGCGAGGACCTCTTCGGGGATGACGATGAGGTGGCGGGCCTGCTCGGCACGCTGCCGCTCGACGAGCCGGACGATCTCGACGAGGCGGATGCGGGCGACGAGGACTCGGACGAGGACGAGCCGACCCCGGACGACTTGCTCGAAGCGGAGCCGGAGGTGCTCGAGGACCTCGACGTGCCGGCGGCGAACGTGCCCGACCTGCCGAAGGGCTTCATCGCCGAACCGGACGAAGAGTAGCGGCGCTCGGACGTGAGCGACGAGCGAAGGGGCGCCCGATCGGGCGCCCCTTCGGCGCATCCGCCCGGTCCCGCGCGCTAGTTGAAGGTGAGCACCGTGCGCGTCACCTCGCCCGCCTTCATCGCGCGGAAAGCGTCGTTGACGTCCTCGAGGCCGCCGGTGCGCGTGATCATCTCGTCGAGCTTCAGGCGGCCCTGCATGTAGAAGTCCACGTACCGGGGCATGTCGACGCGGAAGCGGTTCGAGCCCATCGTGCTTCCCTGGATCTTCTTCTCGGAGAGGAAGGCGGGGCCGTCGAGCTCGACCTTCTGCCCGACGGGGATCATGCCGATGACGGTCGCGGTGCCGCCGCGCGCGAGTGCCTGGAACGCCTGCTCCGCCGTGAGCTTGAGGCCGATCGCCTCGAACGAGTACTCGACGCCGCCGCCGGTGATGTCCTTGATCGCCTCGACGGGGTCGTGCGAGGACGCATCGACGATGTGGGTCGCGCCGAGCTCGCGCGCGTTCGCGAGCTTCGACTCGACGGTGTCGACGGCGATGATCTTGCCGGCGCCGGCGATGCGCGCGCCCTGGACGGCGGCCAGGCCGACGCCGCCGCAGCCGAAGACGGCGACCGACGAGCCGGCGGGTACCCGGGCGGTGTTGAGCACGGCGCCGACGCCCGTCATCACGCCGCAGCCGATGAGGGCCGCGCGGTCGAGCGGCATGTCCTCGCGGATCTTCACGACGGCGTTCTCGTGCAGGAGCATGCGCTCGGCATAGCCGGCGAGATTCAACCCCTGGAACACCGGCTCGCCGCCGATCGAGAGCCGCGGCTTCTCGCCGGGCGCACGGCGGGTCTCCGGATTCTGGCAGAGGTTCGGCCGGCCGGTGAGGCAGAAGTCGCAATGCCCGCAGAACACGGACAGGCAGCCGATGACGTGGTCGCCCGGCCTGACGTACGTCACGAGCTCGCCGACTTCCTCGACGATGCCGGCTGGCTCGTGGCCGAGCACGGCGGGAGCCGGGAACGGGTACAGGCCCTCGATGAAGTGGAGGTCGCTGTGGCAGACGCCGCAGGCGGCGGTGCGGACGAGCACCTCGCGGGGTCCGGGGCGGTCGACCTCTACGTCCTCGATCGTGAGCGGCTGGTTGACGGCGCGGAAGACGGCGGCTTTCAT
>DASRHM010000042.1:0-9905 GCA_035650575.1 Dehalococcoidia bacterium | reverse complement strand
CGCGCGACGAGCGGCTCGTGCAGCAGCGGGCGGCGGCGCTCGAGGCGGGGCTGGACCGCCACTTCGCCGGCTGGCGCGAGGCGGTGGTCGTCGAGCGGCGGCTGGAGAACACGCGCGTCGCCGTGCTGCGGCAGACGCCGGAGATGCGCGGGCTGCGGGTGCCGCTGCGCGCGGAGGGCATCGGGAACCTGTACTTCGCCGGCGATGCGCGCGACGTGCCCGGCAACCTGACAGAGATCTGCCTTAAGTCGGCGATCGAGGCGGCGCACGCGGCGGCGGCGGCGGTCGGCGCGCCGATCGCGGTGCCGGCATAGCTCGCGGTTAGGGAACACGTGCGCTGAAGGGCGCGGCCAGCACGGCCGCGCCCGTTCCGTTGACAGGCGCGTGCAGCGGCATTAGCCTCCATCCGTCCCCCGCCGGAAACGAGGCACATGCGCGCGACCTGGCCGCTCATCGCCGTCGCTTCGCTCTTCGCGCTCGCGCTGCCGCCCGGGCGGGTGCGCGCCGCCGGCGGGCTGAACCGCCCGGAGGACCCCGTCGTTATCACCGGCGCAAGCGTGCCGCTGCTGCAGGGCGCCGCGCCCTCGGCGGTCGTCGCGTTCGCATGGAACGCGGGCTGGCAGCAGGTGCCGGTGCAGGTCGACGAGCGCTTCACGCAGAACTTCAGCGCGATCTACGACAATACGCCGCCGCCGTTCTCCAGCACGAACATCAACGTGCTGGTGTACGCGGACCCGAACACGTTCACTGGAGCCGACCCCGACCCGACCCTCGATGCCGACGACGAGATCGCGTTCATGGCGAAGGACGCCGGCGACCTTGCGCCGGGCGGCGCGCAGCCCGCGCACACGGTCCCCGGCAGCGGGGAGCGGCTGACGATCACCGATCCGCTGCCGCCCGGCGGTACCGGCTACGTCTACCTGTTCAGGCAGGACGGCACGCTCGACCCCGGCGCCGGACAGAGCTATGTCAGCTACGCCTTCAACCTGCTCTCGGGGAACTACAAGACGACGTACCACCTCGCCGGCGGGCCGAACGCGGAGAACTCGACGGTCACGACGCCGTTCTACAGCCATCACTTCAGCGACCGCTGGGTCGATGACGAGCTGCGCGTGACGGCGGGCGCCTCGACGGGCGTCGACATTCTCGACCGGCACAAGGCGCTCTTCGCGCCGGGGAACTGCGTGCGGAGCGAGGACACGTTCGACAATGGCGACGGCAGCTTCCCGGGCGAGGGGGCGTTCATCGTCAACAAGGTGGGGCCGGTGCGGGCGATCCGCGCATACATCGGCGCGAACAGCGGGCCGAACACCGAGCGCGACCACATCTTCTACGCGCAGCGCCAGGACATCCGCACGTACCTGCGGGTGCACGCGATCCCGAGCGTGATGGACTTCTTCGACTACAGCCCGGCGGCGACGGGCATGACGTACGCGAACGACCGCAATCCCGCGGGCGTGACGATCGACGGCGTGCCGGACAGTCCCGCCGCAGGGGCGCTGCAGTGGGAGCTGGTGACGGGCGCGCAGGGCTCGCTGGTCATGGCGGGGCAGGCGATCACGAACATCGCGGGGTTCGCGTACACGTCGTACTACGAAGACAACGCGACGAACCCGACGACGCAGTGCACGGGGGACGCCGACGCGTACGGGTCGAGCGGGCTGTGGGTGAACACGTCCGTGCCGTGCACGGACCCGGGGCTGTCGTGCACGAGCAACCTGCAGGCGGTTCGGACCGTCTACTACGAGCCGCCGGGGGAGACGGCGTCCGGCGCGGCGGCGCTCGCCTCGCGCGCGACGACGCCGCTGTCGGTTGGCGTGAGCCCGTTCGCGGTGGCATCGGTCGGGGGGATCGCGGTGGCGGCGACGCCGGCTGCGGCCGGCGGTAGCGCGACGGCGTGGTGGGCGCTGGTCATGGGAGTCTGCGCGGTCGCGGTCGCTGGTGCGCTGCGGGCGCGGTCGCGCGGCCGGGGCTGATCGCGGGCAAGGGGGGCGCATCGCTGGCGCGCTGCTCGGGTGAGCAATTCAAGAAATCGAGAAGAGGTTGGGGGACACCCCCAAACCCCCGGCGGGCGCTGCGGCCCCCTGCACCCCTGCCTGGGCGCGGCCGCGTGTCGTGTGTGGTGTCGGATGGACGACGGCGCGGCGGGTTGCACCCGTGCTTCGCGCGCTGCGCGCGGGTCTGGTGGGAGACGCGAGGGCTGCGCCGACGGTGCGGTGCGGACCGGCGCAGCGCAGCGTGGCGCCGCACCCGGCCACGCGCGTGCGCGAAGGATCGCATCGCTGGCGCGCTGCTCGGGGAGCAATTCAAGAAATTGAGAAGAGGATGGGGGACACCCCCAAACCCCCGGCGGGGGCTGCGCCCCCTGCACCCCTGCTTCGGGCTGGTGCGGCGCGTCTGTTGTGGGAGGCACGAGAGGCGGCTACACGCGTGCTTCGCACGCTGCGCAGCGTCTGGGGTGGGCGGCCGGAGGCGTCGCATCGCTGGCGCGCTGCTCGGTGAGCAATTCAAGGAATTGAGAAGAGGTTGGGGGACACCCCCAAACCCCGGCGGGGGCGCGCCCCTGCACCCCTGCTTCGGGCGGGTGCGGCGCGTCTCGTGTGGGAGGCACGAGAGGCGGTTGCACGCGTGCTTCGCACGCTGCGGAGCGTCTGGGGTGGGCGGCCGGAGGCGTCGCATCGCTGGCGCGCTGCTCGGGTGAGCAATTCAAGAAATTGAGAAGGTTGGGGGACACCCCCAAACCCCCGGCGGGGGCTGCGCCCCCTGCACCCCTGCTTCGCGTGCCGCGGCGCGTCTCGTGTGAAAGGCACGAGGGCTGCGCGGGTTGCACCCGTTCGCGCTGCGGCGCGTCTGGTGTCGGAGGCACGAGAGTGCGCGGTTGCAGCCCGTGCTTCGCGCGCTGCGCGCGCGTCTGGTGGGGGCACGGGGGGCTGCGGCGACGGTGCTGTGCAGACCGGGGCAGTGCAAGGCTAGTGGTTCGGGCGGCGCCGGCGCAACGCTAGGGCGCGACGACGCGCTCGCAGTAGGCCTTCAGCCCCTCGGCCTCCTTGCGGACGTTGCCCCGGGTCGTGAGCCAGGAGAACGGCAGGAACAGCGCGGCGAGCAGACCGCTGGTCGTCGCCGTGAGCTCGACGCGCGTCCCACCATCCTCCGGTGTGATGGTGTGCTCGCCCGAGGCCTTGACGCCGCTCTCGGTCTCCCACGTGAACGACCGTCCCTGCTCGAACCTGGTGACGCGCCAGACCGATGGCGGGACCTTGCGCAGCTTGATGCGCACGCGGCTGCCCACGCGCGGCGGGCCATCGTCGAGCGGCTCCACGGCGGCGACGGTCAGCGGCGTCCATTCCGGCCAGCGCGCGAAGTCGGTCAGCGTCGCCCAGACCGTCGAGGGCGGCGCGGCGATGAAGATCGTCTCGTGGTCCGTGCTCATGGCGGTCCCCTCCTCCGAAGGTGCCCTCGCACACCCAAGATACGGGGCGCCGGTGCGCAGGGGATGGCACCGAGGGACGATCGCTGGCTCGGTCTTTCGGCCGAGCGTGCACGGCGGCGCCCGAGCAGGACACCGACAGTAGCGGGTCGGCGGTGCGCCGAAGCGTGGTGCAGGGGGTGCCGGCCCCGCCTGGTTCGGGGCTGTCCCACGACCCTCCCATACTCCTGGAATCACCCTCTGAGCGGCGCGCCAGCGATGCGATCCCCGCCCGCTCGACGCACCGGTACTCCACGCGGTCGGCGAGCGCGCCGCAGATGCGCTACTGTGAGTGTGCCCCTGAGCAACGGCGCATACGGAGAAACATGACCGAAACGACCACGACGGCCCTCGAACCGCGCGCCCGCGCGCTGCGCGAAGACATCCGCAACATCGCCATCATCGCCCACGTCGACCACGGCAAGACGACGCTCGTCGACGCGATGCTCTGGCAGTCCGGGGTCTTCCGCGCGAACCAGGACGTCGTCGAGCGCGTCATGGACTCGAACGACCTCGAGCGCGAGCGCGGGATCACGATCCTCGCGAAGAACACGGCGGTGCGCTTCGGCGACGTGAAGATCAACATCGTCGATACGCCGGGCCACGCCGACTTCGGCGGCGAGGTCGAGCGCACGCTGAAGATGGTCGATGGCGTGCTGCTGCTCGTCGACGCGAGCGAGGGGCCGCTGCCGCAGACGCGCTTCGTCCTCAAGAAGGCGCTGGAGCTGGGGCTGCCGCCCATCGTCGTGATCAACAAGATCGACCGTTCGGACGCGCGCCCGCGGGAGGTCTTGAACGAGGTCTACGACCTGTTCATCGACCTCGACGCGACCGACGCGCAGCTCGAGTTCCCGGTGCTCTACACGATCGCCCGTGACGGCGTCTGCCGCCTGGCGCCGGACGGCGAGGACCACCGCCTGCAGCCGCTCTTCGAGGAGATCGTGCGCACGATCCCGGCGCCGCGCTTCGACCCGGACGCGCCGCTGCAGATGCTGGTGCTGAACCTGGACTACTCGGACTTCGTCGGCCGGCTCGCCATCGGGCGCATCTTCAACGGCGAGCTACGCGCGAAGCAGGACGTCGTACTGGCGCAGACGGACGGCGCCTTCACGACGGGGCGCGTTTCGTACCTGTACGGCTTCGAGGGCCTCGAGCGCACCGAGATCGCCGACGCCGGGCCCGGCGACATCGTCGCGGTTGCCGGCTTCCCGGACGTGAACATCGGCGACACGCTCACCGACCCGGAGCGGCCGCAGCCGTTGCCGCGCGTGGTGGTCGACGAGCCGACCGTGAGCATGGTGTTCTCCGTCAACACGTCGCCGATGGCCGGCCGCGAGGGGAAGCTGCTGACCTCCCGGAACATCCGCGACCGCCTGCAGCGCGAGATCCTGACCAACGTCGCGATCCGCGTCGAAGCGGGCGACTCGCCGGATGCGTTCAAGGTCTCCGGGCGCGGCGAGCTGCAGCTGGCGATCCTCGTCGAGATGATGCGCCGCGAGGGCTTCGAGCTGACGGTGAGCAAGCCCGAGGTCATCGTGCGCGTCATCGACGGCGTGAAGCACGAGCCGATGGAGCACCTGGTGATCGACGTGCCGGATGACTACGTCGGCGTGGTCACGGAGTCGGTGGCCTCGCGCAAGGGCCGGATGCTCAACATGGCCAACCACGGCGCGGGCCGCGTGCGGCTCGAGTACCGCATCCCCTCGCGCGGGCTGATCGGCTTCCGCACGCAGTTCCTCACCGACACGCGCGGCACCGGGTTGCTCAACCACCTGTTCGACGGCTACGAGCCGTGGCAGGGCGAGATCCCGCACCGCACGACGGGCGCGCTCGTCGCCGATCGCAGCGGGCGCGCGACGGCCTACGCCATCGAGCACGCGCAGGAGCGCGGGGAGATGTTCGTGGCGCCGGGGGACCAGGTGTACGAAGGGATGGTGATCGGCGAGAACGCGCGCGAGGGCGACATCAACGTGAACATCACGCGCGAGAAGAAACTCACCAACATGCGCTCGTCGACGGCCGAGGAGTCGGTGCACCTGGTGCCGCCGCGCGTGCTCTCGCTGGAGCAGGCGCTGGAGTGGCTTGATGACAGTGAGGCGCTGGAGGTGACGCCGCACAGCCTGCGCCTGCGCAAGCGCGTGCTCGGCGCCGGCGCCCGCGCGAAGGACGCGCGGTCGGAGTAACGCGACGGCCCCGGGGCTGCCGGGCGAGGGCTGCCTTCGCAACGGTGGAGTCGCTCGACCCGGAGCGCATCGATCGCGCCGCAGCCCGGGTCTTCAATCATTTCAAGGAACTGAGAAGAGGCTGGGGGACACACAAGCGCCCTGCTGGGCCCCTGCACCCGCAGCCGGGAGGATCGTATCGCAGTCGACGAGGGGGTTGGGAGGGAGGAACGCGGCGTTCACGCCGGCGCCGCGGCGCGCGGGCGGAGGTCCGCGATCTCCTCCGCGCCGCCGTGGGGCGTGAGGACGGCGATGCCCGCGGCGCGCAACTCATCGCAGGCGCGCGCGTCCGGCATCGACAGCTCGATGCGATCGCCGTCGCGGGCGTGGATGAAGAGCCGAACCTTGTCCGGGCCGGGGTAGGTCGAGATGAGCGCGATCAGCTCGTCGAGGCGGGCGCGGTCGTCTTCCGGGTCGTCCGACTCGTGCAGAAAGAAGCGCAGCAGCCGGCGCCCGCCGGCCCCGCTCGAGCCGTTGCCGTCCGCGCCGTGCTTCGCGCCGTTGCCGTTCATGCGCGCGTTGCCGTTCGCGCCCCCCGCGACGGGCGGCGGGCCGTCCTCGGCCACCCGGCGCACGTCGACGACGCCGACGCCGGCCGATGCGCGCACGGCATCCGTCAACCACTCGGGGACGGCGAACTGCTCGTGGCTCACGGAGCCATCGGCCGCCTGCACGAGCGAGACCTGCTGCACGCCGCACTGCAGGCGGTCGCCGCGCTCGCGCACGCGCACGAGCATCAGCAGGATGTTGCCGGGCGCCCACCACGCCTTCGTGCCCTCGTACACATCCGGCCAGACCGTGACCTCCGCCGTGCCGGACAAGTCCTCGACCGTCACGGCGATGAACGGCTTGCCGACCTTCGTCGCCAGGCTGCGGACGCCGTTGACCATGCCGGCGATGACCACTTCGCGGCCGTCCATCTCGGGCGTCAGCTCGCTGACGAGCGCGGAGGTGTGCCTGGCGAGCGCCACGGCGGCGCTCGAGAACGGATGCTCGGACACGTAGACGCCGAGCATCTCCTTCTCCCAGGCGAGCATCTCCGCCTTCGACGCCTCGGACTCCTCCAGCACCAGCGCGGGGAGCGGCGTGGCCACGCTGTCGCCGAACATGTCGAACATCGTCGACTGCCCCGTCTCGCGGAGCTTCGCCTCGCGCTGGGCGAGCGAGACGATGCGGTCGAGGTTCATCAGCAGCGTGCCGCGGTCCCAGGCGCCGCCCTCCGGCTTCTGCGCGATGGAATCGAGCGCGCCGCACTTCACGAGCGACTCGAGCGCGCGGCGGTTGAGCACGTGCAGGTCGACGCGCTTCGTGAAGTCCTCGATCGACGCGAAGGCGCCGCCTTCCTCGCGCGCGCGGACGATGCTCTCCGCGGCGGCGTGGCCGACGTTCTTCACCGTGCTGAGCCCGAAGCGGATGCGCGGCGCGCCTTCAATGTCCTCGAGCGAGAACGTGACGTCGCTGCGGTTCACGTCCGGCGCGCGGACGTCGATGCCGAGCCGCACGCACTCGGCGACGGCCTGCGCGATGCGGTCGTGCGCGCCGGCGGCCGCCAGCACGGCGGTCATGTACTCATGCGGGTAGTTCGCCTTCAACCACGCGGTCTGGTACGCGATCGTCCCGTAGCAGGCGGAGTGCGCCTTGTTGAACGCATAGCCGGCGAACGGCTCGATGAGCTCGAAGATCTGCTCCGCTTCCTCGCGGCGGTAGCCGTTGCGCACCGCCGCGGCGATGAACTTCTCGCCCTCTTCCTGCATGAGCGCGGCGATCTTCTTCGACATCGCCTTGCGGATCGCGTCGGCGTCCTTGAGCGAGTAGCCGGCGAACTTCTGCAGGACGAGCAGCACCTGATCCTGGTAGACGATGACGCCGTACGTCTCATCGAGGATCTCCGCCAGGTCCGGGTGCGGGTACTGCACGAGCGAGCGGTCGTGCTTCGCGCGGCAGTATGCCGGGATGTGCTGCATGGGCCCGGGGCGGTAGAGGGCGACGAGCGCCATCAGCTCGGCGACGCTGTCCGGGCGCAGCTCCTGGATGGCGCGCCGCATGCCGGGCGACTCCAGCTGGAAGACGCCGAACGTGTCGCCGCGCGAGAGCATCTCGAACGTCTTCGGGTCGCCGTCGGGCAGCGCCTGCAGGTCCACCGTCACGCCGTGGCGGCGCTCGATGATCTCGACGGCGCGCCGCAGGATCGAGAGGTTCGCGAGGCCGAGGAAGTCCATCTTCAGCAGGCCGATCTCGGCCACCTGCGCCATCGCGTACTGCGTCGTGGGGATCGAGGACTCGTCCCCGCGGGTCGGGCGCTGCAGCGGCACGTGCTCCGCGAGCGGCTCGCGCGAGATGACGACGCCGGCAGCGTGCGTGCTGGCGTGCCGCGCGACGCCTTCGAGCCGGCGGGCGGTGTCGACGAGCTTCGTGACGGGCGGCTCGACCTCGTACGCGGACGCGAGCTCGGGGCTCTCCTCGAGCGCGCGGTCGAGCGTCATGTGCAGCGCGTTCGGGATCAGGCGCGCGACGCGGTCTGCCTCGCCGTAGGTCATGCCGAGCGCGCGGCCGACGTCGCGCACGGCGGCCTTCGCGCCCATGGTGCCGAACGTGATGATCTGCGCGACGTGGTCGGCGCCGTAGCGCGCGGCGACGTAGCGGATCACCTCGTCGCGGCGGTCGTCCGGGATGTCGAGGTCGACGTCCGGCGGCTCCTTGCGGTCGACGTGCAGGAAGCGCTCGAACACCAGCCGGTTCGCGAGCGGGTCGATGAACGTGACGTCGAGCGTGTACAGGATGATGCTCGCCGCAGCGGAGCCGCGCACCCCGAGCATGATGTTCTCGCGCCGGCAGAACTGCGCGATATCGTGGACGACGAGGAAGTAGTTCGTGAAGCCGGTTTTCTCGACGACGTCCAGCTCGTACTGCAGGCGCGAGCGCACGTCATCCGAGGCGTTGCCGTAGCGGCGCTCGAGCCCGGCGCGCGCGAGGCGCGTGAGGTGCTCGTGCGGGGTGACGCCGGCGGGGATCTCCGGCTCGGGCAGGTGGAGGCGCCCGAACTCCAGCTCGAGGTTGCACTGCTCGGCGACGAGCTGCGTGTTCGTCACCGCCTCCGGCAGGTCGGGGAAGAGCGCCAGCATCTCCTCCTCCGACTTCACGTAGTACGAGTCGTCGTGCATCTTGAGCTGGCGCTTCGCGTCGTCGACGGTGCTGTTCGTGCCGATGCAGAGGAGCACGTCGTGGATCGGCGCGTCCTCGCGCGCGGTGTAGTGCGAGTCGTTCGTCGCGACGAGGGGGATGCCGGTCTCCTTCGACAGCGCGACGAGGCCCTTCAGCACGCGCGCGCACTCGTCGTTGATCTCCGGCTCGTCGTGGCGCATCACCTCCAGGTAGAAGCCGTCGAACACGTCGCCGAAGAAGCCGGCGAGCTTCCGTGCGTCGTCGTGGCGCTCCTCGGCGAGCAGACGATGCATCTCGCCGGAGGCGCAACCGCTGAGCGCGATCAGCCCCTTGCCGTGGGCCGCGAGCAGCTCCTTGTCCATGCGCGGCTTGTAGTAGAAGCCCTCCAGGTGCGAGGCGGTGCTGAGCTTCATCAGGTTCCGGTAGCCCTGCAGGTCCTTTGCGAGCAGCGTCAGGTGGAAGTAGTTGTTGGCGCGCGCGTCGGACTTGCGGTGGCGCGAGTCCGGGGCGATGTACGCCTCGATGCCGATGATGGGCTTGATGCCGCGCGCCCGGGCTTCCTTGTAGAAGTCGATGGCGCCGTACAGGGCGCCGTGGTCCGTCATGGCGACGGACTGCTGGCCGAGCGCCGCGACGCGGTCCATCACGTCGGGGATGCGGCTGAGGCCGTCGAGGAGGCTGTACTCGGTGTGAAGGTGCAGGTGGGTGAACATTTCTGGGGTCCACTGCGATGATAGGGGGTGCGGGACGCCGGGGCTAGCGCGTTCTGTCGAGCGCGGGATCTGCGTGGCGGCGCGCCGCTATCGGGCCCGTGTTCGGCGCACGGGCTGGGACATTTCTGTCTGAAGTCGTGTCACTCCGGTTGCGCGAGATAGGCTGCGCCGTCGGGTGCGCTGTCCGTCCGACGCGGGTTGTGGAACGCCAGGCGCGCCGCGGTGCAGCCCATCGATGTCCATCTCTGACCATGCTGGGCAGAAACCAAGAGGCCGGCGCGCGCGCCGGCCTCTCGTGCGTGCTGCGTGACCGGCGATCAGGCGTGCGCCATCTGCGCGGAA